>QJVY01000260.1 GCA_003235555.1 Ignavibacteria bacterium | reverse complement strand
GCGGGAAGAACGATCCCTCCGGCCGGTCCTCACCGGCTATTCGCAGAACTTCCTGGACCTGATGCGGTGGAGGGTCCGGGAGGTCCTCCTCGTTTCCAGCCAGTACGATTCCTTCCTGTTCGATGAAGACGGCCAGCTCTACGGGCTGATCCAGGACGAGTACCTCGGCCTGAGCATGAGCCACTCGCCGGAGATCGTCAAGGTCACGCGCACCTCCGAGGCGCTGGACCTGCTGAAGGAGGGCCGCCACTTCGACCTGATCATCGCCACTCCGCATATCGAGGACAGCAGGCCACACCAGTTCGCGCGGCAGGTCCGCGACATCGGTTGCGATCTGCCCATCACGCTGCTCGCCTTCGACAACAGGGAGCTGTCGTCGTTACTGGCCCAGCACGACACCTCGGTGTTCGACCGGATCTTCATCTGGCAGGGCGACTTTCGGCTGATTATCGCCATCATCAAGGACCTCGAGGACCGAAGGAACGTGCGCCACGATACCGATTCCGTCGGTGTGCAGTCGATCCTCCTGATCGAGGACAATATGCGGTTCTACTCCTCGCTGCTGCCGGAGATCTACACCGAGATCCTGAAGCAGTCGAGGAGGCTGATCTCGGAGGGGAAAAACATCTCCCAGCGCTACCTCCGGATGCGGGCCCGGCCGAAAATCCTCCTCTGCACCGACTACGAATCGGCCTCACGGTATTTCGACGAATATCGGGAGGAAATCCTCGGGATCATCTCGGACGTCGATTTTCCGAAGGACGGTTTGCGGGATCCCCGGGCCGGCCTGGAATTCGCAAGGCACGTGAGGAAGGCGGACCCGGACATGCCCATCCTGATGCAGTCGTACCTTCCCGAGCTCGAGGCCGAGGCCGAGGCGGTGGACGCGTCCTTCGTGTTGAAATCCTCCCCGTCGATGATGGAGGGGATCAAGATCTTCATGAAACGGTACTTCAGTTTCGGGGATTTCGTCTTCCGGACGGAGGAAGGCGGGTACGCGGGCAGGGCGAAGGACCTGCGCTCGCTCGAAGAGCAGCTGGCGGTGGTGCCGCCGGAGGTCATCAGGTTCCACGGAGAGCGGAACGATTTCTCCAACTGGCTCAAGGCCCGCACCGAATTCTGGCTGGCCGACCAGCTCCGCCCGAGGCAGGTGAGCGATTATCAATCGCTGGAGGAACTGCGCGAGGACCTCATTCTCCGCCTCCGGACCTACCGCAGGAACCAGGCGCGGGGGACGATCACCGACTTCGACGCCGACTCGTTCGATCCCTCGGGAAGTTTCGCGAGGATCGGCGGCGGGTCGATCGGCGGGAAGGCGCGGGGAATGGGTTTCCTGAACATGGCGCTGAACGCCGAGGGGATCGAGAACCGGTTTCCGGGGGTGAGGGTGTTCGTCCCCTGCGCGGTCGTGATCGGCACGGAGGTGTTCGACCAGTTCCTGGATTTGAACGACCTTCACCACTTTGCCCTCAATTGTCCCGACGACGATCTCATCGCGCGGAAGTTCCTGGAGGCGGAAAAGTTCCCGGTCGACGTCGTCGCCCGCATCAGGCAGTTCCTGGAAATCATCACGGACCCGATCGCCGTCAGGTCGTCGAGCCTGCTGGAGGATTCCCAGTACCAGCCCTTCGCCGGGGTGTACGAGACGTACATGCTCCCGAACAACGACCCCGACGTCACCACGAGGCTGGATGAGGTGCTGAGGGCCGTCAAGCTCGTCTACGCGTCGACCTTTTACCAGAAGGCAAAGGAGTACATGAAGGCGACCGTGTACCGTCTCGAGGAGGAAAAAATGGCCGTCGCGATCCAGAAAATGGTGGGGGCGAGGCGGGGCAAGAGGTACTACCCGGAAATGGCGGGTGTGGGCCGGTCGTACAATTTCTATCCCATCCCCCCCCAGGAGGCCGAAGAGGGGATCGTCTCGGTCGCCCTCGGCCTCGGAAAGATGGTGGTGGAGGGGGGGCCGAGCGTGAAGTTTTCTCCCGCCCATCCGGAACACCTTCCGCAGTTCATCACGGTCCGGGACACCCTCGAGAACAACCAGCACCGGTTCTTCGCGCTCGACATGTCCTCTCCCCCGATCGATTCGCGCGAGATACACGACGACCGGGTCGGTCTCTATGACCTCTCCGTCGCCGAACTGGACGGCTCGCTGAGCAGGGTGGGATCCACGTATTCACACGAAAACGACGCGATCTACGAGGGTATTTCCCGGCAGGGGTTCCGCCTCGTCACCTTCCAGGCGTTCCTGAAGGACCCCTCTCTCCCCTTCCCGGAAATCATCTCCGACGTTCTGCGGCTCTCGAGCTCCGCCATGGGCACGCCCGTGGAGATCGAGTTCGCCGTGAACCTCTCCGGCGGACCCTCCCCGCAGACCGAGATCGGGTTGCTGCAGCTGCGCCCCCTCGTCGTGAACCGCGAACCGGGCGAGGTCGACCCTTCGTTGATTTCCCCGGAGCGCATCCTCTGCGCGAGCGACCAGGTCCTCGGCAACGGAGTCATCGACGACATCTATGACATCGTCTGCGTGGATTACAACCTCTTCGACCGTGGGAAAAGCCGGGAGGTCGCGCAGGAAGTGGAGAGGCTCAACGCGAAACTCCTCGCCGACCACAGGCCGTTCCTCCTGGTGGGAGTGGGCCGGTGGGGGTCGCTCGATCCGTGGCTGGGCATCCCGGTCCGCTGGGACCAGATCGCCGGAGCCCGGGTGATCGTCGAGAGCAGTTTCCGGGACCTTGAGGTCGTGCCCTCGCAGGGATCGCATTTTTTCCAGAACCTGACGTCGTTCATGGTGGGGTACCTCTGCGTCGGCGGGAGGCCGGAACAGGCGGGCCAGGGGAGGATCGACTGGGAATGGCTGGCGGCGCAGCCGGCTGAGGAGGCCCTGACCTATACAAAGCATCTGCGGCTCGAGAAACCGCTCATCGTCAATATGAACAACCGCGAGCGGCGCGGGATCATCCTCAAGCCGGAAGAGTGACCCCCGGGAAGACCCCGCCCCGTAACAGTTTCGTAACCCGTCCGTTACCCCCTGTTAATACAAATTCAGTATATTTGCAGCAACATCAGGGACTCCTCACAGGAAAAGCGGTTATGGAACGACATTTTGACAAGGATCTGGAACATCTGAAAAACCAGCTCATCCGCATGGGGAGCATGGTGGAGGAGGCCCTCACGCGCGCCCTCGATTCACTCAGGAGCGGTGACAGGGCGTCCGCCGCATCGGTGATCGAGGGGGACACGCACATCAACAGCCTCGAGGTGAACATCGATGACGAGATCATCGACCTCCTCGCCCTCAACCAGCCGGTGGCGAGCGACCTGCGGCTGATCCTCGCCGCGCAGAAAATCAACAACGACCTCGAACGGATCGGCGACCACGCGGTCAACCTCGCCGAATCCTCCCTCGTGCTGACCGCGGACGAGCTGGAGGGGCCGTTCGGGATGGTCTCGTCGATGTCCGATACGGTGCGGAGGATGATCCGCCAGGCGCTCGACGGCTTCGTCCACCTCGACCCGTCGCTCGGAAGGGCGGTCCTGGCCCAGGACGACCTCGTCGACGGCCTCAACCGCGAGGTCTTCAGGCGCGTCGTCACCCTCATGAAGGGTTCATCGTCGGTCATCGAAGCGGGCGTCGAACTCATCCGCGTGAGCAGGAACCTCGAACGCGTGGCCGATCTCGCGACGAACATCGCCGAGGAGGTGATTTTCATCGCCCAGGCCCGCATCATCAAACACCAGGCCGAACCCGAAAAATGAAACGGGGCGCCCCATGAGAATCCCCCCCCCGGGAAGCTGACGCGATGCAGACCATACTCGTCGTCGATGACGACAAGGATATCGTCGACCTCGTCAGGTACAACCTCCGGAAGGAGGGTTTCACCGTCCTCACTGCACGGAACGGCGTCGATGCGCTGGAACTGGCGTCCCAGCGGCCGGATTTGATCATCCTCGACGTGATGATGCCGGAGATGAACGGCTGGGAGGTCGTCAAAAAACTCAAGGCCGGCGCCCGGACTTCGACGATTCCCGTCGTTTTCCTGACGGCGAAGAGTTCTGAGGTGGACGAAGTGCTGGGGCTGGAGCTCGGGGCGGAGGATTACCTCGTCAAACCGATCAGCATCCCGAAGCTCCTCGCAAGGGTCCGGGCCGTCTTCCGCAAACGGACCTCCGCCGGCACCGTCCGGGAGAACATCGCCGTCGGGGCGGTGGAAATTCTCCCGGAACAGCACCTTGTCATGATCGGGGGCAGGGAGGTGTTTTTCCCCCGGAAGGAGTTCGAGGTCCTCCTCTACCTCGCGGAGCGCGAGGGGAAGGCGGTGAGCAGGGAAACCCTGCTGGACGCGATCTGGGGAAGCGACGCGCACGTGGTGGACCGCACGGTCGACGTCCACATCGCCAAGATCCGGGACAAACTCGGCGCACACTCCGACTACGTCGAGACGATCAAGGGTGTCGGGTACCGCCTCCGGCCGCCCGCATGAACATCCGCACCAAACTCACCCTCCTGCTCCTCGCGCTTTCCCTCTTCGTCATCTCCGCGGCGGGATTTTTCACGACCCTCAGCGTCGAACGCTCCCTGCGCGGCCGGATCGTCGACGAGCTGAACACCGAGGCCGCCCAGGTGGGGGCCCAGCTCCGGCAATCCACCACCAGGGACACGACCGCATTCGGGTTCCTCCGGGAGTACGAGAAGGCCGGGCGGTACCGGCTGACGCTCATCGAACGGGACGGCAGGGTGATCTTCGACAGCGACGTCCCTCCCGATGAGATTCCCGGGATGGAGAACCACGCGGGGCGGCCGGAGGTCGCCGAGGCGCTCCGGGGGGGGACCGGCGTCAGCACGAGGCACAGCGCCACCGTCGGCCGGGATTTCATGTACCTGGCCATACCCCTCCGTCCGGAACTGGATTCGTCGGGCACATACGGGACAGCCGCCATCCTCCGGGTGAGTATCCCCCTCACGGAAATCGACGCGGCCGTCGGTGAAATCAGGCGCAACATCATCCTGGTGAGCCTGTTCGTGTTCGTCATCGTGACTGTCATCGTGGGCCTGGTCTCCGGGCGGCTGGCGCGCCCGCTCGCGCAGATCGCCGAGACCGCCGAGAAAATCAGGGGGGGGGACCTCAACCGGAGGATCGAAGTCCGCTCCGGGGACGAGATAGGCCGCCTCGGCGGGACATTGAACGCCATGATCGACACGCTGAACAGGGACATCGTGAGGCTCCGCAAGCTCGAACGGGTCAGGACGGAGTTCCTCGGAAACGTCTCTCACGAGCTGCGGACCCCGATTTTCGCGATAGAGGGGATGCTCGAAACCCTGATCAACGGGGCCATCGACGACCCATCGGTGAACCGCGATTTTCTCCTCCGGGCCCTGAAGAACACGCAGAACCTGGACGCTCTCCTCAGCGACCTCATCGAAATATCCCGGATCGAATCCGGGGACATGAAAATGAGCTTCCGGTATTTCGATCTCCGGGAGCTCGTCAACCAGCTCATCGCCGAGATGGCCCCCATCGCCGACCGGCGGAAGGTGTCCCTGACCGCGGACATGCCCCCGGGTCCGGTGCAGGTCTACGGGGACCGTGACCGCCTCAAACAGGCTCTCGTGAACCTCATCGACAACGCCGTCAAGTACAACCGGGAAGGCGGCTGGGTGACGGTCCGGTGGAAGGAGGACGGTCCCTCCGGCGTCGTGAGCGTGGAGGATGGCGGGATCGGGATCCCCGAGGAGCTCCGGGATCGGATCTTCGAGCGGTTCTTCCGCGCGGACAGGGAGCGGTCGCGGGAGGCGGGGGGGACCGGGCTGGGTCTCGCAATCGTCAAGCATATCATCGAGGCGCACGGGACCGTTGTGAGCGTCGAGTCAACAGCCGGGAAAGGATCAACCTTCCGTTTCACCCTGAATAAAATCGTCTGAGGGGATCCGCGGGACGTCCCTGGAACCTGCTGTTCACGATCGGGCAGCGAAGAAACATGGTCCCCCACTCCCCCATTGCTGTCCCGGTGTGACTGATGGCCTTTCCCTGATCGCGTCCTGACCACGGCATGGGGCAGACCGGCCGGCGGAGGAGCGGGGGATGTTAACAATTTCTTAACATGGACATTATGTCCGACTAACATGAGAAAGGTACCTTGTGGTCGTAGACTGGGTTTGGAACTCCCTCACACTTCAAAAGGAAATACGAATGAGACACTTTATTGCCGCGTGCAGCATCCTTTCGATACTCTCTACCCCGCTCACTCTCGGGCAGGAGGCTCCGCAACCCCCCAAGGACAAATTCAGCGGATACATGTTCGGGGACTTTTTCTACAACATCGCCCGCGACCCGGCTTTCACAGCTGCGACCTCGCTCCCGAACTCCTTCTCTTCGGACGAAAAGGACTTTCAGGGATTCCAGCTGAGGCGGATCTATTTCACCTATGACAACACCATCTCCGACCGCTTCGCGACCCGAATGCGCCTCGAGATGGACGCCGGGGGGGCAAGGAACATCAAGATCGTGCCTGTCGTGAAGGACGCCTACCTCAAATGGAAAAAAGTCATCGAGGGCGGAGACTTCATTTTCGGAATCCAGCCCACGACGGCCTTCGGGATATCCGAAGACTCGTGGGGATACCGGTCCCTCGAGAAGACCCAGCTCGACCTCCGGGGCCTGATCCCATCCAGGGATTTCGGCGTTGCGCTGAAGGGCAAGTTCGACGGATCGGGGACGGTGATGTACCATCTCCTGATCGCCAACGGGAACGGGAACAAGAACCAGCCGAGTGACAAGCACCGCCGGTACGCCGCCACGCTCCATTTCCAGCCGGGCGGGAACGTCCAGTTCACCGTCACCGGGGATTACCTGACCCGGTCGGCGGTTCCGGATCCCATGAACGCCTCCGCCACCCTCGGCCGCGGAGTGTTCACCGGGTCGGTGTTCGCGGGGTACGAGGACCCGGGCAATTTCAACATCGGCGCCGAGGCATTCATGCAGTCGGGCGCGAACTCTTTCATGCCGTCGACGTCGACCTCGCTGAAGAGCCTGATGCGGATGGGTGTGTCCGCCTGGGGGAGCGTCAACGTCTCCCCGGACGTGAAAATCGTCGGCAGGTTCGACATGTTCGACCCGAACACCGACTCGGACGTCCTGGCGAAGGGGGACATGCGCAATCTGATCCTGGGCGCGATCGCCTGGAACCCCGATAAAAACGTCACGGTGATGCCGAACGTCGAAATCGAAACCTACGAGTCCGCCCCCGCACCCTCGACGGCGACCTACGATGCCTCGGTGACGGGTCGGCTGACATTCTATTACATATTTCTCTAAAACAGGTACCCACGGGAACAAACAACCCCGGCGGGCGTGCAGATCAACAGGAGAATCGGATGAAAAATAATCAATACGGCGTCACGGTCATCACCACGCTGGCGGTCATTCTGACGATGGCATTCAGCGCCACGGGGACCGCCCAGCTCAAACTCAACGGGGCGGGGGCGACCTTCCCCTATGTCATCTACTCGAAATGGTTCGACGTCTACCACGGCAAGACCGGCATCGAGTTCAACTACCAGTCGATCGGCAGCGGGGGCGGCGTGAAACAGGTGATCGAGGGGACGGTGGATTTCGGCGCGACAGACGGCCCGATGTCCGACGAGCAGCTTGCCGAGGCGAAGAAAAAACGGGGGACGGAAGTCCTCCACATTCCGACGGTGATGGGCGCCGTCGCGGTCACGTACAATCTTCCGGAGGCGGGCACCGACCTCAGGCTCACACCCGACGTCCTGGCCGGGATCTTCCTCGGGGAGATCACGATGTGGAACGACGGAAAAATCGCCGCCGTCAACCCCGGTAAGGCCCTTCCCGAAGAGGGCATCATCGTCGCGCACCGCTCGGACGGGAGCGGGACGACGCACATCTTCAGCGACTACCTGGCCAAGGTCAGCAGGAAATGGAACGACAAAGTCGGCCGGGGCAAGTCGTTGAAATGGCCGGTCGGCCTGGGGGGCAAGGGGAACGAAGGCGTCGCCGGCATCATCAAGCAGTCGGAAGGTTCGATCGGGTACGTGGAACTGGCGTACGCGGTCCAGAACAAGCTGCCCTACGTCGCCCTGAAAAACCGGGCCGGTGAATACGTCCTGCCGACCTTCGAAGCCGTTTCGGCGGCCGCGGCCGGCGCGATCAAGGACATGCCCGGGGACCTCAGGGTCTCGATCACGGACGCCGACGGCAAGGGCGCCTACCCCATCTCGGGTTTCACGTGGCTGCTGGTCTACAAATCGATGAAGGACCAGGCCAAGAAGAAGGCCATGGGTGATTTCCTGACCTGGGCGATGACCGACGGACAGTCCTACGCGAAGGACCTCTATTACGCACCGCTACCGGCGGAGGTCGTACAGCTCTGCAACAGGAAAATCGACGCCATCACCGGGAAATAACACCGGGCCCGCCTGAACATATGGAACATCTCACCGGGCACCAGGCGCTGGTAGCGGGTGGCGGGGGTGACGAACCCCTTCCACCCGCGCCCGTTCCGGCACACTCCCCCACGCGGGGGCGCGCGATGAATATCGGCGACTGGCTGTTCAAAAACCTCACCAGGCTGTTCGCCGTACTGGTCCTCGCCATCGTGGCGCTCATGGCATGGGAAATGATCCGGGGCTCCGGGGCCTCCATCGGTGAGTTCGGCTGGGGGTTCCTGACCTCCTCGGAGTGGGACCCTGTGCAGGACCTCTACGGGGCGCTGCCCTTCATCTACGGCACGGTGGTCTCGTCCCTCATCGCACTGGCGATCGCGCTCCCCCTGAGCCTGGGTAGCGCGATCTTCCTCTCCGAGATCGCCCCCCGCTGGATCGAGGGCCCCGTCGCGTTCATGGTCGAACTCCTCGCGGCGATTCCGAGCATCGTCTACGGTCTCTGGGGGATGTTCGTGCTCGTTCCCTGGCTGAGGGCATCCGTCGAACCGGTGATCTCGAAAAACCTGGGGTTCATCCCGCTCTTCCGGGGCGCGCCGTACGGGTTCGGGATGCTGGCGGCGGGCATCATCCTGGCGATCATGATCCTGCCGATCATTACATCCATTTCGCGCGACGTCCTGCGCGCCATCCCCGGAACGCAGCGTGAGGCCGCCCTGGCCCTCGGGGCGACGAAATGGGAGAGCACGCGGATCATCCTCGCGAGCGGAAAGTCCGGGTTCCTCGGCGCCACGCTCCTCGGGCTCGGCAGGGCCGTCGGCGAGACAATGGCGGTGACGATGGTCATCGGGAACCGCCCGGAGATTTCCCTCTCCCTGTTCGATCCCGGCTATTCCATGGCCAGCGTCATCGCCAATGAATTCGCGGAGGCCACGACCGAGATGTATACGAGTGCGCTGATTGAAATCGCGCTGGTGCTTTTCGTGGTCACGCTGGTATTGAACGCGTTCGCGCGGTTCATCGTCTGGAGCGTGACGAAGACATCGGGGGGGAGTCGATGACGGACGCCGGCAGGGGCCATCGGTGGAGGAAATTCAAGAACGCCGCCATGCTCTCGCTGGCCGGGCTCGCTGTGCTGGCCGCCGTGGTACCGCTATTCATGATATTTTTCTATACGCTTTCGCGGGGGATCGGTTCGGTGAACCTGGATTTCTTCACGCAGATGCCCAAACCCGTCGGCGAAAGCGGCGGCGGAATGGCCAACGCGCTGGCGGGATCCGGCATCCTCGTGGGCCTGGGATGCCTCTTCGGCCTGCCGGTCGGCGTCATGGCGGGCATCTACCTCGCCGAGTTCGGTCAGAACAGGTTCGGCATGGTCGTGCGCTTCATGACCGACGTGATGAGCGGGATCCCGTCGATCGTGGTGGGGGTCGTGGCGTATATCCTGGTCGTGCTCCCGATGGGACACTTCTCGGCGCTCGCCGGCGGCGTGGCCCTGGCCCTGCTCATGATTCCGACGGTGACGAGGACAACCGAGGAAATGCTCAAACTGGTTCCCGACTCCTACCGCGAGGCCGCGCTCGCCCTTGGGGTGCAGCAGTGGAAGGCGAGTGTCCGCGTGATCCTTCCCGCGGCGATGAAGGGGATTACCACGGGACTCCTCCTGGCGATCGCGCGCGCGGCCGGGGAAACGGCCCCCCTGTTGTTCACGGCCCTCGGCAACAGGTTCTGGTCCACTGACATCGGGCAGCCGATCGCCTCGCTGACCGTGATTATTTTCGACTACGCCAAGGCCCCCTTCGAGGACTGGAACCGGCAGGCATGGGCGGCGGCCTTCGTCCTCATCGGGTTGATCTTCGTCGTGAACCTCCTCTTCAGGTATTTTACACGGGATAAATACGGACGTGCCTAAAATCAGTACGAAAAATATCAACGCCTGGTTCGGGAAAACCCGGGCACTCAGGGGCATCTCGCTGGACGTCCCTGAGAAACAGGTTGTCGCCATCATCGGGCCGTCCGGATGCGGAAAATCGACGTTCCTCAGGAGCCTCAACAGGATGCACGAGGTGGCCGGCGGGACGATCGAGGGGAAGGTCCTGCTCGACGGGGAGGACGCCTACGCGCTCGATCCCGTCGTCCTTCGCCGCAGGGTCGGCATGGTCTTTCAGAAACCGAACCCCTTCCCGACGATGTCGGTTTTCGACAACGTCGCGGCCGGCCTCCGGTTGAACGGGGTCAGGGACAAGAAGAGGCTCGCGGAGGTCGTCGAGAAGAGCCTCCGGCACGCGGCCCTCTGGGACGAGGTGAAGGATTCCCTGGACAAGTCGGGGGTGAGCCTTTCCGGGGGCCAGCAACAGAGGCTGTGCATCGCCCGTACGCTCGCGGTGAACCCCGAGGTGATCCTGATGGACGAACCGGCGAGCGCGCTGGACCCGATCGCCACCGCCAGGATCGAAGAACTCATCCACGAGCTCAAGAAGGAATTTACGATCGTCATCGTCACGCACAACATGCAGCAGGCGGCGAGGGTGAGTGACTTTACGGCGTTTTTATACCTCGGCGAACTGATCGAATACGACGCGACGACGAAACTCTTCACCACTCCCGGCAACAAACAAACCGAGGACTACATCACCGGCCGGTTCGGGTAGCCCCGGCCGGTCCATCCGCCGACCCCGCCTCCCCGCCTTGAAATCCTCGCGGGGATTGGGTATCTTTCAGCCGGTACCCGTTGCGTCTCACCACATCATCTCACCGTTCTTCTTCCGGGAACCCTTATGCGACGACCCCGACTCCATATTCCCCTGATTCTCCTCCAGATACTCACGGCGCTGATGGTGTTGCCGCCGCATGTCCGCGGCCAGCATGTGTCCTCCGCCGGTTTCGACGGCGAAAAGGCCCTCATCGAATCGGAAATGGAGGCGTACCGACTCCGGCGCCCCGCCGACGTCGCCGCCGACGAAAACTACGACGTCTCGTACTACCGGATCGAACTCAGGATCTCCACAGCCCCCGTGATGCTCTACGGCAGAGTGACCTTCAAGGTCCGCCCGGTCATCGACAACCTCACGTCGATCAGGATCGACTTCACGGATTCGCTGGCGGTCGATTCGATCGTCGCCGGACCGACGCCGCTCGCGTACACCCGCACCTCGGACATGATCACGGTCACCCTCGACCGCCCGTACATGTCCGGGGAGGAGCTCACGTTCCAGGTCGGCTACCACGGGGTGCCCGTCTGGAACGGTTTCGGCGGGGGCGGACTCAGTTTTACCCCCACGGCGACCGTCCCCTGGGTCTGGTCTCTCAGCCAGCCGTACGGCGCGAAGGACTGGTGGCCCTGCAAGGACGGGCTGAGGGACAAGGCCGATTCGGTGGACGTGGTGGTTACCTGCGATTCGTCCTGGCTGGTGGGATCGAACGGAAGGCTCGCCGGCGTCGTCAACAACGGGGACGGGACGTCCACGACCACCTGGGAGGAACGGTACCCCATCGCCACGTACCTCATCTCAATCGCCGTAGCGGACTACGAACAGTTTTCCAACTGGTGGCACTACTCGCCGACCGATTCGATGGAGGTCCTGAACTACGTCACCCCCGCCCACCTGGCCCAGGCGATGGCCGCCCTTCCCCGCACCGTGGACATGCTCGGCATCTTCTCGGACATGTTCGGAATGTATCCGTTCGTGGACGAGAAATACGGGCACTGCGATTTCCAGTGGGGGGGCGCAATGGAGCACCAGACCATGACCTCGACCACGACCTACGCCGAAAACACGATCGCGCACGAACTCGCGCACCAGTGGTTCGGTGACATGATCACCTGCGGGAGCTGGGCGGACCTCTGGCTCAACGAGGGTTTCGCAACCTACTGCGCGGGACTCTATCTCGAAAAGATGTACGGGGGCCTCTCCCTCTGGAATTACATGACTCCGAGATTGAGCGCCGCGAAGACCGCGTCGGGGACCCTCTATGTCGAGGACACCCTGGACGTCGGGAACCTCTTCGCGGGATCGCGCGTCTATTATAAAGGCGCGTCGGTTCTCCACATGCTCCGGCACGTGCTGGGGGACAGCGTCTTTTTCGCCTCGATGTACGCGTACGCGAACGATCCCGGATTGAAATACGGCACGGCGGTGACCCCAGATTTCCGGGGGGCATGCGAAACCGTTTCCGGACGCGACCTCGGATGGTTTTTCGACCAGTGGGTATACGGCGAGAGCTATCCGAGTTACTCCTACGGCTGGAAGGCGGAGCCGACCATGACAGGATACCGCGTCGACCTCCGCGTGGTCCAGACAACCGGCAGTTCGAATCCCCCGCTGTTCACCATGCCCGTGGACATCCGCGTCGCCGGGGCGGGCTGGGACACCCTTTTCGTGGTCGTCGATTCCCTCGGCACGCAGGATTTCGTCTTCAACACCCTCCTCCCCCCGACGAGCGTCATGTTCGATTCGGGGCGCTGGCTGCTGCGTGACCTCGATTCCACGTCGTACATCCTCCTCGGGGTCCCGGACGACGGCGGCACGGTACCCGAAACGCCGTTCCTGCTGGAGAACTTTCCCAACCCCTTCAATCCGGTCACGACGATTACCTACGGCGTGCCGGTCCGGAGCAGGGTGGAACTCACGGTGAGGACCGTCCTCGGCAGCGAGGTCGGGCGACTGTTCGTGGGCGTGAGGGAGCCTGGATCGTACGAGGTGTCCTGGGACGCTTCGGGGCGGGCGAGCGGAATGTACATCCTCCAGATGACGGTCGAACCCGCGGAACCCGCCGGGTCCTTCCCGGGGAGGATATCGAAGAAGATGCTCTATATCAGGTAACCCGTTTCCCCTCGCGGGAGAGAGGAGAGGTTTCATGAGCGCACTGAAAAATATCCTGGTACCCACGGATTTCTCTGAATATTCGCTCGGGGTGATTGACCGGCTCGACCTTCTTTATGCCGCGAAGGACGCGAAGGTGGTCCTGCTGCACGTCCTGACGGAGAACATTCTCGCCGAACCCTACGCGGACCCGTACCTGGCCGGGGGCAGGCCTGTTATCTCGCGAGTGGAAGGAGCTGAACTCCGCCTGAAGGTGATCGCCGGGGAGAGGCTGGCGGGTGTCGGCAACGTCGAATGTGTCGTCCGGAGGGGAGATCCCGCCTCCGAAATCGTACGGCTGGCCGAACATCACAAGGTTGGCGTGATCCTGATGGCCACGCACGGCAGGACCGGTCTGGCGCACATTCTCCTGGGGAGCGTGGCGGAGAAGGTCGTGAGGAGTTCGCACGTCCCCGTGCTCACGGTGAGGCCGCCCGAAATCTGTTCAGCCGCGATCTCGGAAGAAGATGTGAGGGAACAGCTGCACATCACGTGAGGACGACCGCGCCGGCGTTACAGCAGGTCGCGGATCCGGAGCGCGAGTTCGGGGAGGCCCTTACCCCCCGGAAGTTCCAGCTTCTGTGCGATGCTGCAGCGACGGTTCTCGACCGTCCTCGGGCTGAGGGCGAGGTGGTCGGCGATCTCCCGCGTGCTCATGCATTCGGCAACCAGCCGGAGCGTGGTCCTTTCCGAGGGGGTCAGGAGTTCGAGGCCCCGTGGTTTTTCCATGATGGAAATGTACAAACCTGGAGGGAGGATTCAATCGGGTATTGTACCCGATCACTCGTTCCGGAGGGCGGCCACCGGGTCCACGCGCGCCGCCCGTGCCGCGGGATAGAGGCCCGCGGCGACGCTGACCCCTATTCCCACCGCGAGTGATATCAGCACGAGCCAGAGCGGGAGGGCGAAGAGGTCGATCGGGGGGACCCCCTTGTCCTCCATGAACGATTGCGCGATCGCAGACGCCACCCTGGTGATCCCCCATCCAAAAGCGATTCCCCCCATCGATCCCAGTGTCCCGATGACCCCCGACTCCACGAGGAACAGGCGCCGGATGTCCGAATCGTCCGCGCCGAGGGACTTCAGAACGCCGATCTCGCGTTTGCGCTCGTTGATCGACATGATCATCGTGTTCGCGATCCCGAGCGACGCCGTGCTGAGCGCGATGAGCCCGATGAGGCCGAGCGCCATGTTGAGGTAGAGGAACACCTGCTGGATCTGTTCGAATTCCTCGGCGAAGCTGAATGTCCTGAACCCGAGCGCCTCGACCGAATCCTTGATCACGGTGTAGGGGACCTTCGGGTCGAAGTCGAGCGTGACCCGGCTGAAGGTCTCCGTCCCTCCGCCCTCGCCGTCCCCCGACTCGAACAGGGTCCCGGTGCTCATCGCCGCGAAGATGTCCGTCGGACTCCCCCCCAGTCCCCCCGATTTGAACCGCAGGGCCGTCCGGACCGGCATGATGATGTCCTCGATGCGGCTGCCGCCAACGCCTCCGGTCTGCCGCACCGCCCCGATCGTGAGCGTGTCCCTCACCGTCGACTGCGCGTTGACGAACCCGCTGACGAAGCGGCGGACGACCTCGCTCACCTCGCCGCGGATCACCCGGGACCGGTATTCCCGGTTGCGCAGGGAGTCGAACTTGATTTTCTTCAGCCGGTCGAGCACGGTCTCGTCGTTGTCGACGAGGATGTGCGCGAGGCCGCTGTCGATCACCGAGACGCTGACCGAGAGGGTGATCGGTTTTCCGATCACGGAGTCGAAATTCGTGAACCCCGCGTCCCTCAGCATGTCATCCGAAACGATCACCGTCCCCGACGAATCGTCCCCGAACGCCGAGCCCGCCGCCAGCTGGGAGAAGAGGCGCGTCCTGATGGCGGAGACGGGGAGGGCCTGGGCCTTCGTTTTGAACGAGGTGTCCCCCATGTCGACGGTCACGCTGAATGCGTCGTACGGGTAGACCAGGTTCACGCCCGGGATGGCCGAGAGCCGCGAGAGCACCCCACGGTCGATCTTGACGACGGGGAGGGAATCGGTGGCCTCTTTTTCACGTTTCGGGTAGACCTGCATCGTCGTGAAGAGGCCGAGTTTGTTGAACTGTTCCTCGATGTACTGCTGGTTTCCCGCCCCGAAGGACACCATGGAAACGAAGGCCGCGATGGCGATCACCACTCCCGAAATGGTCAGCACCGCCCGGAGCTTCATCCTCCAGAGGTTGCCCGCTGAAATGACCGCGAGGTCCCTGAGGGTCATGGCGAGGCATCCCCACCCGGTGGATTCCCCGGCGGCGGCGCACCGGCGCCCGATCCCACGACGCGGCCGTATTCCATCCGCACGATCTTGTGGGACAACTCGCGGGCCAGGTCGAGGTTGTGCGTCACCAGGACGACGGTGAGTCCCTCGGAATTATACTGCTTCATCAGGGACATGATCTGGCGCGAATTGTCATAGTCGAGGTTGCCGGTGGGTTCGTCGGCGAAAAGGATTTCCGGTTTTTTTACCACCGCCCGCGCCACCGCCACGCGCTGTTGTTCGCCGCCGGAGAGGTCCGCGGGCCGGTGGGTGAGGCGGTCCGCCAGGCCGAGCCGTTCGAGGGCGGCGGTGGCGAGCCGGACCCGTTCGGCGTGGTGCGTTCCGTCGAAATAGAGCGCCGTCTCGACGTTCTGGAGGGCCGTGTAGTGGGAGATCAGGTTGAAAGACTGGAAGATCATGCCGATCTTCTTCGCGCGCTGGTGCGCCCGTTCACGCCTCGGTATCGACGCGAGGGAAACGCCGTCGAACTCCACCGTCCCGCCGGTGGGGGTGTCCAGGCCCGCCATCAGATTCAACAGGGATGTTTTACCGGAGCCGGAGGCGCCCACCAGGCTCACGAACTCCCCGCGGTCGACGGTGACCGAGACCCCGTCGAGGGCGCGGACCTCGTGTTTGCCCCTGCGGTAGTAGCGTTTGAGGTCCGTGGTGCGGATATGGGGGTGGTCGGCTGTCATGCAAGCGTAGACGTGGCGGGAGGGAGATTGTTGCACGCGGTCCCTCCTCGCCCGGGAATCAATGTACAACCCCCGGGGCGTAAATAAAAACCGCGGGCATTTGTTTCACTCGTCTTTAAACGATATACTTCGTCCAACCACGCATACCAACAACTCCGCGAGGAACAATGGAACTGGTTGAGGGAAAGTGGCGCTCGGGGGGGGTGGACCTCCTGGTGCTCGCCGGGCAGTACGGCACACCCCTGTATGTCTACGACGGGAATACGATTATCTCCCAGTACCGGAGGCTGAAGGGCGCCTTCGCCGGAATCGATGTCGGCATCAAATACGCATGCAAGGCGCTGAACAATCCGAACGTGCTGACGCTCCTTCGGCGGGAGGGCGCCGGGATCGACGCCGTCTCCTTCCAGGAGATAGAACTCGCGCTCCACGCGGGATTCAGCCCGGGGGATATTCTTTTCACCCCGAACTGCGTTTCAATAGAGGAATACCGGGCCGCCGTCGAGCGGGGCGTCCGGATCAACATCGACAATATCTCGGTGCTCGACAGGTTCGGGCACGAGTACGGCGCGCGCGTGCCGGTGTGCATCCGCGTGAACCCGCACATCTACGCGGGTGGGTCACACCACCTCCAGACGGGCCACATCGATTCGAAGTTCGGGATCTCCATCCACCAGATGCGGCACGTCCACCGCATCGTCTCGTCACACGGCATGAAGGTTGACGGGCTGCACATGCATACCGGCTCGGACATCCTGGAACCGGAGGTTTTCCTCCGGGGGGCGGAGCTGCTGTACGAGACCGCGAAGGATTTTCCGGACCTCCGGTTCATCGACCTCGGGAGCGGTTTCAAGGTCCCGTACAAAGAGGGGGACGTCACCACCGATATCGCCCGGCTGGGGGATGCCATCAGCAGGAGTTTTTCCTCTTTCTGTTCCTCGTACGGGCGCCCCCTCGAGTTGTGGTTCGAGCCCGGAAAGTTCCTGGTGAGCGGTGCGGGCGTCCTGCTGGTGAAGGTCAACGTCGTCAAGCAGACCACCGCGACGCTGTTCGCGGGGGTCGACTCCGGTCAGAATCATCTCATCCGGCCGATGTTCTACGACGCCTACCACGGCATCGTGAACATCTCCAACCCGGAAGGCTCCCCGAGGATCTATTCGGTCGTCGGGTACATTTGCGAGACGGACACCCTCGGCTACGACCGGAAACTGAACGAGGTCAGGGAGGGCGATGTCCTCGCCATCCTCAACGCCGGGGCGTACGGGTATTCGATGAGCAACAATTACAACGCGAGGCCGCGACCGGCTGAAATACTCGTCGTGAACGAGAGGGCGTTTCTGATCCGCAAACGGGAGTCCTTCGAGGATCTCATGCGAAACGTTCTCGACGCCGGCCTGTAGGGGTTGATTGTTTTCCCGGTGGGTCGTATATTTCCGCCGGATCAGTTCACCGCCGTCATCACTGCCATCACACCCGCTCCGTTCTTCTTTCCCCTTCAACGGAGTACTTACCATGTCAACCAACGGCTACATCGACCACAGGCGTCTCTACAGGCTTCCCTGGACGCTTCCCGACAACGCCATATCCTGGCTGGAGCCCACCTCCGCCTGCAACCTGGCCTGCGACGGGTGTTACCGGGAGAACATCCCCTCGAGCCACAAACCCCTCGACACCGTGCGGGCAGAAATCGACACGTTTTTAACATTGCGGAACTGCGACGGCATTTCCATTGCCGGGGGGGACCCGCTGATGCACCCCGAGATCGTCCGCATCGTGGGCCACACGGCCTCGCGGGGGATCAAACCGATCGTCAACACCAACGGGAAGAACCTGACGATGGAACTCCTGCGCGAGCTGAAGAAGGCGGGGGTGTACGGATTTACATTCCACGTGGACAGCAAGCAGGGAAGGCCCGGGTGGAAGGGAAGGTCCGAAACCGACCTGAACGACCTGCGCCTCGAATATGCCCAGATGCTGGCGGAGGTCGGCGGGATATCGTGCGCCTTCAATTCCACAGTTTACGAGGACACCCTGAAAGACGTTCCCGACCTCGTGGAGTGGGCGGGCCGGCACATCGACATCGTGAACGTGATGGTGTTCATCCTCTATCGCGCGGCGGTACCCACGCTCCCCTTCGACTGGTATGCCGGCGGAAAGAAGATCGACATGAAGCCGCTGGTCTACAACGAAAACAGGGAACGGAAGATCGACATGAAGGCCCCCGAGGTCGTGGCGGAGATCAGGAAACGGTTCCCGGATTTCACGCCGTCGGCGTACCTGAACGGTACGGAGAAACCCGACTCGTTCAAGTGGCTCCTCACCGGCCGGGTGGGGAGCAAAGGAAAGGTCTACGGGTACGTCGGACCGAAATTCATGGAGGTCATGCAGACGATGCACCATCTGGGGACGGGGAAGTACCTCGCCTACGAAAAACCGCAGCTCACGCGGAAGGGCCGTTCGATGATGCTCCTCTCACCGCTCGACAGGGGAATCCGGGGGGTCGCAAAGAATTATCTGAAGTCGCTGCTCACGCGGCCGGCGGATCTATTTTCCGGCGTCCATTATCAATCGGTGATGATCATCCAGCCGGTGGACTTCCTGGAGAACGGATACCAGAACATGTGCGACGGGTGTCCCGACATGACGATTTGGAACGGTGAGCTCGTGTGGTCGTGCAGGATGGAGGAATTGAAACATTTCGGCACCTGGGTGCGTACCGTTCCGCGTGACGGGAGCGCGCCCGCCTGAAGGTGTGGGATCGGCAGGGAGGTCCGGGCTCAGCCGGGGACTTCCCAGTGTCCGATGACGTCCTGGTTGTTCAGGAGCCGGCGGAGAGTGGAAATTTCGCCTTCCTGGCGTTTGACGGTGTCCGTGAGCCGGTGAATTTTTTGTTCCATGACGCGGATCGTCGCGGGTCCTTCGTTGACGGTGGGGTGGATCCGTACGTCAATCGTCTTCCTGCTGTCCGGCCCCTCTTGTCTCCCCTGCCGATGCGATTTATTCATCATGCAGTCCTCCGGTGAAGGATATGGCCCCCAAATCCTCTTAAGAGGTTACTAAATTCCTCTCTTAATAACAACGCGGAGCGCGAAGAATTAGTGCCGTGCGGACAGGTGCACCGAAATAACAATTATCGTACCGTATCCAGCGGGCCGGCATGAAAAGATGTCAGACGGCCGCGATCACCCTCTCCATGCGGCTTTTGACTTCAGAAGCGATGGAGTCCATCTCCCGATTGTCCAGAATCGGACTCATGGCGGTGGGATCGAAGGCGGAAACCCTCGTTCGGCCCTCTTTTTCGTAGACGATCACGTTGCAGGGGAGGACGAGCCCCAGTTCCTCCTCGTTTCCGAGCGCCCGGTGCGCGAGCGGAGGGTTGCATGCGCCGAGAATTACGTATCGCGGAAAATCCACGTTCAGCTTTTTCTTCAACGTGTCGCGTACGTCGATGGAAGTCAGCACCCCGAAACCCTCCTTTTTCAGTTCCTCGGTGACCCTCGATACAGTCTCGTCGTAGGGCCGGTCGGTGTCTTTGGATATTCCCAGGTTCATTGTCAATTCCCCTGTTTTTCGGCCGGTTCGGCGACGTGCTTATCGAGGAGTTCTTTGAGCATCTGTTTCGGTGCCGCGCCGACCACTCCGTCGACCACTTTGCCCTTGTTGAAGACCGCGATGGTGGGGATGCTCATGATTCCATAGGCCTGGGCGACCTCCTGGTTCTCGTCGGTGTTCAGCTTTACGACCTTCACCTTCCCGGCGTACTCGGAAGACAATTCCTCGACAACGGGCCCGACCATCCTGCACGGGCCGCACCAGGGCGCCCAAAAATCGACCAAAACCGGCAGTTCCGATTCCAGCACCTCTTTCTTGAAATTGTGATCCGTTCCGGTGACTATGTGCTTTCCTGACATGGCGTACCTTTGTCCTCTTCGATTTCCGTGAAAAAATGAATTTCGCCCCGTACCGATCTCCGGGTCACATGGATTGGATGCCCGGATTCCCGAAAGGGTTCAGCGCTTCCGGGAGCGCGGCAGTTTCAGCCTCGAGCGGGAGTGTTTCGGAGTTGGATACGCCCGGTAGAGACCGATGGTCGCCCGCAGTTCTTTGAGGTAGGCCGAACAGTCGCGGCAGCCTCGGATGTGGGCCCTGATTGACCTGCACCTGGGGGAATCGAGTTCTTCCCCGATCCCGGCGCAGATCGTCTTATACGTTTCCCGGCAGGATGGACCGGACTTCTTCATGAGGTCATGTACTCCTCGAGTTCTTTTCGCAGGAAGACCCTCGCCCTCCGCAGCCTCGACTTTACGGCCGGGACGGAGAGTTTCACGATCTTTGCAGTTTCCTCGGCCGACTTTCCCTCGACGTCCCTCAGGATGAACACCATCCTGTAGTCGACCGGGAGCTTCCGGATGGCGTTGTCGAGTGTCGAGCGGAGCTCTTTGCCCATCACCTGCTCGAGGGGGGTGTTCCGCCAGCGGGGGAGGGGCGCGGCGTCCGCCGATTGACCGTGGAGGCGGTCCTCGCTTCTTTCGGTGGCGATCACGTCCTCGATATTGACCGCGTGTTTTTCAAGTTTCGTCCGCCGCCTCTTCATGAGGCAGTTGTTCGCCACGATGCTGTAGAGCCAGGTGCTGAACTTGGAGCGTCCGTCGAACTGGTGGAGGTTGCGGAAGACGTTGACATAGGTGTCCTGGAGTGTTTCCTCCGCGTTCCGGCGGTCGCGGCACACCTTGAAGGCGAAACTGAAAATCGTGTCCTCGTACTCGCGGAAGAGCCGGTTGAAGGAGTCGGTGTCGCCCCCGCGCGCCGACGCGATGAGACCCGGTGTGGCGGCCCCGGAGCGGGAGGGACTGAGATTTTTCCGTTTCGTCGTGCTCATTCAGGAACAAGATACGGAAATATGACGTGAACATAAAAAAACCCCGCGCCTTTCGGGCGCGGGGTCGGTATCTGACGCGAGGTCGTCTGGTTAGATGACTTCGACGTTGGTTGCCTGAAGGCCTTTCGGTCCTTTTTCGACTTCGAACTGCACCTTGTCGCCTTCGTTCAGGTTTTTGTAACCATTACCGGCAATCGCACGGAAATGAACGAATACGTCTTCGCCCTCTTCGCGCGTGATGAATCCGAAGCCCTTGGCTCCGTTGAACCATTTAACTGTGCCTTTTTCCATGGAGAAATCTCCTTTCATGGATGTGTATGTTCCGGTGGTTTAGGCCGGGTTGCAATGTGTACGCCGGTGTATCTGCTCCTGAAACGTGAAGCGATGCTACAGGTGACTGTGATGGAAGGCGACACGGACCAACGAGTGGAGGTGAAACGATTCATCAGCAGGGAGTTGAAGCGTGGGTGAATACGCCTCGTTTGCAGGGTGGCTTGTACGATGTTTACGGTGTACGGTTATTTGACGGGTGTAATATACAGAACGGGAATGTCAAATCCTAATTATTCAGAAAGATAGGCAAATAGTGCCCAAAACGGGACAGCGAGGGGGATTCCTTCATCCCCCTCGCCTCCCCGAACTGCCGGATTACATCACTGACGGCCAGAGCCATCCGAACGTCCCGCCGGTGATCGAACCGTAGATCAGTGCGTCGAAGAGTGACTTCGCGGTGGAACCCCAAGACCGTTTGTACCAGATGGATTGCTGGATGAGCGCCAGGCCGTAACCGGCGAAGGCCGTGACGCCGGCGAACCTGTGGATCGCCAGGTACGACGGGGGGAAGCCTGACAGCGAGAATGCCCGCCCCGCAACATACGCCGCGAAGACGCTCACGACGACGCAATACAGGAACCATTGGAGGAGCTGTCCGCCCATCCCGGGGACGCCGTTCGGGTAGACGTTGAAGAAGCCCACGGGGCCCTTTTTGCATTTTTCGATGAATGTCGGGTCGGCCATCGCCTTTGTACTCCCGGCATGCGGGATGACGTACTCGCCCGGGGGGAGGCTGAATTTACGCAAAGCTTCCATCACGCCGTCCTCGTCCGGGAGTTTCTTAAATTCATTTTTGTGATATCCGAGCACCATGTGGATGATGGAGCTCGCGATGAACACGAACGCTGCGGAAACCAGGATCGGAAGCCATAAAGAGGTTATTCCCATAGTGCCCTCCAGATAGTTAC
>QJVY01000265.1 GCA_003235555.1 Ignavibacteria bacterium | reverse complement strand
AGGCCTTTCCTCCGGATTCCCGGAACATTACGTGAGTCGAACTCATATCCTGTCGGAGGACTTATGAAACCCGTTCTTTCCATCCTCACATGTTCAGCGGTGTTCCTGGCCATCATCTCCGTGCCGGCGCAGACGGTGCCGGTCTTCCTGGGGCCGGCCGCGGCTTGCCTCGCTCCCGACAACGGGAACGGGAGCGCCGACCTCCCCGGCCCGTGTCCCTTCGTGGTGACCGGAGAGCAGATGCACATCACCGACGGCCTTCCGTTCGGGTCGGAGATACTCCTCACGACCACATTCGAGAACTTCATGAACATCACATATCCCACGGGAGGAAGCCTTGGAGGTGGAAAAATCGACTGGCAGGGGGATGTCATCGTAACGATGGCGGGCACGGGGGCGTTGAGCGGTTACAGTCGGATCATCAACATCCCCGTTACCGCACTCGCAGACGTCGGGCCGCACCTTCCCGGCTCACCGGTCCAGTCCTTCCCGAGCGAAATGCTCTCCCTCCAGGGATCGATTTTCGGCGACCCCGATTTCAATTTCCTCTCCATCACGATGGGAACCGACAACGGCCTCGCCAGCTCAGGGCAGAACAGCCTCACGCGGCTGCCCGGCGGAGACTGGAATGTCGAGAGTTTTTTCGACGTCGTCTACAGTGTCGAATTCCTCGGGGCGCCCGGTTCCCCCCTCGAGGGATTCAGCGGAATCACCGTCGATACGACGAGGCTGAGCCAGGGGGACACGATCCCGCCGACGATCTGCAAAATCCCGTTCTATTCCGTCAAGGGAACTTTGCCCCCGCTCAGTTCCTGCCCGTGTAGAGCTTACCACACCCCGGTGTACGGGCATATCCTCGTCTGCTCAAGTGAGTGCGATTTGCTCTATACCATCCCGGACATCTCCGATATCGAACTCCAGAGCGTGGCGCCCGATCCCTCGACTGGTGGCGAGACGCAGAATTATCTCGCGACAACGACCCTCCAGCTTGAGGGGGATGGAACACTTTCCGGGTTGAATCGCACCATCCTGATTCCGCTGATGATCGAGACGCACACGGGCCCCCGGACACCCGGGGCGCCCGTCGAGGACTTCTCCACCGAGCTCATCAAACTCGAGGGACAGATCTCCGGGGATCCTGATTTCGATCTCCTCCGGGTCACCGCCGGATCTGATTTCGGAATGCCTAGCCCGGGACATACCACACTGACCCTCCATCCCGACGGAGACTGGAACCTCGACACCTTCTACGACGTCTATTACAGGATCGAATTCGTGGGAGCTCCGGGTAGTCTCCTCGAGGGGTTGAGCGGTTCGGCGACGGGGAGACACGATTTCCGGAGCGGGGCCCCCTCTCCGTTCGATCCCGGCGAAACCCGTGTCCCGGACAACGGACTCGGGACGGTCCCCCTCCCGCCCCCCCTCCAGTACATCAGTTCCGGCGAGCAATTCAAGCATACGGAAATCGGTTCATTGGTGCTGAACACACAATTAGTCGTGGACAGTTTTTCGAACATCACGCACGCTGCAGGTGACTCCGCCGCGCCGGACACCGCCGGCTGGGACGCATTGCTGCATCTCTCGCTGGCGGGCACCGACTCGATTGCAGGGTATTACCGGTACCTCAGCATGCCTGTCAGCATGGTGGTGACACACGGACCGCCCCAACCGGGTGAGCCGATCCAGACCTTCGAAACGGAACTCATCCAGCTCCAGGGAGAGATTTTCGGCGATCCCGATTTCGACACTTTGAGGATCCGCGCCGGATCAATGTTCGGCCTGCCGCCGAGCCCGGGACATTCGACGATCGTTCAGCTCCCCGGGGGAAATTTCGGAGCTCCCAGCGTGTTCGATGTTTTCATCGAGATTCACATCAGCGGGGCGTCGTTGGGATTCTTCGGTCCGGAAACCAGCACGACGACGGATACGTTCAAACTCGTTTCGGGAAGACCGCTGCCGAGACCCCCCGCAATAGTACCCGACAACGGGTCCGGTCTCCCCGATCTTCTGCCGGACATCCCGTTCGTCGGTGAGAACGGTACGCTGGACATCCGGGACGGACTGCCCTCGGGAACGGAGGTGAAATCCATCATCGTCATAGACAAATTTTTCAATATTTCCCGCGCGGCAGGGGGCGCGCTCGGGGGGGGAATCACCATTGACAGCGGGACGGCCACCCTCACGATGAAGGGCACCGGGGACCTGGGGGGATACGTGCGGAAGGTTTCGACACCGGTGATCATGAAATGGGAAAAACAAATCCCCGATACATCAAAACCCGTCATTTCCGTGGATACCCGGATCGACTCGCTGTTCGCCGAAATCACCGGCGATCCCGATTTCGACACGCTCAGAATCCGGTCCGGCACGGATTTCGGCCTCCCCAGCCCCGGGCATACCACGCTCACCTCTCTGCCGGACAGCACGTGGAACGTGGACAGTTTCTTCGACGTCGCCTACGAAATCGAATTCGTCGGAGCCCCCGGCGGAGCGCTAGACGGACTGTCGGGCATCACCACCGATACGGTGAGGATCCGGCAGGGCACTCCGGTGCTTCCTCCACCCCTCCGGCATTTCGGTGAGATCAACCACTACCCGCTGGGGGAGGCGACGCTCGACACCAATCCGGAGGGCCACCTCGTCGTGGGTAACATCGGTTCGAGCGGGAACGATGGTGTGAGTATCGAGCTGCCGGACGACCCCACGTTCGACAACGGCGCCTACGGATTCTCCCTCCGGGTCGATTCCACCACGACGTTCGACACTTCGGCATTCATGGAGTACCGGCTCCTCGCAGGTGAAGAAGCCGGCGACACCGCCTCCCCCTCGGGCCAGTATATCTCCTTCCGGGTCAGCAACCTCGGCGTGGATTCGATGCTCGATCTCTGGGTCACGCTCCACGGTTTTGATGATCCGACATACGATGTACAATTCTTCAACGCCGGCCTCCAGGTCGGGTCGGTCCAGGGACTCGCGAAGGTGAAAATGAAGTCCGCGGAATTCCCGGTCGTGTTCCTCGGGAGGGACAGGAACGATCCGAGCCTGACGATCGAACTTCGGCGCGTCGGGATTATGGAGATCACGACGGATACCGGGAAGGTGACGGAGGATTCGGTAAAATCCGTTACCGTGAAGTGCTACGTGGGCATGCTCATGCCGAAGACGAGACTCCGTACACCCTTCACTGTGGAGGAGGGTTACACGGCCGTCCAGGTTCTCGCGGGGAACATCCCGGAACTCATCATCGAGGAGGAACACACGGTGCCGGAGGACATCAGCCAGGAGGTGTCCCATCTCACCGGCTGGAACATGGTTTCCAATCCCGCGGTCCTGGACCCGGGGGAGGATTCCGTCCATCTGGTCTACCCGGACAACCTCTTTCCCTATGTCTTCGGTTTCGACCCGGGATCTGGCTATTTTCAGACCCAGGTCATCCCGCCGGGGAAAGGGTACTGGGGAAAATACGGGTCTTCGGGCACCACGGAAGTGGCCGGAGAGTTCCTCCCCTCAGACACCATCGACGTAGGGGCGGGCTGGCATATGGTGGGATCCCTCTCGGCCGGCATCCAGACCGCCTCCGTATGGACTGACCCACCGGGGATCATCGCATCCACCTGGTTCGGCTACTCCGGCGGGTACTTCGCCTCCTCAATCATAGAGCCGGGTAAAGCCTACTGGGTGAAAACGGCGGATTCGGGGAACATCTACCTGAATTACACCTTCTCCACAGCCCCGAAAACCGGTGCGGAGGAGGCGGATCCCGCTGATCTCCTTCATTCACTGGATGTAACCGACGCGGACGGAAATCGTGGTAAACTCTATTTTGGTGTGGATCCCGGCAACCGGATCGACGACGCGGAGACGCTCATGCCGCCGCTGCCGCCGGAGGGCGTGTTCGACGCGCGCCTTCTGTTCGGCGGGGAGGAACGGTACGCGGCGGTGCACGGAGCCGTCGAAGCTGATCCCATCCGGATTGAGGTGGAGATCCGGTCCGCGATCTATCCGGTAACACTCGACTGGAAAGTGAAGAACCCCGACACGGAATACGAATTGAGGGTCCCGGGACGGGATCCCTTCCGCATGAACGGAGAGGGGTCCATGACGCTGGATGAATCCGATGTCACGGGTTTCGAGATCGTCGCTGTCTCCGGTTCGGGGCTACCATCGGTCTACGCACTCTCCCGGAACTACCCGAACCCCTTCAACCCCAGCACGACCGTCAATTACCAGCTGCCGGTCGGAGCCGCCGTGACGGTCGACATGGTCGACATCCTCGGCAGGACCCTGAGCACCGTTCTCCGGGAAACACTCCCCGCCGGATACCATCGGGCGGAGTGGGACGGAACCGACGGCCACGGCCATCCCGCCGCGAGCGGGGTGTACTTCCTGAGGCTCACCGCGAGGGGAGACGACGGATCGCTCTTTACGGCAATACAGAAGGTCCTCCTCATGAAATAAATCACGCCTGTCCGGCTTGGACATCCCCCCGCCCGTCTGAACGCCCGGGCGGGGTTTTTTTTACCACCCCCGCATTTTTCCCTTGCGCCGGAGCTGAGCAATCTTTATATTCCTTCCAATTAAAAGGTAAATATCCAATTTCACCTTATTTATTTAGGTTTAACACCCCTGTTCCATGGTTTTTGACACGATAGATCAAAAAATCCTCGAAATTCTGCAAAAAAACGGGAGGACCCGGAGGAGCGAACTGGCGGAGGCCGTCGACCTCTCCGTACCGTCAGTGAGCGAACGTCTGCGGAAACTGGAGGAAAACGGTGTCATCCTGGGTTATCACGCCCACCTCGATCCGAAAAAGGCCGGAAAGGACATCACCGCGTTCGTTCTCGTGACCGTCGATTCCTCCAAACATTTTGCGGCCTTCATCGACCACGCAAATTCGGCCGACGAAGTGCTGGAGGTGCACGCCGTAACGGGCGAAGGAACGCACCTGCTGAAGATCCGCACCGAAAACACCTCGAGCCTCGAGAAATTCCTGGCGAAGATGCAGGCGTGGGCCGGTGTGGCGCATACGACAACCTCGATGGTTCTCTCGAGCCCGAAGGAAACTTACCGGTTGAAAATCAGGCTGCCTAATCCATCCCAATCACACTAACACGGTACCAGAGGAAAACGCTTATGAACAATAAAACCGCCCGACGTGTTTCGTCGTATTTCGGGG
Organism: Ignavibacteria bacterium; assembly: GCA_003235555.1. GTDB lineage: Bacteria > Bacteroidota > Ignavibacteria > UBA10030 > SZUA-254 > SZUA-254. The sequence goes on along the minus strand of QJVY01000265.1, from coordinate 17,236 downwards.
AAAACCTCTTTGACATGGACAAGATGGCGGGCTCGCTTCCGGGCCACGCGTATTCGAAACTCGAAAAAGTCGTAAACAGCGGGGCCACGCTCGACCTCGAAACCGCGAACATCGTCGCGGTGGCCATGAAGGACTGGGCCCTCTCCAAGGGATGCACCCATTACACGCACTGGTTCCAGCCGATGACCGGTTTCACCGCCGAAAAACACGACTCCTTCCTGGCGTACGGGGAACATGGCAGGATCATCGAGGCATTTACCGGAAAACAGCTGATCCAGGGTGAACCCGACGCTTCCTCCTTTCCCTCGGGCGGGATCAGGGCGACGTTCGAGGCCCGGGGCTACACGATCTGGGACCCGACGAGCCCGGCGTTCGTCATGGAGTACCCCCACGGAAATACCCTCTGCATCCCCTCGATCTTCATCTCCTATACGGGAGAGGCCCTCGACAAGAAAACCCCGCTGTTGCGGTCCCTCCAGGCGCTCAACAACGCCGCCCTGGACGTTCTGAAACTCTTCAGGAACCCGGCGACACAGGTGTTCTCCACGCTGGGGGTCGAACAGGAATATTTCCTGATCGACGACAGGCACTTCAAGGCGCGCCCCGACCTCATGGCCGCGGGCCGCACCCTCTTCGGCAAGGCACCGGCCAAGCACCAGCAGATGGAGGACCAGTATTTCGGCAACATTCCCGAGCGGGCCTTCCATTTCATGACGGAACTCGAGGAGGAGGCATACAAACAGGGGATCCCGCTCAAGACCCGCCACAACGAGGTCGCGCCCAACCAGTTCGAGGTCGCACCGGTGTTCGAGGGGGTAAACATCGCGGTCGATCACAACCAGATTCTCATGGACATGATGGACAGGATCGCCAAGAGGCAGGGACTGGCGGTCCTCCTCCACGAGAAACCTTTCGCCCACATCAACGGCAGCGGCAAGCATTGCAACTGGTCGCTCGCCACCGACCGGGGTGAGAACCTTCTCGACCCGGGACAGACTCCCCACGCGAACCTCCAGTTTTTGGTATTTTTGGTCTCCACGATCTGGGCCGTCCACGAACACTCGCGCGAACTCAGGGCGTCGATCGCCTCCTGCTCGAACGATCTCCGGCTCGGAGCGAACGAGGCCCCACCGGCGATCATCTCGGTGTTCGTCGGGGACCTGCTGACAAGGGTCCTGGACGACCTCGCCGCGGGACGCACCTCGGCCACGAGGGACCAGGGGTGGTTGTCTGTCGGCATCGATAAAATCCCCCGGATACCGCAGGACAACACCGACCGCAACCGTACCTCCCCGTTCGCCTTTACGGGGAGTAAATTCGAATTCCGGGCGGTAGGATCCTCCGCCACACCCGCGAGCGCGGTGACGGTCCTGAACGCGGCGGTGGCGGACGCCCTCACGCACGTCGGGGAGCAGATCGCCAGGCGGATGAAGAACAAAAAGGACACCACGGCGGCGACCGTCGAAACGCTGCGCGCAATGGTCAAATCATCGAGGAAAATCCTCTTCGAGGGTGACAATTATTCCGAAAAATGGTCCCGCGAGGCGGAGCGGCGCGGCCTGCCGAACCTGAGAACGACCCCGGAGGCGCTGCGGACCCTGCTCGAACCGAAATCGGTGAAGATGTTCACCAGGTTCGGCATCTACTCGAAGCGTGAAGTCGAGGCCCGCTACCACATTGACATGGAAAATTATTTCAAGCAGGTGGATATCGAGGCGGAAGTGACGAGGGACATGGCCATGACGATGTTCATCCCCGCCGCCATGAACTATGCGACGGACCTCGCCGACTGCCTCGGGGGCACCGGGGAAATTCTCGGCGGGACGGGGACGAAAGCCCTGACCGGCATCCTCCGGAACGTCACCTCGGACATCGACAGGCTGCACGGTGCCGTGTCGCGTCTGGACTCCCTCCTCTCGGCTGCGACGGCGGAACCGGACATCGGGAGGAAGGGCACGAAATTTGTGGGCGTCAAGACGCAGTGCGAAAAGGTCCGCGCGGTCATCGACAACCTCGAAAAGTCGGTGTCCGACGAGTACTGGCCGGTACCCAAGTACCGGTCGATGCTCTTCTCGCTCTGACGCCGCGGCGCCGGAGGGACGATATCGCCCAAGAAAAAAGGCCCCGGATCACTCCGGGGCCTTTTTCGGTGCCCGTCCTGCCTCCCGAGGCGGCGATCAATCAGGGTATCTCTATGGCGGCGAAGGCTAGACCGCTGTTCCGCTTGACGCGAAGGAGGATTGCGTCGCCCGAGGTGTGGGCGTCGAGGATTTTTTGCATGTCGGCAACCGAGGCGATCGGTTTCTGATCCGCCTCGATGATCACGTCTCCCTCCCGGAGACCCCGGTCGAACGCCTCCGAAAATCTCCCCACGCCGCTCACCATGACGCCGTCATCGATATCGAGGTCCTTTTTCTGCGCCTTCGAAAGTTCCGTGAGCTCCATGCCGAGCTTCTTGAGACTGAGGGTGGCGGGTTTTTTCTCCCGTTCCTTCTCCCTGTCGGGGTCGTCGTCGTTGTTCCTCGCCGTCCTCACAACCGTGTTCCTCGCCTTCAGCGTGACCCTTTTCTCCACGACCTTGCGGTTCCGGAAGACTTCCAGGAGGACGCCGTCCCCCGGATGTTTCCGCGCGATGAGACTCTGCAGTTCGTTGGCCGCGTTAACTTTCTTCCCGTCCACCGACAGGATGACGTCGCCGGCGATGAGGCCGGCCTCCTCGCCCGCCCCGCCCGGTTCGAGGCTCTGGATGAGGACACCCCTCGCACCGTCAAGGCCGATCGATTTCGCGGTCACGTCATCCACACCCCCGATACGGACGCCGATGAAGCCCCGGCGGACCTCCCCGTATTTGATCAAATCCCCCACGACCGTTTTCGCGAGGTTGACCGGAATGGCGAAGCCGTAGCCCTGGTAGCGGGCGTTCGTCGTCGCGATGGCGGTGTTGATCCCGATGACGTTACCGTTGAGGTCAACGAGGGGACCCCCGCTGTTTCCCGGGTTGATGGCCGCGTCGGTCTGGATAAAATTCTCGATACCGTAGCCGCCGCTGTCCCTGATCACGCCGATCTGGCTCCGCCCGATGGCGCTGACGATGCCCGCGGTCACCGTCGAGGTGAGTCCGAGGGGATTTCCGATTGCCACCACCCATTCCCCGACTTCCAGTTCGTCGGAGTTGCCGAGGGACGCCGTCGGAAGGTCTTTCGCCTCCACCTTGATCACCGCGAGGTCCGTCGAGGGATCGGTGCCGATGACTTTCGCCTTGAGCCTGCGACTGTCGTTGAGGATCACCGTCACCTGGTCCTCCTGGGCGTCACCGACCACGTGGTTGTTCGTCAGGATGTACCCCCCGGGGTTGATGATCACCCCCGAGCCCGACCCCTGCATCGGCCGCTCGCCCCGCTCTCCGAAATCGGGACCGAAGAAATGGAAAAATTCGTTCATCCCCCCCGATTTTTCATCGGGTTTCGTGACGACGTTGATGCTCACCACCGTGGGGGTCACGGCCTTGTTGACGTCGACGAACGCCCGGTTCAGCGACCGGTTGTCGACTCCACCCTGCATCAGCCGGGAGGGAACCCCGATCTTGACATCTCCCTCATCGGCAAGGCCCGGCGCGACGACACCGCGGAAATTCGATACGAGAACGACGCCGAATACGATCCCGAGAAAAACCAGGAGGACGGCTTTGAAGATTGATTTGTTCGACATGGAAGACTCCCTGTGCATGTTCCTGCAAGTTATACTGAATTCGGTTCACGATGTTTCACGATTTTCCCGCCGGAAAATCATGAGCGGAATACTTCCCCGGACCGGAGCTTACGGTACCCGGCCAGGTGGAAAGCGAAATATTCCGAAAGAAATTTTTCGATCTGTTCGTTCCTGGTGAACGCCGGCGCCCCCCCGCCGATCTTCCCGGGGGTCAGGCGGAGGAAAAAATCCATGTCGCCCCGGGAGAGGAGCGCGCCCCTCACGGCGGGCGAGTCGCACGACCGGCAGATCGGGCCCCCGCGGCCGATGTCGATTTTCACGGTCCCGGCGGCGCCGGAAAATTCTTCAGCCGGCCTCCCGCACCCCGCACACCTGTGAAAGTCGGCCCGGAATCCCAGGGCCCCGGCGAGCTGGACTTCAAAATCATAGAACAACCACCAGGGGGAAATCGTTTCAGCATCCAGTTCCCCCAGGGCGGAGGTCAGGAGCCCGTACGCCTCCCGGTTCTCCTCCTCGTCGTGCAGGACCATCCCCACGAGCTCGACCATCTGCATCCCTGCCGCGATCCTGTCCAGATCCGTGGTGATGCGCCTCCAGGTCCGGACGTGATCGCACTGCGACACGGTCTGCACCTCCCTCCCCGGCTTCCTGTAGATCACCACGGAGACACGGGACATCGGTTGGAGGGTCGAACCGAAGCGGTTCCCCGGCCTCCGCGCGCCCTTCACCATACCGGCGATCTTCCCGAAATCCTCCGTGAAAAAGGTCACGATCCTGCTCGACTCGCCGAATTTCACGGCGCGGAGGACGACCGCTTCCGACTTGACGATCGAGCTCATTTCCCGCCCCCGCCCGGACGGCCCCCGTCCTCCGCGTGAAAGGAGTAGGGTGGCCTGTTCACCCCGTTTTCGGTGACGATGGCGGTGACGTATTCGTGCGGCGTCACGTCGAACGCGGGGGTCCACACCGATGCACCGCCGGGAACGATCCGGCCCGTTCCGGAGAAGGTCAGTTCCTCGGCGGCACGCACCTCGATGGGGATCGCGCCCCCCTCGGGAAGCGAAGGGTCGATCGTGGTCGTCGGTGCGGCGACGTAGAACGGTATCCCGTGGTCGGCCGCCGCCCGCGCCAGCGCGTACGAACCGATCTTGTTGGCGACGTCCCCGTTTGCCGCGATGCGGTCGGCGCCGATGATGACCGCGTCCACCCGCTCTTTTATCATGAGGTACGGGGCGGAGGAGTCCGTCATCACCGTGACGTCGATGCCGGACCCCGAGAGCTCCCACGCAGTCAGACGGGCGCCCTGGAAAAGTGGCCGGGTTTCACCGACGTATACCCTTCGGATTTTTCCGAGCGATGACGCGGTCGTGATGACGCCGAGGGCCGTCCCGATCCCCCCGGTCGCGAGCGCCCCCGCGTTGCAGTGCGTGATGACGGTGGCGTCGGCCGGCAGGAGGCCGGCCCCGAATCTCCCGATGGCGGCACACATCGCCGCGTCCTCGGCGTGGATCGCCCGGGCGGTTTCCAGCAGCCTCGGGGCGATCTCCGCCGGGCCTGCGCAGCGGTCGAGTGTCTCCTTCATGCGTCCGAGCGCAGAGAAGAGGTTGACCGCTGTCGGCCTTGTCCCGGCGAGGAGTTCCATCGCGCCCCGGACGCGGTCGGCGGCGGTTCCGGGCGGCTTCCCGGCTGCGACAGGCGGAACCGCCGCCAATGCGACCGCGTACGCGGCGGCGATCCCGATCAGGGGCGCGCCTCGGATCGCCAGGGTCCGGATGGCCTCAACGATGACGAGAGGGTCGTCGGTTTCGGTCGTGATTTCCCGCGCAGGCAGCTGCGTCTGATCGAGGAAGCGAACCTTTCCGTCTCGCCACTCAATCGGTTCCACCGCCGCCTCAGGATGAGGTGAGATCTTCGTCGAACCGGGACAATTCCCGGAATTCCCGGAACCGGTCCTGGATTTCCAGGTAGGTGAGATCCTTGAACCGGTCGAGGCTGAACCGTTCGACGCAGAACGATGCGAGCGTGCTGCCGTAGATGACGGCCCGTTTCATGTTGCTCTCGGAGAGGTCGTCCGTCCGGGCGATCCAGCCCACGAACCCCCCGGCGAAAGCGTCCCCCGCACCGGTGGGGTCGTTGATGGTTTCGAGCGGGTACGCCGGTGCGGAAAATATGGTCTGCTCGGTCACCAACATCGCCCCATGTTCCCCCTTCTTGATGACGACGGTCTTCGGCCCCATCCGTATGATGGATTTCGCCGCCTTGACGAGGTTTGCCTCACGGGTCATTTCCCTGGCTTCGGCATCGTTCAGGATCAACACGTCGAGGAGTTTCAATGTTTTCTTCAATGAATCCATCTTGCCCGAGATCCAGAAGTTCATCGTGTCACCGACGACGAGGCGTGGCCTGCTGATCTGCTCGAGGACTTTCCTCTGCAGGTCGGGGTCGATGTTTCCGAGGCAAACATACGTGGTTTTCCTGTACGATTCGGGGATGATGGGGGTGAATTTTTCGAAGACGTTCAGTTCTGTGAAGAGCGTGTCCCGGCTGTTGAGGTCATAGTGGTACTTCCCCCCCCAGCGGAACGTCTTCCCCCCCTGGTCGATCTGGAGCCCCTCCAGGTCTATTTCGCGGTTTTCGAGGAACTGGAGGTACTCGCCCGGGAAATCGTCACCCACGACACCGACCAGTCTGACCGGGGGTGCAAAGTAACTCGCGGCGGTGGAAATATACGTGGCCGATCCGCCGAGGACGTTTTCAACGCGGCCGAAGGGTGTTTCGATGGTATCGATGCCAAGTGATCCTACGACGAGAAGACTCACGATGCGCTCTGCGGAAAAAATGTCTGAATGGTGGCTTCGTGACACAATGTACAAAATCACCCGTTCCGATGCAGTAGAAATCGAAGCTCGACCCCCCGCAAAAAAAAGGGGCCCCCGAAGGGGCCCCCGCAGGGCACTCTCGTGCGTCGGACGACCGACCGTGGATCAGTTGCTTCCCGGCAGGCTCCTCGGTTTCGGCATTTCCTTGCGGGGAAACGGCTGGTCCCGCATGGCCGCCCTGTAGGCGAATGTCGCCATAATGATGGCCGCCTGTTTCATGTCCTCCTCCTGGACACGTTCGTAGACGTCCATCGTGGAATGATGGGTCCGGGAAAAATACTCGAGACCGTCCTGGATGAACTGGAACCCGGGCAGGCCGATGGCGTCGAACGAAAGGTGGTCCGTACCGCCGGTGTTCGCCAGGGTCAGCGTGTTCGCACCGAGCGAGTCGAAATCGTTCAGCCACTCCCGGAAGATGGGCCTCACGGCTTCGTTCCCCTGCATGTAGACGCCCCGCAGTTTGCCGCTGCCGTTGTCATGGTTAAAGTACACGGAGAATTTTGCCGCTTCGGGGAGGTATTTCACCTCTCCGTCGTCGCCCTCCTCCTTCGCGCCGAAGTGGGCTTTCACGTACGCCCTGGAGCCGTTCAGGCCCTGTTCCTCACCGTCCCAGAGGGCGATGCGGATCGTCCTTCTCGGCTTGAGGTCGAGCGCTTTCAGGATGCGCATCGCCTCCATGCACGCCGCCGAGCCCGTACCGTCGTCGGTCGCGCCCGTGCCGCCGTGCCATGAATCGAAATGCCCTCCCATCATGACCACCTCGTCTGCGAGGTCTGTGCCCGGGATCTCCGCGATGACGTTGTAGAGAGAATCGATCCCTCCGATTTTGACCTGGAGGTCCATGTCGAGCCTGGGCTTTTCACCCTTTCCGATCATGCGTACCAGGCGGTTGAAATGTTCCGCCGCAACGGCGATCTGGGGCGTCACGGTCGGGGCATCGGGCTCGTACACACCCACGCGGCTGCTCCACGGCGTGTCCGGGTGGGAGGGGACGCTCGCCTGCTGCACGAAGATGTTTCCGCCGTCACCGCGACTGGGCGTGAGGATGGCGGCGGCTCCCTCCTTCTGCGCGAGTTCCATCGCGTGATAGGCGACGAGCGCACGCTGTTTCTGCTCCTCCGTCATCTGGAATCTCCTGCGCCTGCCGCTGCGGTTTGCGGGATCGTCCGCGTTCGCGAGCTCGAGCAGGTCCTTCTCGGACTCTCTGACCGCTTCCGGTTCGAAATGCGCCTTGACCTCGCGCGGGGAACCGATGAGTATGAAATTGCCGCCCAGTTTACCGCGGTATGTGTCCAGCGCGCTGTCCGTCCCGGCGTCGAGGTAGATGATCTCGCCCGTTTTTTTCACCGCCGGGGACCACGCCTTGGGGAAGGAGATCAGTGGAAAATTTCTCCGCCCGAGGACATTCGCCGAGTACTTCCGGAGGGACCACTCGCGACCGAGGGGGGTGCCGCCTTCGAGGTGCGGATTCGTGAGTCCCATCTTCCCGAGGCGGGCGAGCGCCCACTTGGCGGCCTCGCGGTATTCCGGCGACCAGGTGAGCCTTGGACCGTGAACGTCGGTCATTTCGCTGATGATATCCATGACCTGTGACCGGTTCATGCCTTCGTCCATGATCATCGCGACAACGGCCGAATCGGTGGTTTCCTGAGCCGGTACCGTCACGGGGACGAGCAGGAGGGCCAGGAGAACAACGGGTAGCAGATTTTTCATATGAACCTCATGAAATGAGTATGGAAACGAGACATCTGAAACATCGGGTGTGTTTAAAATGTACGGGCCTCACAGGCCCTCCTGGGCGATGACGAAGCAGAGAATCGCCAGAGCCGCCGCGCCCATTTCCAGTTCGCGCTCGTTCACCTTGTCGAAGGTGTCGGAGTCCGAATGGTGGTAGTCGAAGTACCTGCTCCCCTCGGGGCGGAGGCCGACGGAGGGGACCCCCTGGCGGGTGAGGGGAGAGATGTCCGCGCCCCCGCCGCCGGCGGTGATCCGGTCGGCACCGATCGGCTCGAAGAGGTAGCTCCATTTCGCGATTTTTTCGACGATCAGCGAATCCTTTTCGAGGACCGCGGGAGCGGTGCTCACACCGAACCCGCGCGGGGCAAAGCCGCCGGCGTCCGACTCGACCGCGAGGATGTGCCGTTCCCCGCCGCGGTCCCTCGAGGCGTAGTCGGTTCCGCCCCTGAGGCCGTTCTCCTCGTTGATGAACAGCACGGCGCGGATCGTCCTCTTCGGCCGGAGGCCTTCCGCCCGGATGAGTCGCAGCGCCTCGAGCGACTGGGCGCACCCGGCGCCGTCATCGTGCGCGCCGGTCCCCTTGTCCCAGCTGTCGAGATGACCGCCGACGAGGACCACCTCCTCCGGAAATTCGCTTCCCCGGATTTCCCCGATGACGTTCGCCTGCTCCACGTCGGGCAGGGTTTCGCAGCTCAGCCTCATCGAGACGCGCACCGACCCCTCGGCTGTGAGGAGACTGTCGAGGAGTTCCGCGCCCACGGTACTGACCGCCGCCGCCGGAATTTTGGCCACCGAATCGGCGTAGTGCATCGCGCCGGTGTGGGGCACGTCGTCGAGCCGTGTGGTCATCGACCGCACGATGACCCCGACGGCGCCGACCTTCGCCGCCTCGATGGCGCCGCCGCCCCTCTGATCGACCGCCCCCCCGTAGGCCTGGAAGGTGCTGATCAGCGACCGGTCCATCGGACGGTTGTAAAAAATAATCTTCCCGCGCCCGTTCTCCCCCAGCGCACGCACCTCCTCAAACGATGTTACCTGGATGACATCGGCGGTGATCGTACCACCAGGCGTGGCGACGCTGCCGCCAAGGGCGCAGATTTTCAACGGGACCCTCCCCCTTGTTCCCCTCGGTTCCGCGTACGCTTCCTCGATCGGTCCGCGCACCCAGTGCGGTACCATCACTTTCTCGAGCCGGACCGAATCGAAACCCAGGTCCAGCATCTTCTGCCTCGCCCAGAAGATCGCGCGGTTCGCCTGTGGGGACCCGCTGGGCCGTGCTCCCACGGTGCCGGTCAGTTCCCCCAGCATTTCGTACGCCCTCCCGGAGGACAATCCCGAGGTGATGAGTTTCCTGGAGATTTCGCCGTACGGCCGCGGCGGGGGGTCGTCACTCTGGGGAGCGGCGGGAGCTGTTGCAACGGAAAGTCCGAGGAGCAGGACGAGGAACAGGGGTGAGGCGATACTTTTCACGGTGGGGTGGTTCATTATTGAGTGGTGTTCGTTTACGCCGGGCGGGTGTGCGAACCGGATTGCGGTGCTCGCCCCGGGAGGAAATGTACGCCGATTCCACGGAGCGGGCTGCCCTGACCCCGGAGTTCAATGGTGTAGGGAAATCTGCTGAATATACTAATTTCCATGAAAAGTTCAATGATCCCGCGATCGAAGATCCGCACCCCCGGCCGTGGGCGGGGGGGGAATAAAAAGCCCCCGCGGCTGCGGGGGCTGATATCAGTAGGAATCTCCTTCCCGGTTCAGATCGAGAGAAATGCCGCCCGGGCCACCCTGCGAAGCAGGGGAAGCTGTTCGTGGATGGTCTCCCGGAGACCATCCCCGAGCTCCCTGAGGTCCCTGAAATTTTCGCGCAGCGACTCGCGGAGGTCGTATCCGATGTCCTCATGGAGGTGTTCTTTCATCTCGCGGAGGTGATCCCTCAACTCCCTGAGCGCTTCCCGGCCGGCGGGGAGGTCCTTCTTCAGTTCCCGCAATTCATCACGGAGCCTTGCGGTGCCGTCCCGAAAATAATATTCCCCCGACAGCCGATCGGAGGGTTCCAGCGTGACGGTCACCCCGACCTGCTTCCCGCGGCGGATCATGTCGAGGCGGACTTCATCGCCGTCGGTATCGCGGAATTCATCCAGACAGTCGGCCACGTCCCTCACGGTGTTCCCGTTCACCCGGGTAATCACGTCGCCGGCCATGACCCCCGCCTTTTCCCCCGCGCTGTTCGGGTCCACGGAGGTCACCAGCACCCCCCGCTTGCCGGGTACCTCGAAATACTCTCCGAGCTGTTTCCCCAGTTCCTGCATACGCAAGCCGGCCGGTTTTTCACGCCCCCGGATCTTCACGTGAAAAGGGAAGTCGGGTTCGGGAGCGGTCTCGGGGACGGGCGGGACCCGGAACGTGAAGGATCTGCCGTTCCGCGTCCTGTCGAGTGTCGCGGTCAGTGTTTTTGACTCCCCCTTCCTGTCCACGACAATTTCAACCTTCTCGTCCGTGTCGGTCCTCCGGACCGCCCCGATCAGGTCGTCACTGTCTTCGATCCGGCGGTCGTCGAAACGGACGATCACGTCCCCCTCCCTGATCCCGGCTTCCTCAGCGGGGCTGTCCTCCACCACCTCGGTGACGAGTGCCCCCTCTTTTGCCGAGAGGTGCCTCTCCCTGATGTTCCTCCCGGTGACATCCTGCACCGAGACACCCAGCCAGGCCCGGTCCCCGTCACCGACATACAACCGTTTGTGTGACTGCGCGGGCGCGGACCCGCTCTGGATCCCCACGCAGAGAGAAAATATCGACCACAACGCCATTCGTACCATAAGCACCTCGCTGTTCATGAACACCGGTTTACCCCTTTGACCCGCGGTACCGTGTCCCGGTTGACATCCCCCGCAGTCGGGGGGATACCCGCCTACACCCTGGAAAGGCCCGCGGCAGCACTCCCGCTGACGATGAAATCGTGGAGGACGCGTAACGCCTCCCGCTGGCCCGGCCAGACAAGCAGGTCCTCGGCCCCGGACCGGCCACACCACCGGTATTCGGCATGTTCGACGGAAAGTTTCGGTACCCGGCCGGCATCGACCTGCGCGGCGAAGACGGGGGTGAGATTGAGGGAGTCCTGTGCGGGATCGTAGAAGGTATTGACGTGGGGTACCACCCAGAGACCGAGCGGGGCCAGGCCCGTTTCCTCCGAGAGTTCCCTGATCGCGGCCTGCCGGGCGGTTTCTCCCCCCTCGATCGAACCGGTCACGAACTGCCAGAGATCCGGGTAGACCTGCTCGGCGGGGGACCTCCGGAGCAACAGGTATTGCGGGCCCCGGTCGGAAACGGCGAAAACACAGACTTCCACGATACCCGACGCAATCTTCACCATGGTCTCAGGCAAGGAATTTGATGGCGACGAATCCCAAAACGAGGAGGATGACGAACGCCAGGGACAGCCTGTCGAAATACCTGTCGAGGAAGGTTTTGATCGTAGCTCCGTAAAAGTAGAGGAGCGAACCGACCAGGAAGAACCGGGCGGAGCGGCCGACGATCGACCCCACGGCGAGCGTGGTCAGATCCAGAGTCTGGTTGAATCCGGCGGCGATGGTGAACAGCTTGAAGGGGATCGGCGTGAAGCCGGCGATGAAGAGGGCGAGGATGCCGTTCTCCCTGTAGTTCGAGAGGACGACCTCGAACTGTCCGAGTGCCCCGTAGAATTCGAGTATCGGCCTCCCCACCGTCTCGAAAAGCGCGTATCCGATGAAGTACCCCAGGAAGGCGCCGCACACCGACCCGGCCGTGCAGATGAGGGCGTACCGGTAGGATTTTTTCGGCGCGGCGATGCTCATGGCGATCAGCAGGACGTCCGGCGGAATCGGAAAAAAGGAGGATTCGACGAACGCGATCGCGAAGAGCGACCAGCCGGCGGACGGCCGGTCGGCAAACCCCTCGACCCAGGTTTTCATCCCCCGGAGGAGTTCGGTGAGTTTCCCGTACAGGTTTTTCACGGGGTCCACCCGTGGATTGGTGCGCGCACACCGGGCGGGGGGGCTGACGCGGCGGAGGGTATGCCGGGACCGGGAATGGTTAGTCGCCCGAGATGATATCGGTCTGGGTGAAGAGCAGGTGGTCGTGGTAGTAGTGCATCAGCAGCACCGAGAGGACGACGATGTAGTAGCACTGATCGAAGGAAAACCCCAGCGCATCCTTGTTGAGGAGGAGGAGGGCGATGAGGACCACCGTCGAGAGGGCGAGCCCCACGTTGAACGCGTAAAATCTCCACCCCTTTCCGGCCTGGGAAATCTTATGGATGAGGGGGGTATGGATGTTTCCCCGCTGGTCGCGGATACGGTTGATGTAGAGGGTCAGTCCGAGGTACTGGAAGGAGTGCCAGGTGTTGAACCCCTGGAAGGCCACGTCCAGCTCCTGGTACGACGGGATGAAAAACGACACGATGATGGTGAGGCCCATCAGGAGAAACTTGGGCATGTGGAGTTCGCCCCGGGTGAATTCCCGGTAACTGCGCCTCAGCCAGAGGGCGAGGGCGACCGCGAAGATGAGGGTGGCCGTGTAGAACAGCCCCCACCCCAGGAGGGGGTTGTTTTTTATCAGGATGAAATCCGGGAGCAACAACCGGATCTGACCGATCGAAAAATTGTCCGTCACCATCCGCCAGACCCCGATGGGATAGAGCGATGCGAAGACCACGACGTAATCGAGAACCCGATCGGATGTGCTCAAAGGTTTCGCCTGTTTCTTGCTGTAACAGTCGAGGATGTACGTGATCTGGTGGAGGATATGGATCGACGCCCAGAAAAAGAACAGCGTGACGAGGAGTTGAAAGTTGGCCACGCCGAGGTACACCACCCCGACCGGGAGCAACAGCGAGCCGAGGAGAAACTTCACGTGGTGTTTCCTGAAATCGGTATCGAGGAACGTCCGCGTGTAGGTCGCGTACATGTGCGGCCCCCCGATGAGGAGCGCGATCAGGCCGTTGACGGTGTTCCGGCTGAAGTCCAGCACGTCTGCAGTCTCGACATTCAGGGCGGCACGCACCGATTCGATGCCCAGCAGGTACTGTGAGACTTCGTACGCGATGAAGGGCAGCACGACGAGGCCGGCGCTGAGGCTGATGAAGGTGAGGTCCCAGGCCTTGCTGTGTAACCAGAGGTTTTCCCGCAGACTGACGGATTTCGACTGTACCGCTACGGAAACAGTGTCGTTCATGAACAGGTCAGAAAGTACGTGATGTGCTAATATGGGTGAAAAAATAGGGATTTTCAGCCTGAGAGTCAAGAAACACCCTCAAACGAGCCCTTCGTACATTTTTTCAATGATTTCACGGTATTTTTTTTCCACGACCGAACGGCGGATCTTGAGCGTGGGTGTCACCTCCCCATCCTCGAGCGTGAAGGGCTTCGCGAGGAGGGAGAATTTTCTGACCCTCTCGAAAGCCGCGAAATCCCGCTGGAGCCCGTCGATCTCCGCGCGGAAGAGATTCCGGACGTTTTCTGCGCTCACCAGCTCCGAACGGGGCGGGAGGTCCGTTCCGGCGCCGGCGAGTCTCTCCGCAAGCTGATCGAATTCCGGGACGATGAGGGCGCTCAGGAATCCCCGTCCGTCCCCGATGATGAGGATCTGGCTGATGAGGGTGCTGCGCATGAAGGCGTTCTCCAGCGGTCCCGGCGCGATGTTCTTTCCCCCGGAGCTGACGATCAGGTGCTTCTTCCTGTCGGTGATCATGAGGTACCCCTCATCGTCGAATTTTCCGATGTCCCCCGTATGCAGCCAGCCGTCGGAGTCTATCATTTCGGCCGTCGCCCCGGGATCGTTCCAGTACCCGCGCATGATGTTGGGCCCGCGCGCCAGGATCTCACCGTCCGGGGCGATCTTCACCTCGGCGCCGGGGATGGGCTTCCCGACCGTTCCGTATTTCATCTGTCCGGGGCGGTTCACGCAGATCACCGGGGAAGACTCCGTCATCCCGTACCCCTCGAGGATCAGGATCCCGATGCTGCCAAAAAACTCCCCGAGGTCCTTCGGGAGCGCCGCGCCGCCGGAAACGAAGAAACGGATCTTCCCCCCCATCCGGGCACGGATTTTGGAGTAGACGAGACGGTCGGCGATGGCGTACCTCAATCCGAACCCGCCGGCACCGTCGGTGCCGGTCCTCATCCCCGCCGTCCGCACGGACATGGCCCAGCGAAAGATCGCGCGCCTGAGCGGCGGCAGTGATTTTTCCTGTTTCAGGAGGCCCGCGTGCATCCGTTCGAAGAGGCGGGGCACCGTCGTCACGACCGTCGGCCGGACTTCGGGGAGGTTCTCCCGCACCCGCTCGATGCCCTCCGCGAAGACGATCTTCACGCCGCACGACATCGCGAGGTAATATCCCGCCATCCGCTCGTACGAATGGCAGAGCGGAAGGAACGAAAGGAAGACGTCGTTCTCGTCTATGGGGATGACATCCCTTGCCGCGTGGATGTTACTCACGAGGTTCGCGTGTGTCAGCATCACGCCCCTCGGGTTCCCGGTCGTTCCGGAGGTGTAGATGATCGTCAGGAGCTGGTCGGGCGTCACGGATCCGGCTTCCCGGGCGACATAGCCCGGGTCTTCCCTTCGACGCGCATCACCCGACGCCGCCAGCGTATCGAAGCTCATGACGGACGGTTCGTCCGGACCGGGGTCCGAAAACATCACGATCTGCCGCAAAGACGGCAGGGACGACCGGATGGTGAGGATTTTTTTCAACTGGAGGCGGTTGGAGATGACGACACAGGAGGCCCCTGCGTCGGTCAGGATGTATTCGATCTGTTTCGGGGTGAGGCTCGGGTAGATGGACACGTTGACGGCGCCGAGCCTGATCATCGCCATGTCCGCCACGATCCACTCCACCCTGTTCTCCGAGAGGAGCGCCACCCTGTCGCCGGAGCGGACCCCGATCGACGCGAAGCCGAACGCCACGCGGTCCACCCATTCACCGAACTCCCGGTACGTTATCCCCCGGTATTCATTTTCCGATTTCCACATCATGACAGGACGCGTGCTCCCGGAATATTTCCCGAGGAGACCGTCCAGCATTCCGTTGATCGTTTCGAACCGGGCGTGCTGGGACATTGCGAGCGGTCTCTGAACGTTATGGATGAGTGTACACCTGCATGCATAATACTCCGGGCCGTCTGAAATTGCAACACGCTCCGGAGGGACCGGGCGAAGGTGCGTCTGCACGCGTATGACGGCGATCACATCCACCGGGGGCCGCATCCGCGGCCCTACGGCGGGGCCCGGACCGGAGTATCTTTAAACGGTGTATCAGGCTCGGATTTTTTTTTGACTTTTCACTTGACTTCCTCTCTACAAGACTATATATTTCGAACCAATGTTGCCAACCGAATAGGGACGGTTTTGAGCAGCGGGAGTTCCGGGAATCGAACAGATTCCGGGAGAATCGAAGAGTTTCGAAGAGATTACAGAGGCGGTTCACACGGGATGTGAGTCGTACCGGCCCGAACGGGCCACCCGGAAAGGTTACCCGGATTGAGAAGAGATTCACAACCGTCCGTCTCCGCTCTACTGTCCATCATCGCAAGATTTTACTGATTTCAGGGGAAAAATCCGACATTTCGGGTTTTTTCTTTTTTTTTAAACAAAGAATTTCATCATTGTCTATATAATAAGGAGATACGAATATGCAGGAAAAGGAGGTCAGGCCCCAGGGTGATCGGAACCAGGAACTCTCAGCGAGCGGAACGCCTTCCGAGGACAAGACCCTGAGAAGTCAGAAAAGTCAACCGGGCCAGGCTGCTTCCCCGGAACAATCCGGCAGGCGGGGACATGCAACCTCCGCGGGATTGAAGTTCCGGAGGTATTTCACCAAACCGGGGATCCACCCGTTCACCGACGTAGAGTGGGAACTCCGGACCGCCGTCATCACCAATGAAAAGGGAGAGACGATTTTCGAACAGAAGGACGTCGAAGTCCCCAAGCCCTGGTCAATGACGGCAACCAACGTCGTCGTCTCGAAGTATTTTCACGGCAAACTCGGCACCCCCGAGCGGGAGACGAGCGTCCGTCAGATCGTCGATCGGGTCGCCACCACCATCACCGGCTGGGGACGGAAGGGAAATTACTTCGCCACCGAAGAGGACGCCGAAACATTTTATCACGAGCTGCTGTTCCTGCTCGTCAACCAGTACATGGCCTTCAACAGCCCGGTCTGGTTCAATGTAGGAGTCGAAGAGAAACCGCAGTGTTCAGCCTGCTTCATCAATTCCGTCGAGGATACGATGGACTCCATCCTCGAGCTCGCCCGCACCGAGGGCCGTCTCTTCAAATGGGGATCGGGCACGGGGTCGAACCTCTCGACGCTCCGCTCCTCCCGCGAGAGCCTCTCCGGGGGCGGGACCGCTTCGGGCCCGGTATCGTTCATGAGAGGGTACGACGCGTTCGCCGGCGTGATCAAATCGGGTGGAAAGACCCGCCGCGCGGCGAAGATGGTCATCCTCAACGCCGACCACCCGGACATCCTCGATTTCATCCGTTCGAAATCCGAGGAGGAGAAGAAGGCGTGGGCCCTCATCGAAGCGGGATACGACGGGGGGTTCAATGTCCCGGGCGGCGCCTACGATTCGGTCTTCTACCAGAACGCGAATCATTCCGTCCGCGTGGACGACGCCTTCATGAAGGCCGTGGTGGACGACGGCGATTGGAAGACCAAAAAGGTCCGCGGCGGCAAGCCGATGGACACCTACAGCGCCCGCGACCTCATGAAGGAAGCGGCCGAGGCGGCGTGGGTCTGCGGTGATCCCGGCGTGCAGTTCCACACCACGATCAATAACTGGCATACGTCGCCCAACACCGCCCCGATCAACGCCTCGAACCCCTGCAGCGAGTACATGTTCCTGGACGACACCGCGTGCAACCTCGCGTCGCTGAAC
>QJVY01000129.1 GCA_003235555.1 Ignavibacteria bacterium | reverse complement strand
ACCAGGGAACAGCGGGTCGTCATGGAGTACCTGCTCCTCGACGAGATGGAAACGCAGAAGTGGTATCACGTCCTGCGCCTCCAGCTCTGGAGAACCGAAGGTCTGGTCTGCACACAATGATCGGGGGTCACATGAAAATATTCAGCATCGCAGCGGTGCTCACGGGAATCGTCCTCGTCTCGATGACCGTGAAACGGAGGAAGAACTCAAACAGCCTGCTCGCCGGGCCGGACGCGTCGGACGCCGACCGCCGGTACGCGATCGACGACCTGATGTACGGCCTCGAGTAACCCCGGGGGCGGTGACCGCCGCGGCGCGGCCGCTATTTGGTGTCCAGGATCACGGGCAGCCCGTCCTTGCCGCTGCCGATGATCACCACCTTGGAGTTGGGCGACTCCGCGATCTTCATCGTCGCCTCGATCCCCTTCCATCGTAAAAGCTGTTCGCTGATCGTCGTCGCCACGATCTTCTGGAAATCGGCCACCCCCTGTGCCTCGACCCTCTTCCTGTCGGCTTCCTGCCGTTCCTTCGTCAGGACGAACTCCATCCTCTGGCTCTCCTGGTCCGCGCGCTGTTTCTGCTCGATGGCGTCGGTCAGCTGGGAGGGCAGCGCGACGTTCCTGAGAGGTGTCGATTCGATGATGATTCCGCGCGGTTCAACGATCTTCGAAAGCTCCTCCATAATTGCCACCCCCAGCCGTTCCCTCTCCGTGGAATAGAGAGCGCTCGCCTGGAAGTTGGCGGTCACCGAGCGGCTCACCGAGCGGAACTGCGGTACCAGCACCACTTCCTCGAATTCGGAGCCGATTTTTTTGTACACGCTCGCCGCCGAATCGGGGTTGAGCCTGTAGAGCGAGCTGATTTCCAGCCCGATGGTGAGCCCTTCCCGGGAGAGGACCTGCATGACCTCCTTCAGTTCCTTCGTCTGGATCGAGAATTTCTGGACCTTGGCAAGCGGGTTGATGATATTGATTCCGGCCTTGAGCGTGGTTTCCGAAACGTTTCCGAAAAAGTCCACCACACCCACGTGCCCCGCCGGAACGACAGTTATGGTCTGGGAAAAGGCCCCGAGCAGGGCCACGACGCTGATACCGGCCGCAAGGTTCATCGATGTCCGCAACGCCTGGTTCCGCATGGTCTGGAATTTTTTCCTTGCCGTCGAGAACATGAGCAGCCCGATGACAGCAACAATCAGCAGAAATATGAATACCATATTCGTCCTCCTTTATCTGGTGAGTATGTAAGATAGAAAAGTGGGGGATGAATCACAAAGACTGTCGCATGGGAGTTGCCACTCACCGCCAATCTGAGTATCTTCCGCGACACACATGAAGACACTCAAACCACCCGCATTGCGAAAGGGAGACGTCATCGGAATCTGCGCCCCCGCAAGTCCGCCCCTTCGCGACGGCGACCTGGGGCGCGGGATCGCGTATCTCGAGGGCCTCGGTTACCGGGTGGAACTCCCGCGAAACCTCCTGCGCAAAAACGGCTACCTCGCCGGCACCGACCGGCAGCGCGCCGACGATCTCAACGGATTGCTCCGTGACCGCAGGGTACGCGCGATCGTCGCGCTCCGGGGGGGCTACGGCTCGATGCGCATTCTCCATTTGATCGACTACGCCGCGGTGAGGAGGAACCCGAAGATCTTCGTCGGGTACAGCGACCTGACCGCCCTGCAGTTGGCCTTCCGGGTGAAATGCGGTCTGGTGACCTTCGCCGGCCCCATGGTGGCGGGGGAAATGTCCCGCGGCCTGACCGGCTACGCCGAGGAGCTGTTCTGGAGGATGGTATCCGACCGTCGCCCCCCCGGAAAGATCCGCACCCGCCTCTCGACGGTGCGGCGCGGGAAGGCGCATGGGCAGCTCATTGGCGGCAACCTGACGATGGTGAGCCACCTCATCGGAACCCCGTATTTCCCGGGGACGCGGAACTGCGTTTTATTTTTCGAGGAGATCGGTGAAAAACCCTACCGGATCGACAGGATGCTGCACCAGCTGAAACTCGCCGGTGCCTTCAGGGGCGCCGGGGGGATCGTCCTGGGGCGGTTCACCGACTGCGCACCGGAACCCGGGAAACCCTCGCTCTCGGTGGCGCGGGTCACGGGCGATGTCTTCGACGGCCCGGGAGTGCCGGTCGTACGCGGGCTCCGCCACGGCCACGTCACCGGGTCCCTGACGATGCCGGTGGGACTACCGGTCATCCTCACCGCCGGGAAAAACCCCGGGCTTCATTTCCCCGAGGCGGCCGTTTCCTGACACCTCTCCCGGCGCACGGTCCGGGTAATTCATTGTACGACAACTGGAGCATGCCATGACACGACACTCACGACGGATCCGTATTCATATGGCCGCACGCACGCGGTTGATCGTCCACCTGCTCGCGTTCCTCATCGCTCTGCCAACGGCCCTCCGGGCGCAGTCGGTCCCCGCCCCCGCCGATGAGTTCGGGTTTACCATGGGGGCGGATAATAAACTCATCGACTGGAAACAGATCGACTCCTACTTCCGCAAGGTCGGGGACGCCTCGGACCGCGTGGTCGTACGGGAGCTCGGAAAGACGACGCTCGGCAAACCGTTCATCCTGGGGGTGATCTCCTCGGAGGAGAACATCGGGAAACTCGGCCGGTACCGGGAAATCCAGCACCGGCTCGCGCGTCCTTACGAACTCTCCCCGGCGGACGCGGCGGCGTTGATCGATGAAGGCAAGTCGGTTGTTCTCATCACGCTGAATATCCACTCCACCGAAATCGCGGCCAGCCAGGAGTCGGTGGAACTCCTCTACGAGCTCGCCACGGCGAATACTCCGCGGGTGAAGAAAATCCTGGACGACGTCATCATCCTGCTGATCCCGTCGTTGAACCCCGACGGCCAGCAGATCGTCGTGGACTGGTACAGGAAGACCCTGGGGACGCCGGCGGAGGGGAGTTCGCCGCCGGAGCTTTACCACCATTACGCCGGCCACGACAACAACCGCGACTGGTTCATGTACAACCTGGCCGAATCTCGGCACACCGCCGGGATACTCTACCACGAGTGGTTTCCGGAGATCGAATACGACCAGCACCAGATGGGCTCGTCGGGTCCGAGGCTCTTCGTCCCCCCCTACGAGGACCCGGTGAACCCCAACGTCGCACCCGAACTGACGGCGCAGGTGAACCTGCTGGGCAAATACGTGGTGGCGGACCTCCAGACGAGGGGTTTCAGGGGAGTGGCCACGGGCACCGTGTTCAACGCCTACTTCGAGGGCACCATGTCGAAGACGCCGTTGTGGCACAACCGGATCGGAATTCTTTCGGAAGCCGCGAGCGTTCGGCTCGCGAGCCCGGTGTACCTCCCCCCGGGCAGCCTGAACGGTTACGGTTCCGAACTCCCCGAGAACAAGGCGCAGACGAACTTCCTCGATCCCTGGGAGGGGGGGTGGTGGCGCTTGCGAGACATCATCGAATACGAAAAGGCCGCCACCTACGCCATCCTGGAATTCGCATCGGAGTTCAGGCACAAAGTCAAATCCAATTTCTACGAACTGAACCGGAGGGCGATCGCCGACGGATCCGCCTCGGCGCCCTTCGGGTATTTCATTCCCGCGGACCAGCGCGACGCAGGCGCGGCCTCCGAGATGCTGAAACGGCTTCTGATCGCCGGGGTGAAGATCGAACAGCTCACAGCCGGCGTCACCGTCGGCCACCGTCCGGTGCCCGCGGGGTCGTACTATATTTCGCTCGCGCAGCCGGAGCGGGCGTACGTCAAGGACCTCTTTGAAAATCAAAAATATCCCGACCTCAAGCAGTACCCCGGCGGGCCCCCAAAACGGCCCTACGATATCACTGCCTGGACGCTCCCCCTGCAGATGGGGGTCGAAACGATTCCGCAGGACGTCCCGGCGGCCCTTCAGACCGTGGTCGTGGACACGATCGTCCCGGCGGGATCGGTCGATGGCGCGTCCGGGACCTTCCGGGTGCTCGACCGCCGGAACAACAACGCATTCGCGGTCGCGCAGGAACTGTTCAAACGCCCCGTACGTGTTTTCGAAACCGGTGACAGCCTCCGGACAGGCGGAACCGCGCTCCCCCCGGGTGCCCTCGTGGTCCGGCAGGACGCCCTGACGGCGGCGGAAGCGGAGCGTCTCGCACGGAAGTGGGGCGTCCGGTTCCTGTCGGTAGCGGACATCCCCGCGGCCTCGCTCACACCGGTGTCGGCGGCCAGGGTCGCCATCTACCAGCCCTGGCTGACCAGCATGGACGAGGGGTGGACGCGGCTGGTGATGGACAACTTCGGCGTGAAATATTCCATCCTGAACAACGACGATTTCAAAAAGAAGGAGGCCGGCCTGGGGAAACGGTTCGACGTGATCATTCTGCCGGACATGGGGACGAACCAGATCGTCAGGGGCCGATGGGGGGGCGGGGACGACGACGGCCCGATGCTCGGAACGCCGGAGCGCCCGAAGGAATATCAGGGGGGCATCGGCGATGAGGGGATCGCCGCCCTCACGGAATTCCTCGACGCGGGGGGCACCCTGCTCACCCTCGGTGAGTCTTCACAATTCGCCATCGACAAACTGAAGCTGCCGGCGCGCAACGAGCTCAAGGGGCTCTCCTCCTCCGAGTTCTTCGCCCCCGGGACCATCCTCGGGATCACGCTCGATACCGGCAACCCCCTCACATACGGAATGCCTCCGGCCGCGTCGGCCTATTTCACCGGGGGCCAGGCATTCCGCCTGCTCCTCTACACGAGGGAAAGCCGCATTGTGGCGTCCTACGACGGGGACGACGTCCTGAAGAGCGGGTGGCTTGTGGGCGGGGAAAGACTGGCGGGAAAAGTCGCGATGGCGGAGATCCCGGTCGGCAAAGGGAGGGTGGTTATGTACGGGTTCAGGGTGCAGCACCGGGCGCAGACGCACGGGACCTTCAAGCTGTTTCTGAACGCGCTCCTCCGGAGGGGCTCAGAGTGAATTTTTCCGTTCGATCATCACGACGGTCATATCGTCCGCCTGGAAAGCGCCGGCCGTGTGCGCGTGGACGGCGGTGAAGACGTTCTCGATCACCGTCCGTACGCTCCATGAGCGTTCACGCTGCACGATCCCGGTGAGGCGCGCCGTACCGAACTGTTCGCGGTTGCCGTCCATCGCCTCGGGGATGCCGTCGGTATACAGAAGCAGGCGGTCTCCCGGGGCCAGCGGGACCTCCTCCTGATCGTAGACGGCGTCCTCCTTCACGCCCAGCACGATGCCGTTCACCGAGAGCGTGCGCTTGCCGTCACCCGGTGAAAAGAGGATCGGGAGGTCCTGCCCCGCGTTCGCATAGGTCATCGTGTGTTGCGAGATGTCCAGGATACCGTAGAAGAGCGAGATGAACGTCCGTGAATTTGTGCTTCTCAGGAGGAGCCTGTTCGCCCGCTTCAGGACGCTCTTCGGTTCCGGATCGAACATCGCCTGGCCCCGGATGGTCGCCTGCACGTTCGCCATCACGAGCGCCGCTGCCAGTCCGTTGCCGCTCACGTCGCCGAGGCTCACCGCGAAACGGTGGTCGTCCAGCTGGATGAAATCGTAGTAGTCCCCCCCGACGTTCAGGGCGGGGATGCTGCTGCCCGCGATGTCGTACCCGCGGATTTCCGGCACGCCCTTCGGGAGAAAGTGGAGCTGGATGTTCCGGGCCATCCTGGCCTCCTCGGCAGACCGGATCCGGGCCTCCTCCTCCCTCTTCCGCTCGGTGATGTCCCGGTAGATCGCGTAGACCCCCATCTGCTTCCCCCCGTGCAGGATGGGCGCCCCCAGGATCCAGACGTCGATCAGCGTTCCGTCCTTCCGTTTCCGCCGGGCGTCGGCCTCCACCCTCTCCCCGTGGATAACCTTCGATGAGAGGCCCTCCGCCTCCGAACGGAATTCCTCCGGCGCGACGAGCGAGTTGATCGGTTTGCCTATCGCCTCCTCCCGGCTGTAGCCGAACATCCTGCAGAACTCTTCGTTCACGTTGACGACGATGTCCTCGTTGTCGTGCAGGACGATCGCCTCCGGGGCGCTGTTGAAGAGTTTTTCCAGGTAGCTCTTCTGGATGAGGATGTCCTCTTCGGTTTTCTTGCGGGCGCTGATGTCGCGGTAGATCGCATAGTCTCCTTCCTGCTTTCCATCGATGATGATGGGCGCCCCGAGGATCGAAACGTCGATGACGGAGCCATCCTTGCGTTTCCTCTTGGAGTCGAGGTCGATCCTTTCCCCCTGCAGGACGCGTCTCGAGATCGCGGCGGCCTCTTCCTGGAATTCATCCGGGGCGACGAGCTCGTCGATGGGTTTCCCGATCGCCTCCTCCCTGCTGTACCCGAAGATCCTGGTGAACTCGGCGTTGACGTTGGCGATGCAGTCCTGGTTGTCGTGCAGCGCGATCGCCTCGGGGGCGTTGTTGAACAGGGTCTCGAAGTACGCCTTCTGGATGAGCAGTTCCTTGCCGGCCCGTTTCAGCTCGGTGATGTCCTCGATGATCCCGTCGAAGTGGAGTATGGTGCCCTCCTGGTCGCGCACGGCAACCGCCGTTTCAGAGACCGTGATCGGGGAACCGTCCTTCCTCCTCAGCGCGAGCTCTTCGTGACGCACGAAACCGTCGCGGGAGATCTTTTCGCTGAAGTCACTCCGGTCGGCCGGACGCTGGTAGAGGTCCGCCACCTTCACCCCCATCAGGTCGTCCTCGTCGTCGTATCCCAGGATCCGCACCAGGGCGGGATTGACCTCCAGGAATTCTCCCTCCGGTCCCGGCGTACTCCTGAAGACCCCCACCGCGATGTAGCGGAACAGCGTCCTGTATTTCTCCTCGCTGTCGGTAGTCCCCGTCCTTACGACGGGATGAGTGTTCCGCTCCATCGCGGAAGTCGTGCCCCTCATGCCGGTCTCCCGATCATGATGAGCGTCAGATCGTCCCGCCTCTTCGCCTCTCCCACGTACCTCTCCACGGTTTTGACCAGGTCGGTGCCCGCCGCCTCCACCGTTCCGCCGGCGTTCCGCCGGAGAATGGTCCGTATGCGTTCCTCCCCGAAGAACTCGCCAAGGATGTTCTGGGCCTCGCAGACCCCGTCGGAGTAGGCGCAGAGGATCTCGCCGGGCGCAAGCGTGATCTCCCCCTCGGCGTACTCCGCGTCCGGGGTCAGGCCGAGAGCGGCACCTCCCCTCTCCAGCGTCACCACCTCCCCGTTGCGTGTGATCACGGGGGGGAAATGGCCGGCATTGACGAAGCGCAGCCTGCCCGACCCGGGGAGCATTTCGATGTAGACCATTGAAGCGAAGATGTTCTTGAGGCTGTCCCTGCAGAAGATCCTGTTGATCTTCACTGCCATCTCCCTCAACGACTCGAACTCCCCGGCGAAAGCCCTGACGGTCGCCTGAAGTTTCGCCATCAGCAGGGCGGCCCTCAATCCCTTACCGGCCACGTCCCCGAGGACGAGTCCGGCCTTCCCGCCGTCCAGTTCGATGAAATCGACGAGGTCCCCCCCCACCTCGTTTGCGGATTTCGTGTAGAGCCACAACGTCCAGCCGGGGAGTTGCGGACTCCGCTGCGGGGAGAGCGCGTCCTGCACCGCCCGGCCCGCCTCCAGTTCTTCCTTCGCGAGGAGTTTGTCCTTCAGCTCCAGCATCAGCACCAGGATGATGCACGTGATTCCGAAAATACTCGTCTCGGAACTTACAGAGATGTCGCCTTCGTTATACGTGACGTTTCGGGAAAACGCGATGAGCAGAAATCCGAGTACGAACAGGAGGCGCCGCACCGGCGTCAGCCTGAAGAACATCTCCTTGAGCATCCACCAGACCGTGAGGAAGAACCTCTTGAAGACGTTCATCCGGCCCAGACGCTGGCGCCGCTGCTCGTCGAGCAGGAACTCCCTCGTGTCGCGGATTTCCCGCCTTACCGAATCCCAGAAATCCCCCCTCCCGATGTCGGATTTCAGCGTCTCGAAGATGCGCGGGTCGCGGGATGTGTTTTCGTCCGGGGATGGCATTGGCAGGATCTGGAAAGGATATGGTCGTTTCCTGAATGTACGAAAAACATGGCCCCGGGTTGCCCTCCGGAATTTTTCCGGGCGGCGGGTTGAAATTGTTCAGCCGATTTCACTTATTATCCGTGGATTTACCCCGGATGGGGGGTTCAGAGGTCCTCGACGAGCCCCCCCCGAAATTCCACTACACTACCACTCATCATCAGAAAGGACCCTGTCATGGGTAAGAAAAACGTTCATCGGAGGGATTTCCTCGGAATGCTCGCCACCGGCGCCGCGGCGGTCGGGATCGGCGGAATCGCCACGGGCGGCGCCACCAAGGCCCTCGCCTCATCGCCGTTCCAGTCCGGCGACGATATGGGACTGGGGGCGTGGATCTCCAAAATCAACGGGAAACACAAACAGGTGTTCGACGCCACGACGGTCAACCACGGTCTGCCACTCGCGTTCGCCCGCGTGTTCCTGAGCACCAACAACTCCGTGGGGGTCCCCGACACGGACTGCAGCGCGGTCCTCATCATCCGTCACGATGCGATTCCCATCGGGATGGAGAGCAGGTTGTGGGAAAAATACAAGTTCGGCGAAAACTTCGAGGTGCATAACCCGGAGACGAACGCGCCGATGACAAAGAACCCGTTCTACATGATCCCGAAGGGCGTCCTTCCGTTCGACGACATGACGGTGGACGAACTCCAGAAGCGCGGTGTGATGATCGGGATGTGCGATATGGCACTCACCTTCAACAGCATGAGGGTCGGCAAGAAAATGGGCCTGGATCCGGCCGAAGTGAAAAAAGACTGGGTCTCGGGAATCCTCCCCGGAATCCAGGTCGTTCCCTCGGGCGTCCTCGCCGTCAACCGCGCGCAGGAACAGGGCTGCACGTATTGTTACGCCGGATAAACTGAGGGTAGCATGGACGCCCGGTGACCGGGACCCCAGCGCGGGGCCGGTACCGGGCGTTTATTTTTTCCGGTCGTAGTAGAGAGCGTCCCCGGGTATCTCCTCCTTCAGGTAGTCGGACGATTTGAAGGGGTAGACGGGACGCTCGTGTGAGTTGATGAAATACGAAATGTGCTGGGCATCCTCGTCGGTGAGGGCTCCCGGTGAAACGTAGGGCATCATGTGCCTGATCATCCCGGCCAGCGTGTAGATGCGTGCGGCGCCGGCGCCGTCGTTCCACGACCGGGGACCCCACAACGGGCCCGCCTTGATGTCACCGATCGCCACTCCCTCCCCGTTCTCGCCGTGGCAGTTTGCGCAGTGCTCCATGAACAGTTTTTCCCCCCGGGCGGAGTCGAGCATCGCCGTCGGTACCAGGTCGGCGCGCCCGATGGTGTTCCTGCGCCTCCAGGGAAGCGAATCACCCGGCGCGAAACCCTCCGACAGCCAGTCGAGATAGGCTTCCAGGTCCCGGACTTCCTCCCTGCCGGATATCATCCCCGCGACCTGGTCCGGGTCGTGGGCGGACAGCATGGCCGTCGCGCCCACGGCGTTCATGCTCCTCATGAAACAGCCCGTGATCCTGTCTGTGAGCGTGAACATCCTGCCGGCCCGTTTGTTGTATTCGGGGAAGGCGGAAGCGACCCCCACGAGCGGGAGCGCCAGCTCCCTCTGGCCGGCGTTGAGGTGGCAGTGGCCGCAGGCCATCTCGTTCCCGGAAAGCATCGGGGCGTATTGCGGCGTCTGGATGAAGAGCCGGAATCCACGGCGGATCCGCGCGACGTCCGCGGCGTCGCCGGGAATGTCGGCCTCGAGGGGATTCCGGACCAGGTCCCACGCCGTCTCCATCGCGGTGGCGGAGGATACCAGCCGGGCGGTCCCCGTGCTGTCGTCGTAAGGATAGAACTCCGTATCGTCGGTCTGGGCGCGGGTCGTCCGCACCGTGGCCATGAGCACAAGGCAGAGTACGATACATCGGTAAACTGGGTTGGACATCAGGATCGACAGGGGCATTTCATAAACATATTGAAATACCGGTACATTTTCAATCCAATCCTTTGATTCGGTGGAATGATTTTATTACCTTCTGCTGACGGGTCCCCATCCGTTCATTCCTGACGCCATTACCAAAATCTCAAAGGCCAGCCATGAAATTACACGTTACCATTCTTGCACTCGCGTTGTTTCTCGTACAGTCGGGCAGTTCCGGTCAGACGATGAGCACTCTTCCCGCCGTCATGAGCGATGCCACCGCCCAGTGCATCGACTGCCATTCAGAAAACAATCCCAACATCTACCAGCAGTGGGGCGCGAGCAAACACTTCCGTGGAAACGTGGGCTGCTTCGAGTGCCACGAGGCGCAGGCGGGAGACAAGGATGCCTTTGATCACAACGGGTTCCTCATTTCCGTCATCGTGAGCCCGAAGGACTGCGGGAGGTGCCATGCCAACGAGGTGACGGAGTTCGAAAACTCCCACCACTCCAAGGCCGGGCGCATCATGGGTTCGCTCGACAACACCCTCGCGGAGGTCGTGGAAGGCAACCGGGATTTCACGACGGCCGGGTTTCCGGACGGGATCTCCGCGGCCGCCGTGAACGGCTGCTGGCAGTGTCACGGCTCGGAGGTGAAGGTGCTCCCGGACGGGAAACTGGACGCCGCCACGTGGCCGAACACCGGGATGGGACGGATCAATCCTGACGGCTCAGAGGGAAGCTGCTCGGCCTGTCACCACCGGCACGAGTTCTCCGTCGCGCAGGCGCGCCGTCCGGAGAACTGCGGAAAATGTCACATGGGGCCCGACCACCCGCAGATCGAAATCTACGAGGAGTCCAAGCACGGCATCGCCTACCACGCCAACGAGGCGAAGATGAACCTCGAATCACCGAAGTGGATCGTGGGGGAGGATTACTTCGCGGCCCCGACCTGCGCCACCTGCCACATGTCGGCGACGAGGGACATGCCCGTGACGCACAACGTCGGGTTGCGGATCAAGTGGAACAACCGCCCTGCGATCTCCATCCAGGCTCACGAGACCGATAAAAAATGGGGTCTGGCCTCGGCCGCGATCACGGGCACGCAGCGCATGGAGAACATGAAAAATGTCTGCATATCGTGCCACAACCAGAACTTCGCCGACAATTTCTACCTGCAGTACGAGGGGATGCTGGACCTCTACCACGAGAAATTCGGGAAACCGGGCCTCGAACTGTACGGACTGGCCACCAGGGTGTTGAAAGCGGCGAAGCGCGACGAATACGCACAGTTCGCCCAGAAGATCGATTACACGTGGTTCGAACTCTGGCACCACGAGGGGCGCCGCGCGCGCCACGCCGCCTCGATGCAGGGACCCGACTGGACCCACTGGCACGGCACCTACGACCTCGCGAAAAACTGGTACGGGGAGTACGTTCCCGAACTGAAAGAGGTGGTCGAGATGGGAAAACACTCATCGGACTCCGCGACGGTTGCGGCTGCTACGGAACTCGAAACCGCGCTGACGAGGATACTCAACGGCCCCAACCACCGGTGGTCGATCGGGAAGGAGGACCCGGCCGTCAAGGAGGACCGGGCAAGGCGGAAAAAGGAGTTTCTGGACCGCTACGATAAGTAATCGGTTCGGCTGGCCTGAACGGGGAGGTCGGCCCGGTGTCTCCCCGTCACAGTGAATGGCCTTTACATACAAAAGGGAAGGACGATGATCATCCTTCCCTTTTCATGTTGATTCTTCCGTGATTTCAGGGTCTGGCGCACCACAAGGAGGTGTTTCATTTCGGGGTGCCCGCCCGCCTGCAGGCGATTGAACTTTTTTCCCGCCAGGGGATTAACAGGATAGGTGGGTGATTTTTAACTGCAGATCCCCAGTTTCGCAATAATTTTGAGGTCGCGCCATGTCCGGACTCCGGCTGCCCTGCGTATTTTCACTTTTGGTTTTTTCCTTCGCTTTCAACGGTTGCACCGCCCCGGCCGGGGAAATCGAAAGGCCGGAGAAAATCGTCAGCAAACGCAACGTGGTGTACGAACCTGAAACGTACGCCCGTCTGGCCGAGATGTGGAAAACCTATTACGACGCCTACCCCTCCGAGGACGCCTACGCGAACTGGATGTACGCCCTCCGCTACGCCGAATCTCCGGGCTATGAAGCGAAACTGAGGGAAGGGTTGTCGGAATATCCCGCCAATCCCACCATCCAGTACCTCGCAGGACTCATCGGCCACGGGGCCTCATCCAACGACGAGGGTCTCCGGCATCTCGAGCGCGCCGCCGAACTCGATCCCACATTCACGGACGCGTGGTTCGGACTGGTCACCGAGTACATGGGCAGGAACGAATCCAAAAAAACCCATGAAGCGCTCCGCCACCTGCTCGAGTCCGGGGCCATCCGCGACGAGATCATGGACTACTCGTACAACATGATGGCCCTCATGGACGAAAATTCCATCCTCGTCACCAACGGCGACAACGACACGTACCCCGGATGGATCCTCACCGGGGTACTCGGTTACCGGACGGACGTGACGGTGGTCAACCGCTCCCTCCTGAACACGGACTGGTACCCCGCGTACGTCCAGAATGAGGGGGCGCCCGCATTCATCACCCCCGGGGAACTTGAAGGTCTCCGGGAACACATCGGCGCCGAGATGAAGGCGGGCCGGTTCACCCCCGGGGCCGGCGGCCCGTTCAGCGACTCGTTGATCACGATGCTGATCGAATCCGCTGAGCGCGGCGGCCGGAAAGTCTATTTCGCCGCGACCCTCTACGGGACTCCCGCAATCAAGAAATACCTGGAACGGGGCGTCAATCTCGGCATCGTCACGCTGGTGGGGGCCGTCCCGGGAAATCCCGCTCCGGTGATAGCATCCGCGTGCGAAACGTGGGTCAAATCCTTCCGCACATCGGGGGTGGACGCCTGGTCGCTGCTGAATTCGCGGGAGGCGGCGGCCGGACGGCAGCTGGCGTTGAACTATTCGGCCGGAATGTATAACATGATGGACGGGGTTGCGGAGTCCGCCCCGCGGTACCGCCTGCCGTTGTTCAGGTGGTACGTCGATCACGCCCTGGCGGTGACCCCGGAAAAATACAGGACGGAACTGAACAAGATGTGGTGCACGCAGGTAGACATACCCGAGATCGCGGAGTGGTGCGGTACCGCCCCCCCGAAGAGATGACCGGCGGCGGAGGGAGCGACTGCGAAAACCTCTCCGACTGGGAGTGTCTCGACCTCGCGCACGGTGGTGACGAGCGGGCCTGGCGCGAACTCTTCGGCAGGCACGAGCGCCGCCTCGCACGAATGGCGGCGCTCATCACCGGATCTGGGGATGCCGCCCGCGACATCGCCCAGGAAACCTTCGTCCGGATACTGCGCAGGAGGATCCCGCACCGCGACGGCAGCCTCGGCGCGTACCTCTCGACGATCGCGTACAGGCTGGCGCTCCGGGAGAAGGTACGGCTCGTGAGACATCACGGGTTCGATGAAGGGGATTATCCGGCCGGGGGTGAATCGCCGCTGGAATCGGCAGTGCGGTCGGGCGGGGAGAGAATGGTCGCGGCCGTGCTCGAATCCCTCCCGCCCGACCAGCGGGATGTAATCGCCCTGCGGTTCTACGGCGGCCACAGTTACGACGAAATCGCGGGAATCCTCGGCGTTCCCGGCGGAACGGTCAGGTCCCGGATTTTTTACGCCGTGAAGAATTGCCGGAAGGAATTCCGGCGGATATTCCCACAAGAATTTCCCGGACAGTATGACACACCCTGACAACGACACCATCCTGCGGTACGCCCTGGAGACAATCGACGGGGCCGAACGCGAAGACCTGAAAGGCCATATCGGGGGTTGCCCCGACTGCTCCCGGGTGCTGGAGGAGATTTCCCTGGACCTGGCGATGATTTCCCGATCCGGACCGTCGACGGTCATCCCCCCGGCCCGGCTACCCGCGATCCCCGTTCTACGGTCCTTCACCGCCCGGGCCGCGTTCCGTGCGGCGGCGGTCATCACCCTCATCCTCCTTGGCGGATACCTCCTCATCGGACCGGGAGACGGCGCCCGCGTCACCGTCGTCCCGCAACGATTCACCCCCCCCGCCGTCGTCGTCCCGGCAGGCGAATTCGCGCCCTGCGAGGCGGTCGATATCGCACACCTGCTGCCGCCCCCGTCACATCCCCGTTGATTTTTTCGGAGCATTCTTCTACCTTGCGCCGGTGGTCCATCATCGAAAACCGGACGTGCGGAAGATGGCGCTCTTCGTGTGCCTCCTCATCGCCGCTTTGAATGGCGCGGCGGAGGCACAGGAAAAATTTCACGGGTGCCCGATGGCAGGGAATGCCAGGGGAAGGGATTCCCGGCAGCTGAACCGCATGAAAAACCGTTACCTGCGTCCAATGCCCGAGGATTATTCCCGTTACGGCATCGGGCTCGACTCCATGCTCCAACCCGGTGACGACGTCAGACGTTTCACCAACTCACAGGCCGCAGAGGTCACCGGTTATGTCCGCGATGTCCAGATCGGCGGGATTGAAAGCTGCAACTGCAACGCGCGCGACGCCCGGTACAGGGACACGCACATCGTCCTGGCGGCCGGCCCGAAGGAAAAGAAAGCGTCGAGGATGGTCATCGCCGAAGTCACGCCGAGGTGGAGGGAGATCATGCGGAAACGTGGTGTGGACTGGAGCACCTCCGCCCTGAAGAAAACGCTCCTGGGGAAAAAAGTCCGTATCCGGGGCTGGATGCTCTACGACTGGCACTACACGGAGGAAGCGGAAAACACCAACCCGGGCGGCAGGAAGAACTGGCGCGCGACCGCGTGGGAGGTCCACCCCGTGATTTCCATCGAGGTGTTGAATTCCCGCTGACACCCTAGGTTTTCCAACCACGGTTGCGTATATTCTCCACTCACAATTTTATGGAAATACCCTCATGTCAAACTATGTATACTGGGTCCTGGACCTCGAGATCCGGGACGGCAAACTGGAGGCGCTGAAAACGTTGATGAAGGAAATGGTCGACGCCACGCAGGCCAACGAGCCCGGGACGCTGAACTACGAATGGACGATCGGCGGGGACAATAAAAGGCTGGCGCTGTTCGAGCGTTACGCGGATTCAGAGTCCGCCGTCATTCACATCAAAGGGTTCATAAAGAATTTCGCGCCGCGCTTCATGGACTGCCTCGAGGTGAAAAAATGGATCACGTACGGAAACGCCTCCGACGAGCTGAAAAAAATACTCTCCGGGATGGGGGCCAGATTCATGTCCCCGTTCGGGGGTTTTTCCCGGTAAGGTAACCCGGGCCCTTCCTCCTGGCCGGTCTGGCCCCGTTTGTCGTGGGCTGACTGATCGTCAGCGTCCAGTGCATCCGCGCCGCAACGGCCAATCCCGCACATACGCTCAGGTATGAATAATACGGCAGGGTTTTCACCCCTCCGCGTAACAAATCCCTTCGAAATCCGTCTATAATAGTAAGATATCTCCATTCTTTTTGATACATTCCCACCGGGGGTGGTATGTTCGAGTACCACCCCCTTCTTCCCCCCCGGTTTTCGTGAACATTCGAAAGGTAGCGCCATGCCAGGGAACCAACTCCTCATCGGCAACCCCCTGCCCGCCTTCAGCGGCCTGACGGGAGTGGATGGAAAGAACCACTCCAGCGCAGAGTACAGGGAACCGGTCCTCGTCGTCGTCTTTTCCTGCAACCACTGCCCTTACGTCCAGGCGTACGAAGAGAGGATGATCGAATTCCAGAAGACCTACGCTTCGGAGGGGGTCCGGCTCGTCGCCATCAACTCGAACGACGAAAAGAACTACCCCGATGACAATTACGACGAGATGGTCAGGCGGGCCAACACGCGAAGGTTCAATTTCGCCTACCTCCGCGATGCCGACCAGACAGTGGCCAACGCCTTCGGGGCGACGCACACTCCGCAGTTCTTCGTTTTCGACAGGGAACGGAAACTCCGGTATTCCGGTAAACTGGACGACAACTGGAAGGAACCCGCGGACGCGAAGGAATTTTACCTGCGCGACGCGGTCGAGGCGGTCATCGCGGGACGCCAGGTGGCGGTCCCCGAGACCCATTCGATCGGGTGCACGATCAAGTGGTCGTCATAGTCATTCTACGCTTTGCCGCTGGTCGCTGGCACAATGGACGGGATGAACGGCGGGAACGGCGCCCATTCCGGGCGTTTTCCGTTCAAGTCCCCCGGGGTGAACCCCGCTCATTCATCCCCACTTGCTATTGTAACAATAATTGAGAATTATCGGTTGTACGTGCAGGGAGATCTGCCGGGAGAACATGTGAGGACTCTGTGGACCGGGTAAATATTGTCGCCATCATCCTCCTGATTCTCTCGGTCACGCTCACCGGGTCGGCACGGGCGCAGAACGATTCACGGGAGGCTCACGGGTCCTTCACGGGCGACATCAAACCGGTGTTGTACGTAACCGACGTTGAAAAGAGCGTGCCCTTTTATCGCGACGTACTGGGGTTCGGCTTCGAGGGGTTTGCCGACCTCGACGGGGGTCCATACTATGCGGAAATGGTCGCCGGGGGACGGAAGTTCGGTTTACACGAACCGACTTCGACGGTGCAGGATTCCATGGTCGGCCGGGAGCGCCTCTATTTCCGCGTCGGGGATCTGGAAGCCCATCGTTCCCGCGTTCTCGCCAGGGGAGGGAAACCGGGCGCGATGAAGAAAACCGGTTGGATGGACATGTTCATTGTCCGCGACCCCGACGGAAATGAAATTGTGTTCGCGGTTACCGACCCCGAACGTCACTCCGGCAACCCGTGGAGCGTACCGGAGTCCCTGCAATCCCGGACGACAAACAGGTGACATGGGAGGTTGCTATGAAATCCACCGGAACTATTCTCGCCATCATTTTATTGTCTGGGGTTTCCACGTTGCACCTCGTGCGACTCCTTCTCGGAGTGGAGGTGATCATCGGAGGATGGTCGGCTCCCCAGTGGATCAGCGTTGGTGGCTGCGTGGTGCCGGCGATCATCGCCGTGATGTTATGGCGCGGACGATCGGGCACCTGACGGCCCGCCTGCGATAGGTCGAACCAGGGATCGGATCTCCTGAACGCGGTCAGCAACCCTCCGCCTCTCACAATACGACATCATCTCTGATGAAACGGTGCTTCCTGCTGGGCGTTTTCCTCATCCTGGGTGCGTCTCCCGCCTCTCCGGACTCCGGTTGGAGTGAGAGCGTCCGTTTCTCCCGTTTTCCGGACCTGGAGTTTCGATGGAGGAATATCCCCGCGGGGCGGGGGGATGGGTGGAACCTCATCGAATATGAATTCAGGAATGTTTCGATGGTGAGGACAAAATTTTTCTTCGTCGTGGGCACCGACGCGGATGAGGTGGTGTACGGAACGATCGACCTTGGGGCAATCGAATCCAGGCTGCTCGGATGGTACTTCGAGGCGTCGTCGATCGTTTTCGCCGAGGCGACGGACCCGGATTCCGCGGGTGTGCTGCTGGACGGGTTGGAGCTCTACGAATAACGACCTGGTCCGCGCCCGTGAGACAGACCGACAGGCACCTTCGGGGAAGAATCAGAGCGATTACCGGCGTGGGAATCGCGGGTCTCACCCTGTACGTCATCGCATCCTTTCTGCCTGAATCTCCCCTCTGGGGTTTTAACCACCTGGCGTTCCTTTCGCCCTTCCGGAGAATCGGATTTTTCATCGCGATCGGGCTCATCCTCATTCCCGCGGTCAACAGGAAAATCTCTTCGTTGTTGACGGGCGTGATCAGGGATCTGGACCGGAAGTCGCTGAAGGGCCTGGTTGTTGCCTCATCGTTTGTTCTCTGTGCGGTTCTCTGTTTTTATTTCTTCTCGATCGAAACGGACATGTACGGAGACACCCGTTCCATCGTCCTTCACGAATCGAGCTACACGATCGGCGACGTTTTCGATCTCACCAAACCGGAACCGGTCAGCAGGCTGGTCCCCCAGGCCGTCGGCTCGGTCCTCGGGATCACGCCGGTCGAGTCCTACCGCTTCGTCAGCTATGTCTCGGGCGTATTCTATTTACTCATCCTCATCTCCCTCGTGAGGTCGATCGACCGGACGGGCCTGCTGAAAATGATCGTTTTGCTCGTCGGACTGTCGGGCGGCTTTCTGTTCCTGTTCCTCGGTCACGTCGAACATTACACGCTCCTCTTTCTGGCCGTGAGCTTTTACCTCTTCCTGGCGTGGCAACTGTTCAGGGGGAGGGATGTCCTGGGCTGGATGATCGCGGTATTCATCATCGGTACGAGGGTACATGTCGAGATGGTTTTACTGCTGCCCGGATTGATCTATGCCGTTGTTCACAGGATGGGTGAGAAAAAACTCATCCATGGCAGGTGGACGGGGGTGAAGGTCGTTTCGGCCGCCGTCGGTGTGAGCGTCGTGGTCGCGATACTCTTCTACGTGTTCTTTTTCCGGGCACATAGCCTTTCCCCGGATGACCCGGGATACCGGATATTTCTGCCCGTCGTCAACACCGTTCCCCTGATGAATCATTATACTCTCCAGTCATGGGCACATCTGTCGGACGTCGTGCAGATCCTGGGTCTGCTGATTTCCCCCGTGGTCATCTACCTGTTCCTCATCCCTTTTTTGTCGGGGGGAAGGGTCAGATACGACAGCCCGGGAACGCTATTTTTCCTGATCAGTTCCTTCTACTGTCTCCTCTTCGTGTTCACGCTGCACCCGTACCTGTCGATGCCCCGGGATTGGGATATGTACGCGGTCGTCGCGGCGCCTGTCATGTTTGCCGGGATATCATTCATTGCCGACAACATGGGCAACAAACATGCGGAACTCCTCTGCAGGGCCGCGCTACCGTGGATCTTCGTACTGGCCGTCCTCTCCAATTCGATCATTCTCGTCAACAGTGAGCCGCAGGCGGTGAGGAAACGGGTGCGGTCGATCGGTGTCTGGGTGTTCAGGAGTTATCATGGCGACTCATCATTTCTGATCAATGTCGGCTGCAAGCGAATTCCCGATCTGAACGAGGAAATATCCGAACGGGAAAGAATCATCACCGTGCTGGAACCATTCGTACAACCAAATGACATGGAATTCAGCTTCCTCGAACAAAAACTGGCGGAGGCATATTACCTGAACGGTCAGCTTTCCGAGTCCATCAACCATTACGGACTGTCCCTGAAGGCGGCTGACAATTCCGAGGCCCTCAAGGGGCTTGGCGTGGTCCTGCTGAAATCCAGGAACATCGATGACGGGATCCAGACCCTGGATGTGTATAACCATCGCTACAATGAGCCGGAGGTCACAGATCACCACATGCTGGTCGCGGCCCAGTACGGGCAGTACCTGAAATTTCTGACCGAAAGCGGGGCCGATGATTCCGAAATCCAGGACGTCCTGGATTCGTTCGAAGTGGTCCCTTCCCAGGCAGAGGACGCGAACTGATTGCCGTGCCCGCCATCCATGACATGGACACATGATCGAGGCCCGACTCGGTGATATCACGAAACTCGGTGTCGACGCCATCGTCAACGCCGCGAATACATCTTTGCTCGGCGGGGGCGGCGTGGACGGGGCAATTCACCGTGCAGCCGGCCCGGGGCTCCTGGAGGAGTGCCGGCTGCTCGGGGGCTGCGCGACCGGCCGGGCAAAGATCACCCGGGGATACAATCTCAGATCGCGGTTCGTCATACACACCGTCGGGCCCGTCTGGCGCGGGGGCCGCGGGAATGAACGGGAACTGCTGGCATCGTGCTATCGTGAATCGCTGAAGGTCGGCGCCGAACACGGCGTCAGGTCCATCGCCTTTCCCTGTATCAGTACCGGGGTCTACGGGTACCCGCCGGAGGAAGCGGCGGAGGTGGCGGTGCGGTCCGTGCGGGAGACCGTCGAAGGACCGGGACGCGGATACCGGGAGATCATCTTCTGTTGTTTTTCGGAAGCCGATCTTTCATATTACGGGAAATTGCTGGATGGACCACCTGCCTGACGTCCGACATTCGACGGGGCCGCGCAGGGCGGAGTACGAACCCCGATCCTCCGGATGAAGAAGCCCGACTTCTCCCCCATCGCCGGAGAGTACGCCCGGTCCCGCCCCGGGTACCCGGCTGAACTCTTCGGGTACCTCGCGTCCCTCGTCGAACCCCGACGCCTCGCGTGGGACTGCGCGACCGGGAACGGACAGGCGGCACGCGGTCTCGCCCCGCATTTTGAAAGGGTGATCGCCACCGACGTCAGCGACGAGCAGATCCGGCACGCCGCGCCCCACCCGAAGATCGAATTCCGGGTGGCAACTTCCGAACAGTCGGGGCTCGGCGACGCGTCGGCAGACCTGGTCAGCGTGGCCTCGGCCCTGCACTGGTTCGATCTTGAGAAGTTTTACGCGGAGGCCAGGCGGGTGACGAGGCCGGGCGGCGTGGTCGCCGCCTGGACGTACCACATCGGGCACGTCGACCCCCCGTTCGATGACCTGTTCAGAAGATTCTACATTGAGGTCCTTTTTCCGTACTTTGGGACTGGCGCGCGGCTGGTGGACCGGAAATATGAAACAGTCACGCTCCCGGGGAAACGCCTCGACCCCGGAAAGTTCTCGGTAAGCGTCCGGTGGAACCTCGACCAGTTGCTCGCCTTCATCCGCAGCTGGAGCGGCACACAACAATACATCAGGGAACGCGGAGAAGACCCTGTGGGACGGATTCTCGAAGAACTTGAACGGTTGTGGGGCGACCGCGGGAGGATCCACACGGTCCGGTGGCCGCTGTACCTGCGGGTTTCACGACTCTGACACAGGAGAAGATTATGAGCATCGCTGAATCGTTCGGCCGGACGGGATTCGCCCGGTTCATCAACAGCCCGGCCGGGCGCGTCGCGCGAGTCGTCGTCGGCCTCGGCCTCGTCGTCTGGGGGTTCCTGGCACCCGGTCCGGGCACGGGATACATCCTCGTCGCGATCGGACTCGTTCCGCTCCTTGCGGGCGCGATGGACCTCTGCCTGGTGAGCGCCCTGCTGGGCGGCTCCATTAAAGGGGAACGGGTTCGATCGCTCACGAAGTAGCCGCCTCCGTGCCCTCCCCAGCCATTTCCGTTTCGCATCTCAGGAAACGCTACGGTCCGGTCGTTGCGGTGGACGATGTGTCCCTGGAGGTCCTCGAGGGGGAAATCTTCGGTCTCGTGGGGCCGAACGGCGCGGGGAAGACCACGACCATGGAGTGCGTGCAGGGACTCAGGAAGCACGACGGCGGGAAAATCTCGGTACTCGGTCTGGATCCCCGGCGTGACGCCGCCCGGCTGAGGCAGCTGATCGGCGTCCAGCACCAGGAAGCCCAGCTCCAGAAACGCATCAAGGTCTGGGAAGCCGTCGACCTCTGGTCCGCGCTCTACGTAAAAGTGGTCGACACCGACGCGCTCCTCGACCGGCTCGGCCTCGGATCGAAACGGAACGCCTGGTTCATGACGCTCTCGGGGGGACAGAAACAGCGCCTGTTCATCGCCCTGGCGCTCATCCACGAACCGCGGATGGTCTTCCTCGATGAACTCACGACGGGTCTCGACCCCCAGGCACGCCGCGCGATCTGGACGCTGGTCACCGACATCCGGGAGGGGGGTGCGACGGTCTTCCTGACCACGCACCTCATGGAGGAGGCGGAACGCCTCTGCGACCGGATCGCGATCATCGAACACGGCCGCGTGATAGAAATGGGGACCCCGGCCGAGCTCGTCAGGAGGCATTGTCCGTCGATGTGCGTGGTGTTCACCAGCGACGGGGACGGCGTGGCCGGACAACTCACGGAACTCGCCGGCGTGCTCGCAGTGGAGAGCGACGGGAACACGCACACGCTGCGGGGGGAGGGTGACGGTTTCGTCACCGACGTCATCGGGTTCCTCTCCTCGGCGGGGATTCAGGTCCGGGGGTTCCGGACTGAAATGCCCACCCTCGAGGACGTCTTCCTCAAACTGACGGGCCACGGGATCAGGGACTGACCGATGCTGAAGGGACTCTGGAGACTGTCGTGGATCGAGACGAAAGTGTTCCTGCGGGAGCCCCTCGGCGTCATCGGGAGCCTCGCGATGCCGGTGATCATCTTCGTCGTGCTGGGACGCTCGATGGGTCCCCGCATGCAGGGCGCGCATCCTCCCGCGGCCCCGCCGTTCAACGTGACGATCCTGGCCGCGCTCATCATCGCCATCGGCGCCGCGCTTTCGCTGATCGCGATCATGTCGATCTATCGCGAAGGGGGAATCCTCAAACGCCTTCGGGCCACCCCCCTCTCGCCGCTGACGATCCTCGGCTCGCACGTCCTCGTCAAACTGGCCTTCACCGTGGTCGGCCTGGGACTGCTCGTGCTCGCCGGCCGGCAGTTCTTCCCGGGCACGATCGAGGTGAACCTCCTCAGCTTCGCCGCGGCCCTCCTGCTGAGTGCCCTGAGCATACTTTCCCTCGGCTTCATCCTGGCGAGCATCGTCCCCACGGCGAGGTTCGCTCAACCGCTCGGTGCGATCGTCCTCTACCCGATGGTGGCCGTTTCGGGGCTCTTTTTCCCCGTCTCCGGTCTCCCCGTCGGGGCCCAATTCGTGGCCTACGCGCTGCCGACGACGCACGCCGTCGCGCTGATGCAGGGAGTCTGGGACGGAACGGGATGGATGGCCCACTGGCAGGACGCACTCTTCCTCGTTTTGTTTTTCGGCCTCTGTT
>QJVY01000022.1 GCA_003235555.1 Ignavibacteria bacterium | reverse complement strand
TGGATGGCCCACTGGCAGGACGCACTCTTCCTCGTTTTGTTTTTCGGCCTCTGTTCCGTTCTCTCCACGAGGATCTTCCGCTGGGAATGAATCGTTGATTCAGCGGGGAAGTTTTCATATGTTCTGTTGAAACGGGTATTCACGGGAAGGAAACGAACATGGAAAAAGCCGCTTATGTGATCCTGGCCGTCGCGGCGCTCGCCTGGGTGATCGCGATGATCGTGGGCATGATCTCTGCGTTTCCGGTCGGCCTCATCGGGCTGGTACTGTTGTTCGCGTTCGGGTTGTTGTTCGCAAAGGCCCTCAGGGATCGCGTCGAAAAAAGCAGGGATGACCGGTATTCAAGAGACGTTGAGAAATAAGGAGGAGCGCATGGTAGTCACGACACAGGACGAATTATCAGGCTATACCATCACCGAAACCATCGGGCTCGTCCGGGGGAATTCCGTCCGGGCCCGCCACATCGGCAAGGACATCATGGCGGGGTTCCGGAACGTGGTCGGCGGTGAAATCAACGAATACACCAAACTGCTCGGCGAATCGCGCGAGCAGGCGATCGACCGGATGATGGACGACGCCCGGAGCAAGGGCGCCGACGGGATCGTGTGCATCCGGTTCACGACGTCCGCAATCATGCAGGCGGCGGCCGAACTGTTCGTCTACGGGACGGCGGTGAAACTCAGGAAAAATACCTGACCGGGACGGTGTCTGCCGCACTGCGTGCCCGGGACTCTCCGCCGGTCGTTCGCCTCTCATCGGAGCAGGTCCCCCTGGTGGTCAGGGTCTTTAGCGCAGCATTCAAAGATTATCCCGTCATGCGGTACGTGCTGACAGGGAGCGGAAAGACCGCCGATACCGGCGACGGGGATGGCGATGCATACCCCCTCCGGCTCCGGGAACTTGTACATTTTTTTGTCATGGCCCGTGCGTTGCGGGATGAACCCCTCCTCGGGATCTTCGACGGGCCGGTTCTCTCCGCGGCGGCCACCCTCTCGTTTCCTCTTCCGGGACCGGGATCGCCGCCCGCCGGTCCCGGATCAGAGTCCCCGGCGATGGGAACGCTGAGGGAGAAAACCTGGGGCGCCCTCGGGGCGGAGGCGAGGAGCAGATACCGGGATTGCACCGAAGCGTGGGGTCCCCTCGGCGTGGAGGTCCCGCACACCCACCTGAACATGATCGGTGTGCTTCCCTCCCACAGGGGGAAGGGCCTCGCCCGTGTATTGCTGGAACACGTCGGGCGTATTTCACGGGAAACTCCCGGGTCGCAGGGAGTGACGCTCACGACTGAAGACCCGGCCAATGTCCCGTTGTATCAGAAGTTCGGATACGAGATCACGGGCCGCGCCGGCGTGGGCGGCGAGTTTGAAACGTGGGGAATGTTCCGGAGGAATGAAGATGACGACGCACCCTGAAGCTGTCGGCAGGTTTCTCGCGGCGAAACGGATCGCCGTGGCGGGCGTCTCCCGCAAGGGGGATGTCGCGGCGAATGCCGTCTATCGTAAACTCAAAAAAACCGGGTACGAGGTGTTTCCCGTGAACCCGAACACCGACCGGGTGGAGGGCGACGCGTGCTACGCCGACGTCGGCGCCGTTCCCGGGGATCTGGGGGGGGTCGTGATCGCGACGCACCCGAAGGATGCGGCATCGGTCGTCCGGCAATGCCGCGACCGCGGCGTGAAACTGGTCTGGTTCCACCGTTCGTTCGGCCCGGGGAGCGTTTCAGAGGAGGCGCTGGGCGAGTGCAAACGCCTCGATGTCGAAAGTATCGTCGGGGGTTGCCCTCTCATGTTCTGCGAACCGGTGGATATCGCCCACAGGTGCATGAGGTGGTGGCTCCGGCGGAGCGGCCGGGTCCCCCGGTGAATTCCGCCACCCCGGTCTGGCCGAACGGGATCCCCGCGCCCGGTCAGAGAGCCAGCCGCTCCCGACAGGTCGAACCCCGGGACATCGGACTTTTCACCGAGATCAGCGGCGACAGGAACCCCCTGCATTATGACGAAGATTTCGCCCGCGCCACGCGGTTCGGCGGCATCGTGGTGCAGGGCGGGATCACGAGTGCAATCCTGAACGCCGTCGTCGCCGAGGACCTCCCGGGACCGGGCACTGT
The DNA here is from genome assembly GCA_003235555.1 of Ignavibacteria bacterium. Lineage (GTDB taxonomy): Bacteria > Bacteroidota > Ignavibacteria > UBA10030 > SZUA-254 > SZUA-254. Next base: position 20,646 of record QJVY01000022.1, on the reverse strand, counting down.
GTTCCTGCAGGTCAGCTGGAACTTCCGGGCGCCCGTCAGGCCGGGCGATACCATTACCGGCGAGGTCACCGTGATCAGGGCGAGGGACGATAAACCGGTCTGCGAGCTGGAGACGAGGGTCACGCTGGCCGACGGCACCGTCGTCCTCGACGGGACGGCGGTATGCTACACCATGCCTGTAAAACATCATCCACCACCAACGACCCCGTAGCAGACCCGGGACACCACATGGAAAATCTGCCGATCAACATCCCCGACAAGCTCGGGAAGTTCTCCGAACGCTGGACCCCGAAGATCATCGCACGGATGAATGACTACCATTTCAAACTGGTGAAGATCCGGGGCGAGTTCGTCTGGCACGACCACCCCGACACCGACGAGGTGTTTCTCGTCCTCGGGGGGCAGATGGTGGTTCATTTCCGGGACCGCGACGTGACCATCCGTGAAAACGAAATGTTCGTCGTCCCGAGGGGGGTCGAACACAAGACCAGCGCGCGGGAGGAATGCCGGGCGATGATCGTCGAACTCGCCGGGACGGTGAATACCGGGACCGCGGGCGGGGACATGACGGCCCCCGCCGACGAGTGGATATAACATCATCAGAAGGAGGATCCGTTATGGAAATGCCGCAACCCACGGCCGGTCATCGAAAACTGGAAAGATTCTCCGGTAACTGGCGGGGGGAAGAAAAGATGTACCCGTCGCAGTGGGACCCGAAGGGCGGAACCGCCGTCGGTACGATGGACTGGCGCCTGGACCTTGAGGGGTTCGCGTCGATCAGCGATTACACTCAGGAACGGGAGGGGAAAATCACCTTTTCCGGGCATTCCGTCATGACCTTTGATCCGAAAAAGGATCTCTACACCATGCACTGGTTCGACTGCGTCGGCTCGCCCCCGGAGGTATTCACCGGGAAGTTCGACGGAGATACCATCGTCATGGCGCATGGCGGTCCGGGGATGCACGCGAAGATGACGTACATTTTTACCGGCCCGAAGGAGATGACGTCGAAGATGGAGATGTCGCAGGACGGGAAAGACTGGAAGACGCTCTTCGACGGTCGCTACACGAAGGGCTGACGGGCGCGCCGGGCTGGCGTCCCACTCATCCGGGCGGGACCGGGAGGATCCCTTCGGCCCAGCACACCATGTACCACTGGGCGGCCGAAGGGTCTTGCTTCCAGCTCCGGAGAGCCGCCATCGAACGCGCGTAGGCTTCCCGACCGATGGCGCCCGAGGAGGTCATCGTCTCTCCCGCGCCCTCCAGAATACCGGTGAGGTTGTCCGCGATCATCCGGAAATGCGGTTCGTCGGCGTGCCCCCCGAAAAACATTCCACCGATACGGATCGACCTGAACCCCGCATCCCGCAGCATGTCGCCGAGTCTGCGGCCGATCCGGGGATCGTTCCCTGCAGCCTCGTACGATCGCATGTAGGCCCCCCACAGATCCCTGAACCCCGCCGGCTCCGGCGTCAACCGGAAGACTCCGTGGTCGTCGTCCGAAAGAAAGAGGCGTCCCCCGGGGCGGAGGGCTTTTGCCATCCCGGCCACGGCCGCCGCCGGCTCGGGCAGGTGTTCGAGGAGGAAACGGGAATGCGCGAGGTCGAAGCTCCCCCATTCCCCCTTTCGGAGATCGAGGTTCGTCGCGTCCCCCTCACGGAAATCCACAGTCGCGCCGCCGCCCCGGTGCGAGGCGAGGAGTTTTCGGGCTTCCCCCAGTTGCCGTCGATCGCGTTCGATCCCCACGACGACCGAACCCTCCCCCGCGCTGCGGGCCATCATCAGGGTGAACTGTCCGAGGCCGCTTCCGACGTCCAGAATTTTCAACCCCGGTCCCGGCCGGACAATTTCGAGGTACGGGGTATTGAGGTATTCGTTGAGCGCGGAAAGCCGCGCCTGTTCGTCGGCTTCGGAACCGTGTATGTACTGGGAGGGTTTCGCGGCTATTCCCTGAGTTTTTTCAGCATGCGCTCGGCGTTCCGGTTCCGCGGATCGATCTCGAGGGATTTCCGGTAATATTTTTCGGCGCTGTCCTTGTCGCCGGACTTCATGTACACCTCCGCCAACGAATCCCACGCGTTCGCCGAACCGGGGAATTCGTCGGCGTTCATCCTGAGGACTTTCATCGCACCTGTAAGGTCGTTCTTTTCCATCAGCTCGTATCCGAAAGCGTTCAGGGCCCCCTCGCCGAAATCGTACGCGTCACGACCGTAGTAACGCTCCTTCAACGCCGCGTACCTTGCGAGCGCCCCCTCGACCCCGTTGGTCCCGTACGCCGACCCCAGTTCCTCGCTGAGGGTCGTGGGTCGGGGTTTCCCGTGATGGCAGGTCCCGCACCACATATTGACCCGTGTCCCCCCGCTCGGTTCGATCTTCCCGAGATGTTCGTTGATGTCGCCGAGCATCCTCCACATTTCCCGGGCGCGGTCCTTGTTCGGGTTGGCGTCGGAAACGAAATCGAACGTGCTGAGGGGCTTCCCCTCCTCGCCGACGTGACAATGCTGGCACCGCACACCGAGTGCGGCGGTGAACCCCTTCATGACCGGTGCAAGGCGTTTCCCGTCCCATTCCTTCGGCATCACCTGGAGGTTTTTCGGTGTCGCGTCCCAGGGGGATCCCCCCTGCGCGGAAGCCGACGACGCGAAGTTCACGAGCATCATGAGTGTCGCCGATATCGCTGGAAAAAGAACTCTCCGTTTTCTGATCATAACTCCGACCTCCTTTGCGGATTATTGGATGGGGGATGCGTCCGCCGACCCCCCTGATTCGTCCAATTTATTAAAATATAGTGGTTTTTCAAGATAATCCTTTCGTTGAAATTGATTGTGTAACTCTGTACCTTCCGTAAATCTCTTGCCTATTTTTCCGTTCTTTTCTCCGCTCGGGAACGTACAGAATCAAACATCCATCAAACCCTAAGGAGGAGACCTCTATGACACTTCGATTATTGTTTGCATCCGCGATGATCCTGGGCTGCCTGAATCCGCTGTCGGCGCAGTTCAGCAAGAACGGACTGGGCGGCGGTTTCGCGGTCGGAACGATGTTCGGCCACACGGACACCCGTGACCGCATCGGACACCTCCAGGGTCGCGGATTCCTCCGGTACCAGTTCAGTGAGGCGTTCACATTCGATCTTGGCGCCGCCATCGGGGAAATCCGGGGCTCCGGTTTCGAGACGCGGGTCATCCCCCTCGACGCGCGCCTGTTGCTCATGCCGTTTACGACGGATTCGTGGCGCCCGTATTTCTACGGAGGTTTCGGCGCGTTGAATTTCCAGGTGATCAAACCGGCGTACATCGGGCCCTCGGCCAAGAAGGATTTCTGGACCAGCGTCATTCCGGTCGGCGCCGGACTCCAGATCCGCATCGGCGACCAGGCGGTCCTGGAATTCAGCGGTGGATTCAATTTCACCGGCAGTGACAGCATCAATGCCGCGGTCGTGAACGACCGTAATGACTATTTCTGGAGTTTCCTCGGGGGCATCACCGTCACCGGACCCGGCGGGGACCCCGATCGCGACCACGACGGGCTCACGAACGACCAGGAAGAGCAGCTCGGTACCAACCCGGATGACCCCGACACCGACGGCGACGGCCTCAGGGACGGAGATGAGGTCAACACCCACAAGACGTCTCCCCTCAGGGCCGACAGCGATGCCGACGGGCTCAAAGACGGCGACGAGGTCATGAAACATAAAACCGACCCCAACAAGGGGGACACCGACGGCGACGGACTCAACGACGGCGACGAGGTCATGAAATACGAAACCGACCCCAACAAGGGGGACACCGACGGTGACGGACTCAACGACGGTGACGAGGTCATGGAACACCGGACCGACCCCCTCAAGGCGGACACCGACGGCGACGCTCTCAGCGACGGTGACGAGGTCATGAAACACAAAACAGACCCGCTCAAGATGGACACCGACGGGGGAACGGTCGACGACGGCACCGAGGTGGGACGGGGCACCAACCCGCTGATGGCCTCCGACGACGTCAAAAAAGAAGAGTTCAGGACGGAAGTCGGCAAGAGCATCGTCCTCGACGGGATCACGTTCGCGACCAACAGCGCCGACATCACGCCGACATCCGAACAGACCCTCGAGAAAGCGTTCAACACGCTGAACCAGAACCCCGAAATCACCGTTGAGATCCAGGGACACACCGACAACACCGGCGCGCACGCCTACAACATGACGCTGTCTGAAAAACGCGCGGTGTCGGTCAAGGCCTGGCTCGTTTCGAAGGGTATCGACGCATCGCGGATCTCGACGAAGGGCTTCGGACCGGACCAGCCCGTGGCACCCAACACCTCACGGGAAGGCCGGACGAAAAACCGGCGGATCGAGTTCTTCAGGGTAAAGTAAACAGCATCTCTCCGACCATCTCCCGCGCCTCACCGCGCGGGAGATGGATTTTCGATTCGTATCCACCCCGCGCCGCGGTGCCTCGGGGGAAACATGTGCGGAAGGAGTATTTCCGAAAGGATCTCCGCCGAATCCACCAGCCTCGGACCCGGACGGCTGAAGTACTGACTGCCGTCGCAGACGTATACCCTCCCTTCCCTGACCGCGCGTAACGATTTCCAGCCGGGTCGTTCCCTCAGGTACACCATGTCCTCCATCGAGCGCCCGATCGCGAAACCGCACGGGGCGACCACGATGACCTCCGGATCGTTCCGGGCCAGATCGTCGAAGGTGATTTTCGGGCCGGACCCGGTGGGAAAAACGTTCACCCCGCCGGCGATCCCGATGAGTTCCTGCATCCAGTGTCCCGCCGTCATGAGCGGATCGATCCATTCGATCTGTGCCATGGTCGGCGAGTGGGAGGATTTTTCACACTTCTCCCGGAGCCTGGCGAAAGCCGTACTCATTCCGCCGGTGAGCTTCGTCCCCTTATTCCCGGCCCCGAGAACGGCCGCCACCTCGTTCATCGACTCCAGGGCACTTTCGAGCGTCCCGGGGTTCAGATCCACCAGTTCTATCCCCTCCCCCCCCGCGACCTCACGGAGGGAATTCCGGAGATCCTCGGTGCTGACAGCGCACACCCTGCACTGTGATTGCGTCACGATATGTGTGGGTTTCAATTCCCGGATCGCCCCGACCTCTACCCTGTAGATAGACAGGGCATCCTGAAGCACGGCGGTGACTTCCCGGTCGATCTCGGGGCTGGGCCCGACAGGACTGTACCGGGGACGGCTGCAGACCGGAAGCGCTTCGATCCCGGGTGGGAAATCGCATTCGTGCGACCGCCCGACGAGCCGGTCCCGCATTCCGAGTGAGCAGATCGTCTCGGTCGCTGCCGGCAGGAGCGAAACGATGCGAAGATCTTCCCGGGGGTTGTCCATCTTCCAATGTATGATAATTTCCGGAATCCTCCCGACTGCACGCCTTGCGATTGGACCCCCGTATCACTACTTTGAAATCCAATGGCACGATTTTTTCGCAAAAGAGCGGAAGCACGCGGGCAGGTCCCCGGTTCCCTGATCTTCATCGGCAGGCAGAAGGTGGAGCGGACCTCCATCAAGGTGATCGATTACAACGCGGAGAACCTGAACGAGTTCGAACTCACCGGCGTGGACCAGCTGGGCGACCTCGCCACCTCCTCGAGCGTCACCTGGATCAACATCTACGGGCTGCACGACGTGGAGATCATCAGGTCGATCGGCGCCAGGTTCAATATCCATCCCCTCGCACTCGAGGACGTCCTGAATACCGGACAGCGCCCGAAGATCGAAGAATACGACGACTCGATATTCCTTGTCCTGAAGATGTTCCGGTACGACCCCGCCGACGGGATCGTCCACGCCGAGCAGATGAGCCTGATCGTCGGTTCAAATTACATCATCACGTTCCAGGAACAGCCGATGGACGTGTTCGAGGCGGTCAGGGACCGCATCCGGAAGAAGAAGGGAAGGATCAGGACCGTCGGCACCGATTACCTGGCTTACGCCCTGCTGGACAGCGTCGTGGAAAACTACATCGATGTCATCGAACGCCTCGGCGAACGCGTCGAGGATCTGGACGGGGAGATCCTCGAGGATCCCGACCGGGAGATCATCACGAAGATCAGCCATACCAAGCGCGAGGTGAATTATCTTCGCAAGTCCGTCCGCCCCGCGCGCGACGCAATGCTCCTCCTGGCCAAACTCGATCACGAGATTCTCACCGAACAGGTCAGGCCCTTTCTCAAGGACCTGCAGGACCTCGTCACGCACGCGGCCGAGGCGATCGAAAACTACCGCGAGATGCTCTCGGACCAGCTGAACGTCTACCATTCCACGCTCAGCAACAGGATGAACGACGTCATGAAGGTGCTGACGATCTTCGCGGCGATCTTCATCCCGCTGACCTTCATCGCAGGAATTTACGGGACGAATTTCGAATATTTTCCCGAGCTGCATTACCGGTACAGCTACTTCATTTTCTGGGGGGTCCTCGTCGCGGTCGGGGGCGGAATGCTGATCTACTTCAAGAAGAAGGGCTGGTTCTGAACCAAACGCCCGATGTCGTCGTCCTGGGGGGTGGCGCGGCCGGGTTGATGTGCGCCATCGAGGCCGGAAAACGGGGCAGGTCGGTGGTCGTTCTCGAGCGGAACGGCCGTATCGGTGAAAAAATCCGCATTTCGGGGGGCGGGCGCTGCAACTTCACCAACACCGGGACGGCACCCGAAAATTTCCTCTCCGGCAACCCGCATTTCACCCGCTCTGCCCTCGCGAGGTACACGCCCGGTGATTTCATCGCGTTGGTGAAGCGGCACGGCGTCGGCTACCACGAGAAGAAGGCAGGGCAGCTCTTCTGCGACCGCGGGTCCCGCGACATCATCTCCCTCCTAGAGACCGAGGCCCGGGAAGCGGGGGTAGTGATCCTCACCGGCTGCGAGGTCGGCGACGTCCGGAGGGGAACCTCCTTCGAGGTGTCGACGTCGGCGGGAGACTTCGCGTGCCAATCCCTGGTGATCGCCACGGGCGGACTCTCGATCCCGAACATCGGCGCGACGGACCTGGGGTACCGGCTGGCCCGGCGCTTCGGCCTTCAGATTGTGGAGACCCTTCCCGCCCTTGTCCCCTTCCTCCTCGCCCCCGACGAGCTGAAATGGACCGCCCCCCTGAGCGGGATCTCCATCGACGCGGCGGTGTCCACCGGGAAAAAATCGTTCCGTGAGAATATCCTCTTCACCCACCGGGGCCTGAGCGGTCCTGCGATCCTCCAGGCTTCCTCCTACTGGACGCCGGGGACGCCGGTCAACCTCGACCTCTCACCCGGGACACCGCTCGCTGAAATGTTCACGAGGGAAAAGCATGATCATATCGAGATCCCCGCACTCCTGGCCGGCGTGCTCCCGAAGCGTTTCGCGAGGGCGTGGTGCGACCGGTTCACGCTCGCCGGTCCTGGGCGGAATTATTCCGACAGGAAACTCGCTGAAATCGCGGCCGGGTTGCACCGTTGGGCCGTTGTACCTGCGGGGACGGAGGGATTCGGCAAGGCCGAAGTCACCCGCGGCGGCGTGGACACGAACGACCTCTCGTCGAAGACGATGGAGGCCAGGAAGGTGCCGGGCCTCTATGCCGTCGGCGAGGTGGTGGATGTCACGGGGGAACTGGGCGGGTACAATTTCCAGTGGGCGTGGGCGTCCGGGTTCATCGCCGGGCAGTACGCCTGACCTCACCCCGCGGGTCCGGCTCCGGCGGAAAATTTCTTCCTGACGAGCGCGAGGTCCGCGTCGGTGAGGCGGGGGTTCCCGCGGTCCTGCAGTTCGAACCGGTAGTACATGATCGCCGCCGGGTCGTCAACGTGGTCGAAGCCGAGCGCATGCCCGAACTCGTGAATGAGCGCCATGCGCAGTTCCACCGGCGAGCCGAACTGGTAGATGTTGATCCCCTTTCCATCGTAGATCCCCTGCTCGAATTCCCTCCCCTCCACGAATTTTCCGTTGTACAGGGTCACGTCCAGGTGGTTTTCGGCCACCAGCGCGTTGATCTCGCCGGCGAGATCGTTGAGCCCGTCCACGTCATCGTTGATGGCGAGGCGCCGGCGTTCGAGCGCAGCCCCGCGTTCCTCGATGCGCTTCCTCTCGGCCTGGAGGTTCTCGAACTCGTCGGCCGGCGCCCCCCCCGCCTCGTTCCACCGGGCGATGCGTGCGTTGAATTCGTTCAGCGCTCGTTCGTACTCGGCGGCGTCGCGCTCGTATGAGGCCTGGGCGGCCGACACCCCTTCGGTCTGCCTGGTGTGCTGCCGGACGAGGATGTCGTACGATTTCCCCCGCGAGTCGATTTGCGACTTCGCCCGTTTCGCTTCATCGGTCCGCTCCTGCCGTTCGTCGTAGATGAGGTTCAGCCTGAAAGAGGCGGCGGAATCATACACGAAGAGTGTGCGTCCGGCGGATTGCTCCCAGACCGTCTTCGCCTCCGCGGCGATCTCCAGGAACCGGCCGGTAGTGATGCCGAAACGCCGGTCGAAGGAACCGAGCGAATACTGGATGGGATACTCCGGCGATCCCGGGTGCACACCGTCGGGGGCCTCACGTGAAGGTGGCCCCTGGCATGCGGGGAGAACGAGCGCCGCGGCGATTGCGGACCCCGCCGCGAGGAGCAGGGCGGCCCTGTCCACGCCCCCCCTGAAGCCCGTCCGGTTCCTCGGGATCACGCCGCCGCCGCCGTTTCCTCCCTGACCTCGGCGCCCATGAGGATGGAGATCGGCCGGAGCGGCCTGATGTTTTCGAAGATGATTTTAATGATGGCCGTGATCGGCACGCTGAGGAACATGCCGATGATCCCCCAGATCGCCCCCCAGAAGATCAGCGAAAACATGATGAGGAGCGGACTCAGGTCGATGCTCTTCCCCATGAGCTTCGGCTCCACGAGGTTGCCGACGGTGAACTGGACCACCAGGATGCTCATCCCCAGCCAGAAGACTGCGGCGCCGCTCTCGAACTGCACGTAGGCGAACATCGTCGGAAGGATCGTGGCGATGATCGAACCGATGCTCGGAATAAAGTTGAAGAAGAACGCGAGGATCCCCCATACCAGGATGAAGTCCAACCCGAAGATCCAGCATGAGATCATGACCAGCCCCGCGGTGGCGAAACTCACGAGTGTCTTGATCACCAGGTATTTTTGCACGTTCAAACGGATGCTCCCCATGATGTTCGAAACCGTCACGGACATGGATGGGCCGAGCGCCGCCTGCAGTTTGTTCGTCAGCCGGTTCCTTCCGAGCAGGATCAGCAGGAGGAAGATGAACACGAGCACGGAATTGGAGACCAGTTTGTTCAGCGAGGTCAGCAACGTCCTGATCAGGTCGGTGACGGTCGTCCCGCCGAGGAAACCGGAGATCTTCGGGTCCTCGGTGATGCTCTTGTCACCCGACAGGACTTCCGGGGAGATCCCGAACACCTCGCCGAGCTGCTGTCCGATCAGCCCGAAGCGGTTTTCATACTGTGAGAGTCCTCCCGTGAACGAGGCGACCCCCCGGTACACGACCTGGGACATCAGGAACACGACGATGATCGTGACGGCCATGGCGATGACCATCACCAGCCACCTGGGGAACCTCCACTTCTCGAGCAGGCTCATCAGAGGGTTGAGGATGATATAGATGAACACGGCGATGACGAACGGGATCAGGAGGTCCATGCCCTCCCGGAGGATATAAAAGAGGATCGCCAGGCAGATGAAGCCGAGGAACGCGATGCCGATTTTCAGCGCGGGGAGTGTGGTTTTCTGTTCGTCTGCCGTCATTGCGATAAGGTACGGCATTGGCCTGCCCGTGTCAAGCCCGAATGTGACGGGATTGCGCTGTCCGGTGTGACTCCCGCACAAGACCGGTATTGATTGATTATGCCGGGGGTATTTGGTACAATACCACACGGCGACGATCACGCCGGAGCCGACCGGCATTCATCACATCCTGTCACATCATGGGGGTGTCATCATGAAATATTTCCTCTGCGCGTTCGCTCTTCTGGCCGCCGGTGTCTTCACCGCGGGCGGAACGACACACACGATCATGAATTCGGGGTTCACCTTTTCTCCCACCACGCTGACCGTCGGGGAGGGGGACACCATCGTCTTTTCGCTCGCGTCCATCCACACGGCACGGGAGGTCAGCCAGTCCACCTGGAACGTCAACGGGACCACTCCCGTCGGTGGAGGATTCGACCTTCCCGACGGCGGGGGTACGGTGGTCATCACGGGCGTGGGCGTCCATTATTACGTGTGCGTCCCCCACGCCTCCATCGGAATGAAGGGTACGATCACCGTCAATCCCGTCACCGATGTCCGGCCGGTGGAGGACCCGCTTCCCGCGCGTTTCCTTCTCGAACAGAATTATCCCAACCCGTTCAACCCCTCCACCACCATGAAGATTTCGGTGGGACGGACGGCCTTCACCGTCGTCTCGGTCTATGCGGCCGATGGCAGGAGGGTCAAAACGCTCGTCTCCGAAACGCTCGCGCCCGGATCGTATACCGTCACGTGGGACGGAACCGACGAGCGCGGAACGGGAGTGGGCAGCGACGTGTACTTCGTGCGGATGGTGAGCGGTACGGAGAACGGGGGATTCCGCGCCACCCGGAAATTACTTCTCCTGAGGTAGGAACGGAGGGGTCAGACCGGTCCCCGCTCTTCGACCGGTTTGTGCATCCTGAAGGCCGCGTACAGCATGAGGTCGTAGGCGATCTTCACCCCGCCGGCGATGAAGAAGGGGTAGTTCAGGAAGGCCGGAGAAGCCAGGAGGACCCCCGCGAGCGCCGGCGAGACGCTCGCGCCGATCGACCGCGCGATCGTGGTGACCCCCGACGCCGCGGACCGTTCGTCCGGCGAAACGACCGCCATCGTGTACGACTGCCTGGTCGGAACATCCATCTGCGAGATCGAGAAGCGCACGAGGAGCAGACCCGCCGCCAGCGGGAGCGTCGGCATGAACGGGACGAGGATCAGCAGAAGGTTCGAGGGGATGTGCGTGAAAACCATGGTGTTGATCAGCCCGATTTTTTTCGCGATCCTCGCTGCCGCGAGCGCGGAGACCGCCGCAAGGAGGTTCGCGCCGAAGAAGATCCCCCCCAGTTCCTCCACGCCCGTACCAAACTTCAGGTAAAACCAGTAGGCGATCAGGCTCTGGATGATGAACCCCCCGGCGAAGGCGTCCAGGCTGAACAGCGCGCTCATTTTCATGACGACTCCGCGGGATGCGTGCAGTCCGAGGAGGAGTCTTTTCGGTGCGGGCCCCGTCCCCCGGCGGGTTTCGACCGCCGGCGAGAGCCTGAGAAACAGCGCCGCCAGGACAAGTCCGCACCCGGCGTAGGAAAACACCAGGACACGGTACATCATCTCATCGGTGAGCCCGGCGCCCGACAACAACGCTGCGGACGCGCCCGCGGAAAGCGCACCCACGGCTGTCCCCGCCGATCCGGCGAGATTGTACCAGCCGAAAAGGTCCGTCCTGCGTGAATCCGGGGAGAGTTCGGATAGCGCGGCCTGTTCGATCGACAGGAAAGGCCCGATCTCCTTGCCGCTCGGACTGATCACTCCCACGATCGCGGCCGCGCCCAGTATCAGCACGTTCGACGAGAGAGCGAACACCGCTCCCGCACCCGCCATCAGGAGCGCGCCGAGGAGGAGCATTTTCCTCCGGCTGATCCTGTCCGCCGTTGTGGTGATCCAGAGGGAGACGACCGCGTCGCCGAGAAGGGTGAGCGTGAAGAGGACCCCTATTTCCTCCTCGTCGAGGCCCACCGTTACCAGATAGAGGGCGAGGATGACCGACAGGAAACCGTAGGCAAACAAACGAACAGTCCGGGCCGCGAAGAGGAGCCGGACGTCGGTGGTGGAAAAAGGGGATCCGGATGGGGTCAACGGGTATCCGCCGCAGTCCGGCCGGTCCGGGTGAGGAGCTCGAGCATCGGGCCGACGGCATTTGTGATGATCTTGATTTCGTTGGGCTGCGGGGCGGACCCCACGGCAACGTACGCCGTCGCGATCCCCATTTTTGCCGATGAGGGGTTCCCGGTCGCCGCGAATTCTTCGGAACTCTTTCGGAGGTCTGCGAGCGCCCCGAGTCTGCGGCCTGTCAGGAATTGAACGAATTGTTTCTGTTCAACTTCACGTTTTATCACACCCTGGATAGGTCGCGCCGAATTTCTCTGGAGCATTTCGACCCAGTCTCCATACAGGTTGATACAATCATTCAGGTCGATGACCGGTTCATCGGGAGGCACAATAGAACGCTCGAAGGGAAAATACTTCACCAGGTCGTCCTCGTACGCGCGCACATACTCCATCGCCGTGAAGCCCGCGCTGTCCTCCCCCATCAGGCGCTCCATACCGGAATGCAGCCGCTCCATGTTCTGCGCCTGGAAATCGAGAATGGTAATGCCGGGCGATCCACCCGGTCTGGCCGAGCAACTCCAGCCGCACATCGCGACGACCGCCAGGACAACAAATCCCGGGATGGAAACACGGGTACCATGCATAGGAATCGCTCGAACGCTGACAGCTCCCATCTGACACACCTCCTCCGTACCTGCAATGTACTCCGGATACCGGAAGGATTCAACCGCCGGCGGCGATTCCACGGATGAGGCCGTCGACTTTTCCCGCAGACCCCCCGATTTGCAAATTCCCCATTTCGTCTGTTTCTTACGGTATGCTTCGTGAAGTCATTCTCGGTAAATTCAGGGGTTTTTGCGCGGGTGTCGACTACGCGGTCGAGGCCGTCGAAAACCTTCTCGAACTCCGCGGCGAGGGCGCGAGGGTGTACGTGCGGAACAAGATCGTCCACAACAACCACGTCGTCGAGAACTTCGTCAGGCGGGGCGTCGTCTTCGTGGACGACATCTCCGACGTGCCCCCCGACAGCGACCTCGTGCTGAGCGCGCACGGCTCCCCCCTCGGCCTGAAGGAGGAAGCGGAAGCCATGGGCCTCAGGGTGTTCGACGCGGTCTGCCCCCTCGTCTCCAAGGTCCACAAGGAGGCCATCAGGGACCACAAGGCGGGCTACACGATCATCTACATCTGCCACACAGACCACGTGGAGGCGAAGGGGACCATGAGCTACGTCCCCATGCACGTCGTCGAGGGGATCGGGGACATCGAAAAACTCGACATCATCAACGACAAGATATCCGTCCTCACGCAGACGACGCTCTCCGTCGACTACGTGGAGGAAATCATCGCGAAACTCAGGGTGAAATTCCCGCAGCTGAAGACGCAGAAGAAGGACGACATCTGTTACGCGACGCAGAACCGGCAGGACTCGATCAAGGAACTCTCCAGGCTGGCGGACCTCGTCCTGGTCGTCGGAGCGGAAATCAGTTCGAACTCGAAACGGCTGGTGGAGACCGCCGAATCCGCGGGGAGAACGTCGTTCCTCATCGAGAGCTACCTCGATATCCGGGACGAGTGGCTCGGGGGCGTCGGGACACTCGGCATCACACTGAGCGCTTCCGCACCGGAATTCCTCCTCGACGAGATCCTCGGACACCTGCGTAAAACATATGGTGATTTCGTCATCACCAACACGCATCGGCTCGACGAGAAAATCAGTTTCAAACCCATCGTCCTCTCGTAGGGACGCATCATCGACACGCATCAGACCGGCACGAAATGACAGAGAAGATGAACACCAGCGATGAAGAGTGGAGGGAAAAACTCTCCCCCGAGCAATACCGCGTTCTCAGGCAGAAGGGGACGGAACCCCCCTTCTCGGGAAAATACCTGCACAACAAGGAGAAAGGCGTCTATACCTGCGGCGGGTGCGGGACGGAATTGTTTTCTGACGCATCCAAGTTCGACTCCGGATCGGGCTGGCCGAGCTTCTACGACGCTATCGACAAGAGCAAAATCGAGGAGATCGAGGACGGGAGCCACGGCATGCGCCGCATCGAAATCGTCTGCAGGAACTGCAAGGGACACCTCGGGCACGTCTTCCCCGACGGTCCCCGCCCCACGGGGTTGAGATACTGCGTCAACAGCCTTTCGCTCGGATTCAAGGAAAAGAAGTAACGGGAAGGACCCCTGTTGTCCTCCCGCACTGAAGCTCCCCCGCCCGCAGACCTCTCCACCGAAGACCGGAGACTGTACAGGACCGCGTACAGGCTCGCGGTCTTCACCATTGCCTACAATCTCATCGAGGGACTGATCTCGACATGGTTCGGGACCGTCGACGAGAGTTTGACGTTATTCGGTTTCGGGATCGACAGCTTCATCGAGGCGGTTTCCGGGCTCGGCATCGCCCACATGGTGACCCGGATCCGTGAAAATCCCACGGGGGAAAGGGACAGGTTCGAACAGACGGCGCTGCGGGTCACCGGATGGTCCTTCTACCTCCTCGTCGCCGGGCTCTGCGGATCGATCGTCGTCAACGTGCTCACCTCCCACAGGCCCGAGACCACCTTTGCCGGCGTGGTGATATCGGTCATTTCCATCGGGGTGATGCTCGCGCTGATCTGGGCCAAGATGCGCGTCGGAAGGTCGTTGAACTCGCCGGCGATCATCGCGGATGCGCACTGCACCACTGTCTGCGTCTACATGTCTGTGGTGCTGCTCGTGGCGAGCGCGGCATATGAAATGACGGGGTTCGCGCAGCTGGACAATATCGGCGCAGCGGCGCTTGCGTTTTTTTCGTTCAGGGAGGGGCGGGAATGTTTCCGGAAGTCCAGGAGCAATGAGCTGTGCGGCTGCGCGGCGGATGTCCCTGCCCCGCCGAAGGAGTAATTATTCCGGGACGTTTTTCCCGAGTATGATGTCCCTCTCCCCCACGAGGAGGTCCCCCTCTTTTTTCAGGGACAGGACAACCGGGCCGCCACCGCGGTGTCCGAGCGGCGAGAGCTCCCTCCCGGTGAGGAGCGGATCCCCCTCGAAGAGGTAACTTTCCAGCCAGTAATACTTTCCGTCAGGCTCGAGGACGATCGGGTGGATATGCGCGGCGGCCGACCTGTTGGGATACGTGCCGGGTTTCAGCGTATAGAACGCGTAGGTCCCGGTGCTGTCGGTCCTGATCCAGCCCCGGATGTGGCCGTGACGCCGCCCCCACCCGGTTTCATTACCCCGCGTCGCGTACACTCCCGACTGGTCGGTGTGAT
Source organism: Ignavibacteria bacterium (assembly GCA_003235555.1). GTDB lineage: Bacteria > Bacteroidota > Ignavibacteria > UBA10030 > SZUA-254 > SZUA-254. Next base: position 5,563 of record QJVY01000022.1, on the reverse strand, counting down.
ATACATAGAGGATGACGCCGGACGCGGGCGTTTTCCCGTCCCGTTGATAGATCGTCCCCGTGATTTTGAGTTTCGGCCCGGGGTCGCGGAAGTCGGGAAGGGTGTCCACGTGCGAGAGAACCCTGTCGCCGTACTCGAGGACCGCTTCGCATCCCTCGCACGGCCCCCCGATGAGCACCGCGTTCACCCCTTCCGGGGCCTGTGCAAGCATGGCCTGGGTCGTCAGCAGCGTGAATCCGGAAAGGATGAGGGAAACGAGGGCTCCGTGTTTCATGTCCGGCTGTCCTGTTGCATGGCTGATATTAATTCCCTATACTCACGAATCATAACATATGCCGCTGCCATGAAATTCCCAGGGACCGCGCTTCTGATCATTTTCCTGGCATTGATGTCGGGGAGTTTGCCCCCCGTCGCCGCTGCAATGGTTCTCCCCGATCACGGCATCGTGTATCTCTCGCCACCCCCCGACGCGCAGTACATCCTTCCCGAATCCAATATCATCATCCGGTTTGACCGGACGCCCGGTGTCCCGGTCGACCGACTCGCCGCGCTGATTTCGGTCGTCGGATCGAAAAGCGGAAAGCATGCGGGCTCGATCGTCGTGTCGGATGATGACCGGACGGTGATCTTTCAGCCCGAGAGGCCGTTTCGTTTCGGTGAACGGATCGCCGTTCGGTTCTCCGGGACGGTATCTCCGGATGAGGGCGGGGGGTCCGCGGCGACATCCTGGTCGTTCTCCACCGCGGAACGCCCGGCCTCATCGTCACCGGGTGGCCTTCGCCTGATGGAGTTGTCGGCCCGGACCGGCACGGCCGACCTGAACGAATTCACCATTGCCCCGCTCCATGCCGACAGCCTGCCCGCGGGATTCCCCGCCATCCAGACCACGGTGTACGATACACCGTCGCCGGGGTACCTCTTTCTCAGCAATTTTAAGTTCGGGAATCCGCTGTCCTACGACCCATTCCTGATGATCCTCGACAACGCCGGCGAACCGGTCTTTTACCGGGAAATGCCGGATTACTGTCTCGACTTCAAGCTTCAGCCGAACGGGTTGCTGACGTACTTCGACAACGCCCTGCACCGGTATTATGCCCTCGACAGCACGTACGCCGTGGTCGACAGTTTTTACATGAAAAACGGATACCCGACCGATTTACACGAACTCCGCATTCTCGACAACGGGCACACCCTGATGATGAGTTACGATAATCAATACGTCGATATGAGCCAGGTCGTGGCCGGTGGCGACTCGGACGCGATCGTGATGGGGCTCATCATCCAGGAATTGGACGATGCGAAAAACGTCGTGTTTCAGTGGCGGAGCTGGGACCATTTTCAGATCACCGATGCCATCAACATCAATCTCCTTGACAGTATCATCGACTACGTCCACGGAAACGCCATCGAGATGGACAGCGACGGGAACATCCTGATCTCGTGCCGTCACATGTCGGAAATCACCAAGATCAGCAGGACGACCGGTGAGATCATCTGGCGCCTGGGGGGAAAGAACAACGAATTCACGTTCACGAACGATACGCTGGGGTTCTCATACCAGCACGCGATCCGTCGTCTGCCCAGCGGGAACGTTACATTGTTCGACAACGGCAACTGGCATTCCCCGAAGATCTCGCGCGCGGTGGAGTACGCCCTCGACGAGAGCACGAAAACCGCCACAATCGTCTGGGAATACCGCAACAACCCCGACATTTACGGCGGCGCGATGGGATATGTCCAGAGGCTCCCCGGCGGGAATACGCTCATCGGATGGGGGGCCGCGTCGACCGCGGTCACGGAGGTGAAACCGGACGGTTCGAAGATCATGGAATTGAAATACACCTCTCCCGGCATGTACAGTTACAGGGCGTACAGGTTTGAATGGGAACCGGCCGTCGTGAGCGTACCCCCCGATGTGCCACAGTTCGCGTTCCTGTCGCAGAATTATCCCAACCCATTCAACGGCGGGACGAGGATGTCATTCACGCTCTTGCGGTCATCGCGGGTCACCCTGACGATCTACGATATCCTCGGGAGGGAGGTCCGCAGGGTCATCAACCGTGAACGCCGGACCGCCGGCCGTTACGACATCAACCTGGATTTCCGAGCATTGTCGACCGGGGTGTACATCGCCAGGCTCACGACGGGCGACGTCACGCAGTCGATGAAAATGGTCTACCTGCCCTAGCGTACCGTGGTCAGTTGTCATCCCCGAGATGTTCCAGCATCTGCGGCTTGACTTTCTTGTAGCCCGCCGGGACCTCGAATTCGGAGGCCGGGATGTTCTTCTTTTCGACTTTCGTGACGACCGTGGTGACATTTGCCACCTCCGTCTGCATGGGAAAGCCGTCCACGTTCATCATCGCCTCGGTCTCGGAGAGGTCGCCCATGGGGTTGAGCGCCGCCATCCGCCTGCCGAATTCCTTCATCTCCTCCCCCAGCGTCCCGATCCCTTCGATCTCGTCCGTTGTCCAGAGGGTGATGAATTCCTCTCCCCCCCGCGTCACGACGTACTTTGTACATGCATACCCGTTCACGGATGTTTTCTCGCCGGTCTCGGTCACCTCGATCTTCGCGTCGCCTTTCATCCGGGGAAGCTTTCCCCCCATCATCTCCTTCATCATCTTCTTCTGCTCGGGTGTCAGGCCGGCCATCTGTTTTTCCATCTCCGCCATCGCCCCGCTCATTTTTCCGCCGACGTTCTTCATCATCTGTTCGAGTTCATCGAAGGTCATCTCCGAGTACTCCTTGTCCGCGTCGTTGACCATGACGAACATCTTCCTGTCGAGCCGGACGATCACCCACTGGTTCCCGCTGCTCCCCTTTTCCTTGAACATCTGCGGCATGTAATAGGATTTCGAGAGGGCTTTCTCGTCGTCCCCCTTGCGGGTAACGGTGCTCTCCCAGTAAAGACCCTGGCCGCAGGCCGATGCCGCGACGAAGAACGCGAGGCAGCTCACGATGACGGTCCGCATACGATGTTTCATCTCCGGTGATCCCTCTCTGATTGGTGTGTGAATTGTGACAGGACTTCCAGAATCCCGCCGTTACAGTTTTCCATAAATCACATGATCGGCTGAATACCTGCCGGGGCCCGCGAACGCGATCATGAGGTATGATACCAGGTACAGAACCGCAAGTTCCTTCCTCCCAAACGGGTCGCCAGCGTGGACCACGAGAGCCGCCACCGCCATCACCACGATGAGGGGGACGACGATCACCCGTGTCCCGAGCCCCAGGATCAGAAGCAGGGAGCAGAAAACCTCTGCGAAGACCGTCAGTATCAGGGAAGCCTCCGGACCGAGACCGATGGGATCTGCGAACCGGATCTGTTCCGGACCGGTTAACCGAACCAGTTTTCCCCACCCGTGGCCCAGCATCAGCGCTGAAACGGCTGCCCTGTAGAGGAACAGTACAACGCTGAACGCTCGGGAATGATCCCCAGGATGGAACAGCTTTTTGATCACGGCCGCGGCGAATGGACGATGGTTCTCACTGCCCCTCGTACTTGAACGAGACCTTGACTTTCGCCCGGTACGATTCGATCTTGCCGTCCTTGATCTGCATGTCCAGGTTGGTGACCTCCGCGATCCTCAGGTCGCGCAGGCTCGCCGACGCCTTCACGACCGCGGCCGTGGCGGCCTTTTCCCAGGACTCCGTGCTGGTGCCGACGAGTTCGATGACCTTATAGACGCTTTCCGCCATGATGTGTCCCTTTCTGTATATGGTGAGTGTACGTGACCGACCCCCGACCGGGACATCCCGGCGTGCCGCCGGGTTTCAATCCAGGTCAAAGTCCATCTGTTTGTTTTTGTCTCCTCCGAAAGTCTCCGCGAAAATCTCCATCAGCTTGAGGCTCTGCTTCGAGAGCATCATCGCGTTTCCGACGATATCGTAGTAGAGGATGCTCAACCGCGTCTTCGAAGCCTCGTTTTGGATCCGTCCGATCTGGACCTTGTTCAGTCTCTCGGCGAGGTCCCTCAGCTCACAGTCCTTTTCGATGGCGGCCGAGTGGTTCACCACCTCATTTTTCGCAAGGTCGGTTTCCACGCCCAGGAGAATCCCGTTCAACAACCCCTTCACCTCCTTCAGCTCCCGGACCTGCACATCCAGGAGCCCCTTGTGATGGTTGCTGATGTGGGAATACGCCCTTCCGACGAGGTCCCGATGCCCGTCCACCAGTTTCTGGACACGGCGGATCGTCTGCCCGTACCGGTGTGAAAACACCACATGGTCCTTCTGCAGAAGGCGCATCGACTTGAACACGTTCGCGATGATGATGTTTGCCCACCTCTGGAATGTCCTGTTCTTTTTCTTTTCGACGTTGAGCCAGTCGACGTTCTGGACAAAGAGCGCGTCGAGGGCGGCGTCGAGGGACAGGCGGATCTCGCGGAGCAGGATACTCATGTGCCTGGAACTGGTGGAGATGGTCTCCCCGGGATCGGTCACCTTTTTCAGGTTGAACACCTCGTCCATTTCCTTGTGTTTTGACCTCGCGGAGTGCTTCGCGTGGTTCTTCCAGACGATCAAACCGGCGAGCCCGACCAGACCCACGACGCCGTACGCGCCCCCGTAAAAGATCGCCACCGCCATCAGGCCCGAGAGGGTGAACGCGAAGAGTGCCGTCACGAACCACCCGATGATGACCGTCAGGACACCGGTGACGCGGTAGACCGCGCTTTCGCGCCCCCAGGCCAGGTCCGCGAAGGACGTACCCATGGCGACCATGAACGTGACATACGTCGTCGACAGGGGAAGTTTCTGCGACGTGGCGTATGAGATGACCGCGCTTGCCACCATCATGTTGACCGATGCGCGCAACAGGTCGAACGACGGACGGCGGTCGAGTCCCGGGTCCACCGTGTACTTCCTGGTGTCCATCCTTCCCGCCACCCACCGGCGGACCGGCGAGGGGACGAAAAACCGTATGAAGTGAAAGAACCTGAGCATGATGCGGACGATCGCCCTCGAGATATAGGCCGACTCGAACTCTTCCGCGTCCTCATGCTGCTGGCCGAGGTTGACCGTCGTATCGATGACCGTCCTCGCCTTTTTCGATATCCACAACGTCATCACCATGATGACGCCGGCGAGGAGGAGCAGGATGTTCTGCGTCGGGACCTTGCTTCCGAGGGCTTCCATCGTCGTGGTCAGCGGGCTGCCGGTGGCCTCCGCGAATGTGTATGCGTGCAATCCCGCCATCGGCACGCCGATGAAGTTCACCAGGTCGTTCGCGGCGAAGGCCATGGCGAGCGAGAACGTGCCCACGAGGACGATTGTCTTGAGGATATTGACCCTGAACAGATGCAGAACCTGGAGGAGCGCGGCGGAACCGGCGAAGATCCATGCGATCAGCTCGGGGGCGTTGTTTTTCATCCATGCCGCGGACTCGGGGGGAATGAAGGTCGCGCCGCCTGCGCCCTTGATCAGGATGAAATAGGTGATGAACGCGAGCGCCAGCCCCCCCCACAGCGCGCCGTACCGGCTCAACCGTTTGACGTAATCGAAGGTGAACAACAGCCTGCTCAGGAACTGGACGACCGCGCCGAAAATGAACGCCACG
>QJVY01000253.1 GCA_003235555.1 Ignavibacteria bacterium | reverse complement strand
ATCGGACGGGCGGAGAACATGAGGAGGTTCAACAAATCATCACTGCAGCGGTACATCGAAAATTATTACACCGGAGACCGGGTCGTCGTTGCTGCGGCCGGCAATTTCCACCACGACGATCTCGTGCAGATGGTCGAGAAGAGCTTCCGCATGAGACCGGGACACCGGAAGAGTGCAAGACGACCGGCATCATTCCGGACCGGGAAACCGAAGCGGGAAACGTTCCACAAACCGATCAATCAGGCGCACATCTGTTACGGTACGCTGGGCTACAGCGTGAAGAGTTCCTTCCGATACCCCCTCCTCGTCCTGAATACCATCCTCGGCGAGGGGATGAGTTCACGTCTCTTTCAGAACATCCGGGAGAAGTACGGGTTTGCGTATTCGGTGTATTCGTTCATCAGCCTCATGAGCGATACCGGAAATTTCGGGGTCTACATCGGAACGGATCCCGCGAAAGTCGACAGGTCGCTCGACCTGATCCGTCGCGAGATCGACAAACTACGTTCCGGCCGGATCTCCCCGTCGGAAATCATGCGGGCGAAAGCCCAGCTGAAGGGAACCACGATGCTCGGCATGGAGAGCATGTCGAACCGGATGATGCGCCTGGGCAGCGGAGAGCTGTATTTTCAGGAACACGTTTCCCTCGACGACGTCCTCACGCGGATCGACGCCGTCGGCCCCGACGAGATCCGGTTGGTGGCAAAACGCCTCATGAATCACGAACATTTTTCGACGGTGGTTATATCCCCGGCGGCGAGCCCCCCGGCAAAACAGGGTGCTGCCGTCTGATCCCCTGACGAACCCCGACCGCCGGGACACACGACACTGGTGTTTTTTTCTCTCTTCTGAATAATGGCAACGATAACAATCGACGGAAAGCAGATAGAGGTAGAGGGTCGGCCCACCGTCATGCAGGTGGCGCTGGCCAACGGCATTCAAATCCCCCAGTTCTGCTGGCACCCCCGCCTGAGCATCGCCGGCAACTGCCGCATCTGTCTCGTGGAAATTGAGAAAATGCCGAAGCTTGCGATCTCCTGCCAGACGACCGTTTCGGACGGGATGGTGGTCCGGACAACCTCGGAGAAGGTGATCAACGCGAGGGAGGCGGTCATGGAGTTTCTCCTGATCAACCATCCGCTCGATTGCCCCATCTGCGACGAGGCGGGTGAGTGCAAGCTCCAGGATTACGCCTACCAGCATAGCGCGGGTGTGAGCCGCTTCGAGTTCGACAAGGTCCGGAAGCCGAAACGCGTCGAACTGGGACCGAGGGTCACTCTCGATACGGAACGATGCATCATGTGTTCACGGTGCATCCGGTTCTGCGACGAGATCGTGAAAACCCCCCAGCTGGTGTTCACCAAGCGGGGCGACCACGTTGAACTCACCACCTTTCCCGGTGAGAAACTCGACAACCCCTATTCGATGAACACCATCGACCTCTGCCCGGTCGGGGCACTCACGAGCACGGATTTCCGTTTCAAGTCCCGGGTCTGGGAAATGTCGTCCACTCCCACGATCTGCCAGGGATGCTCGCGTGGATGCAACGTGCACATGTGGGTCCGGAACAACCAGATCATGAGGCTGACTCCCCGGCTGAACCCGGACGTGAACGATTACTGGATGTGCGACCACGGTCGGTTGAATACGTTTAAATCGGTCAACGCCGGCGACCGGATCCACGGACCGATGATCCGGAAAGAAGGTCAGCTGGTGGAGGTCGGATGGGACGAGGCCGTGGCCTCGCTCGTCTCCAACCTGAAATCGTTCAGGGGGGGCGAAATCGCCGCGATCGGTTCTGCGTACGCGACCAACGAGGACAATTACATTTTCCGGAGATTGATGACGCACGTCGGTGTGGAGAATTTCGGATTCCTTTCCCATATCGACGAAGGCCGCGCCGACGATTTCCTCGTGACGGCGGACAGGACCCCGAACTCCCTCGGCGCGAACCTCGTCGCCGGGCAACAGGGCCGCGCCCCGGCGGATGCGGAGAGCATCATCGGGAAAATCGCGGCCGGACAGATCAAGATGCTCTATGTCATGGATGACGACCTGGGGTCCGTACCCGGGTTCGAGGACGTACTCCCGAAACTGGAAATTCTGGTCGTGCACGCCTCGAACCACAGCCTCACGACGCGGAACGCCGACATCGTCCTGGCCAGCTCGACCTATGCGGAGAAAAACGGGACGATGGTGAATGTCACGGGAAGGGTCCAGCGCATCAAACCCGCCGTCGCGACCCTCTACGACGAACGCTCCCTCGACGGATTTTCGATGAGCCGGTGGGACAAATTCGGCGCCCACAACGACCGATGGACGCGGGGCCAAAAATTCGACGTGAAGGAGAGCTGGCGGATACTGGTGGGCCTTGGCAATGCCATCGGCCTGAAATGGAAGTACGCCAACAGTCAGGAAGTTTTCGCCGAGATCGTAGCGAAGATCCCGGCCTTCAGGGGACTCTCGTATGCCTCGATCGGGAGGTCGGGCGCCCCGGTGCGGACCCCGTCCGAAAAGCCTGTGGCGGCCGGTACCTAGAATGGAAACGCTCATCGACATCGTGAAAATCGTCACCGTGATGGGAATCCTCCTCGGGGTGGTGGCCTACGTGGTGCTGCTCGAACGGCGGGTCGCCGCGGCGATCCAGAACCGCATCGGCCCCAACCGTGTCGGCTGGCAGGGCCTGCTCCAGCCCCTCGCCGACGTCGTGAAGCTGGTGATGAAAGAGGACATCGTCCCCCGGAACGCCCATAGGTTCCTCCACGACCTCGCGCCGATTATTTCGATCAGCATCGCGATGACGACGTTTGCGGTGATCCCTTTCGGGGACAGCATCACGCTCTTCGGCCGCACAATCAAACTGCAGATCGCCGACATCAACATCGGCGTGCTCTACATCCTTGCGATGACCTCCCTCGGGGTCTACGGCGTGACCCTGAGCGGCTGGTCGTCGAACAGCAAATACTCGCTGCTCGGGGGGCTGAGGTCGTCCGCGCAGATGCTGAGTTATGAAATATCCATGGGCCTCGCGGTCATCGGGGTGATCATGATCGCCGGCAGTCTCCGGCTCGACCGCATCGTCGAGATGCAGAGCGGCTGGATGTGGAACATCGTTCTTCAGCCGATCGGCTTCATCACGTTCACCGTCGCGGCATTCGCCGAAACGAACCGGCACCCGTTCGACCTCCCCGAGGCGGAGCCGGAACTCGTCGGGGGGTACCACACCGAATACAGCGGCCTGAAATTCGGGTTGTTCTTCCTCGCGGAGTACTCGAACATGGTGGTTGCGAGCGCGCTGATCACGACACTGTTCCTCGGCGGGTGGCAGATCCCCTACGCGGCGGAGATGGGGCTCTCCGGGAACCTCCTGAGCGTCCTCCAGGTGGGGGCCTTCTGCGCCAAGGTGTTGCTGCTGGTGCTCTTTTTCATCATCGTCAGGTGGACCATCCCCAGGTTCCGGTACGATCAGCTCATGAGCCTCGGATGGAAGGTGATGCTACCGCTGGCGATCCTGAACATCCTCGCCACCGGCCTGGCGATCCTCCTGATCGGTTGAGTCCATTGAACAGACGTCAACAATATCACAGGCATACTTCGTGACCAGACCCCTGCCACCGATCGTTCACCGGAAGGACCTCACGTTCTGGCAAAAACTCTACATCCCGGAAATCGTGAGGGGGTTGAAGATCACGATCACCCAGATGTTCAGGCCGAAGTTCACGCGGCAGTATCCCGAGGAACGCTGGGTTCCCGGCGCCGCGTTCCGCGGCAGGCCCGTGCTCGTGGAAGAGAGCGGGGTCGAGCGGTGCGTGGCGTGCGGCCTCTGTTCGCGGGTCTGTCCGGCCCTGGCCATAGAAGTGCAGGCCTCCGAATCCCCCTACTGGAAGGAGCGGTACCCCGTCAAGTTCGAGATCAACATGCTTCGGTGCATTTTCTGCGGATTCTGCGAGGAGGTCTGTCCGGAAGAGGCCATCATCATGAGCAAGGAATTCGAGCTCACCTTCCACAGCCAGGAAGACGCGATTTTCCCCAAGGAAAAACTCCTGAAATCGAAGGAGGAAATGAAGGAACGTCTCGATTACCTGCGGGCCAACAGGTAGGGTTCGCTTCCGGTTTCGCGCATTCGCCCCTGCGCGGCTCCGGCGTCTCACCGGGCGTCACCACCAGGGACCAATAACTGTCAGCATTTCACACGGAGTCCTCACATGAAAACCTCTCTACTGCTCCTTTTTACCATCGTACTCTTTTTCACCGCCGCCGGATTCGCCCAGCTCAGCATCCCGTACCAGGACTACACGCTCGACAACGGCCTGCGCGTGATCCTCCATGAAGATCACACGCTTCCGAGCGTCTCCGTCAACACGTGGTACCACGTCGGGTCGGGAAGCGAAAAACCCGGCCGGACCGGTTTCGCCCACCTCTTCGAACATCTCATGTTCGAGGGTTCGGGGAACGTCCCGGAGGGAAAATTCGATGAATGGCTCGAGGCCGCCGGTGGAAACAACAACGGGTCGACCAACGGAGACCGCACGAATTACTGGGAGGACGCGCCGAGCAACGCGCTGGAACTGGCAATCTTCCTGGAAGCCGACCGGATGGGACACCTCCTGGAAACGATGTCCCCCTCGAAGGTCGACGGACAGCGGGACGTCGTCAAGAACGAGCGGCGCCAGTCGTACGAAAACAGGCCGTACGGGATGTCGGAAATCCTGCTCCAGGAGAACCTCTTTCCCCCCAGGCATCCCTACCACTGGCCGACGATCGGATCGATGGAAGACCTCAGCGCGGCGAGCTACGATGACGTCGTCGCATTTTTCAGGACATATTACGCCCCGAACAACGCGAGCGTCGTCATCGCCGGGGATATCGATCCGGTACAGACGATGGAATTGGTGAAAAAATGGTTCGGTCCCATCCCTGCCGGGGAACCGGTGCCCCCGATCGAGGCCCCGCCGGCCTTTCTCGCCTCCGAAAAACGGCTGACGATGGAGGACAAGGTGCAGCTGCCCCGGCTCTACATGTGCTGGCTGACGCCGCCGGCCTACATGCCGGGTGACGCCGAGATGGACATCCTCGGTGGCGTCCTCACGAGCGGCAAAAACTCGCGCCTGTACAAAAGGCTGGTGTACGACATGCAGATCGCCCAGGATGTCGGGGCGTATCAGAGTTCCGAGGCCCTCGGCTCGACATTTTCGATCATCGTCACGGCGAAATCGGGTCACACGCTCGGCGAGATCGAAAAGGTCGTGCAGGAGGAGATCGACAGGTTGAAACGGACCCCTCCCGATTCCCGCGAACTGGCCAGGATCGTCAACGGATATGAATCGGGGGTGCTCAGCCGCCTCCAGAGGATCGGAGGTTTCGGGGGGAAGGCCGACCTGTTGAACGCCTACTACACGAAAACCGGAAACCCCGACTATCTCAACGAGGATTTTTCACGATACACGGCTATTTCACCAAACGATATCACCGCCGCCACGCGGACGTTTTTGAAAGACGACGGCCGGGTGATCCTGAGCGTCGTGCCCGAGGGCAGGCGCGAACTGGCGTCGCCCCCGGAAGGAGGTTCAAAATGATCCATCGCATGAATGGTCTCTCCCGCATACCGGTGTTCCTCTTCGTCTGCATCCTCGCCGCGACCATGGGCCCGGTGCGGGCATTCGCCCAGGATGAAAGTCCGATCAAGCTCGGACCGCCCGCCCCCCTGAAGCTTCCGACACCGGAACACCTGAAACTCCGGAACGGCGTGGACGTGGTCCTCATGGAAAACCACAAGGTGCCCCTCGTCCAGATCGAAATCATGGTCCGCGGCGGAAGTTCCCTCGACCCGGCGGGGAAGACGGGGCTCGCGGGAATGACCGCCGACATGATGGAAGAGGGGGCCGGCGGCCGGAATTCGCTCGAGTTTGCCGACGCGATCGATTTTCTCGGCGGATCCATCTCCTCGTACGCCGGGATGCACTCCGCCGGCGTGAATCTCTTCGTCCCCCTCTCCAAGCTCGATTCCGCCATGGGGCTCTTCGCCGACATGGTCCTGCGGCCGATGTTCCCTCCGGCGGAGCTCGATCGCCTGAAGAACGAAAGGCTGACCACCCTCATCCAATGGCACGACGAACCGCGTGCCATCGCGTCGGTCCTGTTCAACAAGACCCTCTACGGGGAGGGGCATCCGTACGGGGTGGCGACCATGGGGGACGAGAAGAGCATCCGGAGCTTCACGGTGGGAGACCTCCGCGCCTTCCACGCGAAGACGTTCACACCCTCCAACGCGACGATCATCGTGGTCGGCGACGTGAATGCCGACGCGGTGACCGGGCTGCTGGACAGGTACTTCGGGGACTGGAGGGGGGAACGCCCCGAAATCCCGGAGGTGAACCCCCCACCGCAGGTGTCGGGACGCGATATTTACCTCGTGGACAAACCCGGCGCGGCACAGTCTGAAATCAGGATCGGCCGGATCGGCGTGGAGAGGACCACCCCCGATTATTATTCCACGATCGTCATGAACACGATCCTGGGCGGATCGTTCGCGTCGAGGCTGAACCAGAACCTGAGGGAGCGCAACGGGTACACCTATGGGGCGGGTTCACGGTTCCTCTACAGGCTCTCTGCTGGGCCGTTCCTGGCGAGCGCGGCCGTCCAGACCGATGTGACCGACAAGGCGCTCACGGAGTTCTTCAATGAACTCAATGCCATCGGCAGGCCGGTAAGCGACGAAGAACTGTCGCGGGCCCGGAATTACGTCGCGCTCGATTATCCGAACAGCTTCGAAACGATCTCCCGGATCGCCGGGGAACTCGCGGAGCTCATCATGTACGGCCTGCCCGACGATTATTTCAACACCTACGTCGGGAATGTCCTCGCGGTCAGCAAGGAACAGGTGCTGGCGGCCGCGAACAGATACATCGATCCCTCGAATGTCGCCGTGATCGTGGTGGGTGACCGGGCGAAAATCGAGGCCGGCATCACGGCGCTGGGACTGGGCACCATACACAATCTCTCGATAGACGACGTCCTCGGACCGGCCCCTGTCATCGACGGGGGAAAATAGTCCCGTGGCCGCCGCGGGATCCCGGACGGTCCGGTACGGCCTGTCCGGGTCAGGCTGGCTCATTGTCTCGTTGTGCGCGGGCCTTTCCCTCCAGAGCGGATTCGCGCGTCAGGAGGCCTGGAGGATGAGGGGGAATGCCGCCGGGTTGACGGTGGCGCTGAACCCGAAGGATCCGGACGTCATCTACGCAGAGGGAGTCACCGGCGGGATCATCATCTCGAGGGACCGCGGTACTTCCTGGGACGGCTGGAGCAGCCCGGGTCTCGTCGCGATCCGGCAGATCCTCGTACACCCGGTCGACACCTCGACAGTGCTGGCGGCCTCATCCAGCGGCGGCCTCCGCCGCACGACCGATGCGGGTGTCACCTGGTCGAACGTTCTTCCCGGGTTCAGCATCGACGGGGAGAGCATCACGATGTATCCCCCCGCCCCCGACACAATCTACGCCGGAAATTTTCCCGATGGCAAGGTGTACCGAAGCACCGACCGGGGCGCCACCTGGGAAGAGCGGGGCGTTTCGTCGAACCGGCTCTGCGCGCTCGCGGTGAAACCCGACGATCCGGACGTCCTCTGTGCCGGGACCGGCGGGGGCACCATTTCCCGCAGCACCGACGGGGGCCTCAGCTGGACGATCGTCAAGCAGGGCACCGCAGGGAGCGAGTTCCAGGAGGTACCCAAGATCGTCTTCCATCCCCTGGCGCCTACCGTCGGTTACGCGACGACGTACGGATCGCTCGATACCACTCTCGACGTGTGGAAGACGACCGACGGGGGGGCGACCTGGAACAGGACGGCGCTTCAGAAATTCGCCACCTGGTCGATCGTCGTCGATCCGACCGATCCGGGCATTGTCTACGTGGGCTCGTTCAGCGGCGTGCTCTCGACGGTGTACAGGACAACCGACGGGGGCGGGAGCTGGACGCCGCTGGGCGACGGCCTACCCCCGGCGAGTTATATGTGGAGTCTGAAAATCCATCCGGACGAACCGTCGAATATCGTTCTCAGCGCGACCTCGGGTTTTTTCAGCGAGCTCGGCGTCTTCCGGTTGCAGCCGCCGCTGGCGACCATCACCGGGGTCCTTGTTGATTCGGCCGCCGGGGACACGCTGAAAAACGGGAGGGTCCTGAACCTCGCGACCGGTGATGAGCGACTGATCGGTGACACGGACCCCGTTTTCACCTTCAGGTACTACGAGGGGGATTCGACCGCCGACCCCCTGTTCTCGGCGATGTCCTACCCGTACGCGGTCCGGCCGGTTTCCGCCTCCTTCGAGACCGACTCGACAATCTTCGTGGCCGTCCCGATGACGCGGCTCGCGAGCGCGGTACTGTCGGGGATCATCGTCGATTCCGCCACCTCGGCCCCGGTGGAGGGTCTCGCGGTGCTCACCGCGGACCGGCTGGTCGGGGACACGACCCTCATGGCCGCCACGGACGGTGCGGGGCATTTCACCTTCGATACCCTCTACGTGACCGAACCCGGCGTGGCCGAATATCCCCGGCTGACGGTGGAGGCCGCCATCCCCTTTTCGCCGGCGACCATCGAACCGCTGAATCTTTCCGGGGACACCGCGGTGACGATGCGCCTGGGTCCCGCGGACCTGTTCATCGTCTCCGCCTTCGACAGCGGGAAATATCTTTCGTACTTCGAGACGGCCGCCGCCGACGCCGGGCTCCGCGCCGGACGCTGGGATGAATCACGCCAGGGCCCGGCGCCGATGAGCCGGGCGTCCGAGTTCTCGAAACGCGTTCTCGTCTACTACACGGCCGACCTTGCCGAGAGCCTTCCCGCGGCCGCCCTCGATTCCCTGGAGGCCGCGATCGCCTCGGGGAGCCACCTCCTCCTGATGGGGCAGAACCTCGTCGAGGAGAACACGGGGGCGCATGTCTTTACGGACCTCTGCCGCGTCGGCTTCGATACGAACACCGTGCTGGCGTACAACAGCGGAATCGACGGAGAGATCCTCGACAGCCTGACCTTCTTCACGACGGGTCCGGGCGTCGTCGAGCAGACATCGAGGGACGTGCTCCTGCCGCTCGACGCCGGAACGGTTCCCGTCCTGGACTACGGGGCCCACACGGGGGGCACCGCCGCGGTGAGGAGGAACGGTGTGGGGGACAGCTCGAGGGTCGTGGTGGTGGGGTTCGGACTGGAAGGAGTCTACTCGACCGCAAAACGGCGGGACTTCCTGGACCGCCTGGTGGGGTACCTCGACGGCTCGGTCGTCACCGCGGTGGATGAAGGTTCCGCCCGCCCCGTACCGACAGCGTTCCGGTTACACCGGAATTTTCCGAACCCGTTCAACCCGGCGACGACGATCACCGTCGACGTGCCGTTGGCGGTCCGGGCATCCCTCCGGGTGACGGATGTCCTCGGCCGGCGTGTGGGAACGATCTTCGATGGGTTGCTCACGCCCGGGAGCCACAGGTTCACCTGGGAGGCGAGGGGGTCGGCGGGCGGCGTGTACTTCTACACCTTCACAACGCCGGGCTTCACGCGGACCGGCCGGATGCTCCTCCTGCGGTAAGGCCGCCCGGACGAGGCCCGGCGGGGGCCGGTGGACGATTCAGGACCGTTCCTGCTTCCACCACTTTTCGACGACGCTGTTGACGTCCGTTTCCGATTGCTTGGTCTTCCAGCGCTCGAAAAACTTCACGTCGCCGCTCGCGGGCGTGGGGGAGGGGATGTCGATGATGATCCTCGACGGGACGGGGACCGAGTCCCCGATGATGTAGGCTTCACCCTGCTGCAGCGTCGGCAGGACGTCCATGAGGTCCGACAGCGCGTCCGGCAGGAGTTTCCGCACGTAGGCCTGGTCGTTGGGGTTCAGCAGGCGCATGGAGATGAAGTTGTTGCACTGGGCGGTGATCGTCTCCGAGATCTCGGCGGGGCGCTGGCTGATGATCATGCAGCTCACGCCGTATTTCCTTCCTTCCTTCGCGATCCGTTCCACCGTTTTCCTCGCCGCGTGCGACCTTCCGTGCATGGAGAGGTACGCGTGGGCCTCCTCGAAGACCACGAGGATCGGAAAGTCCGCCCTCGCTTCGTTCCAGACGTTGAAATCGTAGATGATCCTGCCGAGCAGCGACACCAGCACGTTGATGACGTCGAAGGGCACGCGGCTGAGGTCGATGATCGTCACCCGTTTGTTCGAGTCGAGGGCGAAGAGCTTCGTCAGCAGGCTGGGGAAGGTGTCGGACGTCTTGTAGTTCTTCGGCCTGAAGAGGAACTCGTACCTCTTGTCGGTGAGTTTGCTCTCGAGCCGGACGAGGAACCGCGTGAACTGTCCGTAAAAGGGTCCCTCCTTGCCGCTCAGGGTCCGCTCGGTGTCGAGTGAACGCATCCGGGCGCTCACGTCGAGAAAATCGAAGAAGACGGGGGTGTCGACCGTGAGGTAGTCCTTCAGTGTCAGGTTTTTCCCACGCTTGGAGTCGAGGATCGCCTCCTTCATCACCATCATCTGGTTCATCGCGGAGGCCTCGGTTTCATCGATGAGCGTCTCGACCAGTTCATCGAAGTTCATCAGCCAGTAGGGGAGTTCGATGTCGGTGATGTTGATGAGGTTGCCGGTGTCCGTGAAGGCGGATGCGTACTCGCCGTGGAGGTCCAGGAGGACGACGTGTGTGTTCTCCAGCATGGTGACTTTCTGGAGGATGGAGGCCGCCGTGCACGACTTGCCCGAGCCGGTGGATCCGAAGAGCGCGATATGCTTCGAAAAAAACTTGTTCGGGTCCAGGTACAGCCGTTCCTTGTCGAGCTGCGGAAGGACTCCGAACGAAAAATCCATGTCCTGGTAGGCCGAAAAGATCGACTTCAGGCTCTTCTTGTCCGCCCCGAGCACCGGCGCGCCGATGAACGGATACGAGGAGAGTCCCCTGGTGAATGACCCTTCATGGACGGTCCCGATGAGCTGGATATCCATGATCCGCCTGTTCCCCCCCTCGCTGTCGAGTTCCGAACGGGGATCGTCGGTGCGGACCGAAGAGATCATTCCGACCACGGTAAAACCACCGTCCGGGATGGTGACGAAGGCGCCGATCCTGCCCGACGGGGAGGCGCCGTTGCCGGCCTGGCCGTTCTTGCTGTTCTTCATGATCGCCGATACCGAGCTGCTGCTTACCGATACGACGGTCCCGATGGTTTTGCTGTCATCAGCCATGAGTTGATCTCCCAATCACTGTCAACGTGATCTTTTGATGGTAACGATGGTCTTGTCGTCCGTCTGCGTGCCGAGGCTGCTGAATTTCTGCACGTCATCCAGGACGGTCTGCGTGAGCTCCCTCGCGGTCAGGTCGTGGTGCTTCGCCACGAGATCGCGGATCCTCTCCTCCCCGTAAAATTGTTCCTGCTGGTCCATGGCCTCGGACACCCCGTCCGTGTAGAGGAACAGGATGTCGCCGGGGTTCATCAGGAAGTTTTCCGTTTTGAACGTTTCGTTCGGGAACGGTCCCATGATCTGCCCGGTGGTTTCGATGAATTCCGTCGTCCCGTCGGCGGCCCGGTAGTGGACGGGATTATTGTGACCGCAGTTCGCGAAGATCACGAGCCCGTTCCGGTCGTCGGTGAGCTCTCCGTAGAAGAGCGTCACGAAATGTTCCACGGTGAAGGTCTTGTGCAGGAGCTTGTTGACCCGTGAGAGGAGTGAGCTGATCTTCGTCTGGAATTCGAATCCCATCCGCAGCGCCCCGGAGGTGTAGAGGGCCTGCGCCGCCGCCGACAACCCCTTGCTGGCGGCATCCCCGATGACGAACCCGAGACGCTCGGTGTCCCCTTCGATCTCCAGGTAGTCGAAAAAATCCCCTCCGACAATCCTGTCGGCCAGCGACACGCCGTAGAGATCGTAGTTGTGAAAGCGTTTTTCGTGCTCCGGGAGGATGCTCCGCTGGATCTCCCTCGCTTTGTCGAGGTCCTGCTCGAGAATTTTCGTCCTGCGTTCGAACTTCCTGGCGGCGAGGGCGGAATTGACCGCCGAGCCGATGATGTTGAGAGTCGCCGTAAACGTCTCGTCCAGGTTATCGGCGTTGAAGGCCATCACGTACTTGTAGAGCCTGTGGCCGTTCACCGACACCCTGTCGCCGATCCCGGTTGCCGAGTAATAGCTGATGCCCCGGTTCCTCAGGTACTGGTCCTGCTCGTCGCAGATGATCGTCTTGGACTTGTGGAGCTCCTGGAAGACCGGGTAGTCGTCCACCTTGAGGCTGTACGGTGTCTTGATGTGTTCGACCTCGCCGATCTGGTCGAAGAGCTGGTAGGTTTCGTCCCGCGGGTTGAGTTTCCAGATCCGCCCACCCTTGATCATGATCTCCTCGTTCTGGACGACTTCGGTCATGACGCCCTTGAGAAGGTCCTCCTCCCGGTCGACGCTCTTCGATCCGATGAGTTCTATCGTACGGTAGAGTTTCCTAAAATCCATGTATTTCCGGGCGGTCGGTCAAAGCAGTCAAATGTACCCCGATTGGCCGTAAAATGCAATTATTCACTCCGTGTGGTATTTCAGCTCTCCTGCCCGGATCGCGACGGGAATGTGGTCGTCTTCGGTCGGAATCGCACAGGAATATGACGAACGGTAGGCGCAATAGGGGTTGTACGCGTTGTTGAGATTTACGGCGTAGAGATGGTCCGGATCAGGGTTTTCCGGCTCGACGTTCACGTATCTTCCGACCTCGTATGTCTCCCTGCCGGTCGTCTCATCGGTGAACCAGACCGAGAGATGGGCCGCAAGCTGGGGATGCCGGCGGATGTCATCGTCGGTGTCCTTGTAAACGTTCAACCGGTACTGCGTCCCGCCTATCATGATGGGGAAGTACCCGATGCGGAGCTGCGTGCGCGACTCGCCGCCCGTTCCCACCACTTTTACGGTTTCCGGGGCCTCATACCTGGCGAGTTTCGTCAGGAAATAATACTCGGGGTCCGGGGGGAACCAGCGCACCCCTTCGTAGGGGACCGCCGGCTCGATGTTGAACGGGGATGCCGGGCTGTTCCTGAAAAACTCCTCGGCGTCGCGCCGGTACTGCATCGTTTCGTTGACGGCGCGCGCGCGGTCCTCGACCGGGAAACCCCGCGGGCCCTCTTCGCGGCAGGACGTGAAGAGAAGGCCCCCGAGCATCAGTGCCGTAATAGCTGTTGTATTCATGTTTCGCTTCATCAGTGTTCGAGATCCAGATACGGTCCTGTCACGCGCATTCCGCGCCATCCTCAATCGACCGGCCCCACCCCCAGTTCGCCTATGATCCGGTTCGCGCCGGCAACCTTTGCGGTCATCCAGAGTACGTAGCGGATGTCCACGGCGATCGACCTGCTGTACGATTCGTCCCATGCGAAGTCATTGATCGTCGCGCCGTAGGCACGGTCGAAGTTGACCCCGACGAGGTCCCCGGCCGCATTCAGCAGCGGGCTGCCCGAATTCCCCCCCGTCGTGTCGAGGTTATAGAGCAGGCAGACGGGCAGGGTCCTGAGTTTCCGGCTTGCCAGCCGGCCGTAGTCCTTTTTTCCGTAGAGTTCGACGATTTTCGCCGGCGTATTGAACGGTTCTCTGCCCGTCGTTTTCTCGATCACACCGCGTATCGTCGTGATCGGTTCGGCATGCAGCGCGTCCGCCGGGGTGTACCCCTTGATCGATCCGAAGGTCATCCGAAGCGTGCCGTTCGCGTCCGGGATGAAGTCTTTTTTCAGCAGAAGTTCCCTCGCCTCGGCGTACTCGCCGTTGAGCTTGGTAAGGGCGCCCCTCCGTTCGACCGAGCGCGACCTCTCGGCCTCGTAGGCGGGCCGGAGGTCCGCCGCAAGTTTCAAAAACGGGTCGTCGATCGCCGAAAGGCTGTCCGGCGCCATGCCGAAGCAGTTCGCCACGAAGGCGGAATCGGTGAGGCGCGTGGAACCGTAGGCGGCCGAAATGAACTCGTCGATCGCCCCCTCGACGTTCGTCTCCCCCAGTCGCGAATCGATCGCCCCGATCCGGTGGTTGACGTCGAGGTCCGACGCGTCGAGAAAAAATTCCCTGAGAAACCTCTGGTCCGCCGGCTCGACGTATTCCCGGAGGGAGCGCAGGAGGGAGGTTTTGGTGGACCGGAGGTTTCGTTCCATGTAGGGCGACCTCCGTTCGATGTCCGGTTTGAGCATTTCGTCCGAGGCTTCGAGAAGCTGGCGCGCGACGGAGAGCATCACGACCGACCTGTTCATGTACTCAAGCGTGAGCGAGAGGTCCGCGTCCTGCCGCATGGAAACGTAGACCCTTTCGAGTTCGTCGAGCATGTCACCGTACCGTGCGGCCAGCGCGGGATCGGCCGCGATGAACGCCGTGAGCGTGCTGTCCTCGGCCGCCCTCTCCGCCGTCAGTCCCAGCCGTGCCATCCCCTGGAGTTTGGAGGTGTAGTTTTTCATGACGTTGGAGAGGCTCTTGATCCGCCCCGACATTTTGATCGCCCCGGCCGGGTCCTCGTCCCCCAGCGCCTCCATGACCGATATTTCCCAGCGGTAGAGGTCGGCGACGTACGGCATCCGCACGTCCTCCTCGTAGGCGAGGAACGACGATGACTGGTGGCGGTAGGTGCGTCCCGGGTAGCCCAGGATGAAAACGTTGTCTCCGTCCTCGACACCGGCGGGATCGACCTTCAGAAAACGTTTCGGTTTGTACGGGACATTATCCGGGGAATAATCCGCCGGCGATCCGTCGGGGCCCACGTAGGCCCGTACGAAGGCGAAGTCGCCGGTGTGCCTCGGCCAGACCCAGTTGTCGGTCTCCCCGCCGAATTCCCCGACCGAACGGGGGGGGACGTACACGGCGCGTACGTCGCGCAGATAGGTGTAGATGAAGAGCAGGTAGGATTTTCCCGGGAACATTTCGGAGACGTCCGCCCGCTTGCCCGGGTGGTCGGCCTCGGCCCGGGCCACGATTTCCTTCATCCGGCGCGAGATGGCCTCCGACCGGGCGGTGTAATCCATGGTATCGGGGAGGTCCGCGAGGACCTCCGCGGAAACATCGGTGTACGAATCGGTGATCCGGATTGTCAGCCCGGGCGCCGGCAGCTCGGCGCGCCCGTCCGGGGCGAAAAACCCGTCGGTGATGTAATCCCGGTCGGGGGTGCTCGCCTGCTGGACGATGCCGAATGCGCAGTGGTGGTTGGTGATGATCAATCCTTCGGGTGAGACGAACGAACCGGTGCACCCCCCGACCCGGACGATGGCGTCGACGAGACCCCCCTTGCCGGGATCGAAAATGTCCGCGGCGGTGAGTTTCAACCCATGGGCCGCCAGGTTCAGTTTCCCGATCTCGCTCAGGGGATACATCCCCTCGTCGGCGCGACTTGCCGGTACCGATAAGAACAATACCGCCGCCAGGGCGAGCGCGAAAATGCCCGGGCGGGGGTTGATGAGTGCGCGTGTGCCGGTTGTGTTGGTTGCTGCCATGGTTGTCCTCCTTGCCTTGAATTTCGGGCCCGTGAGTTTTCGGGCCGTGCGGTTCAGGAATTTACGAAAAAAGGAGCTTACCTCCCATGATCAGGAGGGCAATGATCAGGACGATCCTGACGAATTTTTCCCCGCCCCTGACCGACACTTTGACCGCCAGCCAGGCGCCGAGAGCGCTCCCGGCAGCGAGGATCCAGCCGAGGATCCAGTCGACGTCCCCGCTCCACATGAAGATCGCCAGGGCGGGGAGGGTGTAGACCAGGACGATGAACACCTTGTACCTGTTCACGTTCACGAGGTCGAGCCGGAGGAGATGATAGAGGGCGGCCATGAACAGAAATCCAACCCCGACCTGTATGAAACCGCCGTAAAAACCGATCCCAAAGAGCGCCGGATAGATCCACGGGGAACGTCCGGCGAGGTGCCGCTTTGCTGTCGAGAGGATCGTCCCTCTCGGGATGATCAGCGTAATCACCACGCCGAGGATGATCACTCCCAGGATGGTCTGGAAAAGCTGGTCGCTGATCCGCGTGGCGTAGATCGCCCCGGCCACCGCGCCGGGGAGGGTCCACGCGGCGTAACCGAGTACCGTCCGGAGCGAGTAGGGTTGTGATTTGTGAAATGAAGATACGGAGGAGATGTTCTGGACGAGGATGGCCACGCGGTTCGTCCCGTTGGCGAGTGCCCCGTCGAGACCGAGGAAAATCAGGACGGGGAGCGTGATCGTCGACCCACCCCCGGCCATCACATTGAGAAAGCCGGAAGCGACCCCCACGCCGAAGAGGAGAAACCAGTAGGGGGAGAATTCGATGAGCGGCATAGGTCCGACGGCAAATATACTCTTTCCGGCGGGGCTTTGCAAGAAAAGCCCCGCCGTTTGTGGTCATACCGTTTCACAACCCCCTCCGCCGATCCGCTGCGGCAGCCGGTTATTTCAGGTGAATCACTTTCATCCGCTCGTGGTAGACGCCGCCGGTAAGTCTTTCGCTGACCGTGAGCTCGAGGAAATACACGCCACCGGGAAACCGCGATGCGTCCCACTCCCTGGAGTGGGCTCCGGCGTTCTCCCGGCCCTCGAAAAGCGTGCTGACGACCTCTCCCAGCACGTTGTAGACCTTTAGGGAGACGGTACCCTCGCCGGCCAGTGTGTACTCAACCGTCGTGGAGGGATTGAAGGGGTTGGGGTATATTCCCACGAGCCCCGTCGGTCCGGCATCTATGCCGGCGCTCCACACGACGTTTCCCTGGATGCCATAGCTGACCGTGTTCGAGGGTGGGGAGACTTGTTCCCCCGCCACGGCCACCACGTAGTAGTACGCGCGGGAGTCGGCGAGCTTCGTCCCCACCATGATGTAACCGTCGGTGAAGGCGCGCTTGGGGCCTTCATAGATCAGGGCCGGCCGGGGGCGGCCGAAGCATTCCAAGCCGTCCGCACAGATGTACCGGTAAAGACGATAGAGGGAAACGCCCGCTACCGCCGTCCAGCTCAGGCGCGGGTACCGTATCGATCCCGCCATGACCGTGGATCCGCTCAAGCCGGGAGCCTGTGGGGGGTCGGGGACGACGATCACTTCCTCTTCAAAGATGGCGGTATAGGCTGCACCCGGCGCGGCAACCGCTTCGAAGCGCATCGCGTCGGGGGGGATCGTTCCCTCCGTCCCCGCGGCCGGCTCCCATTGTTGGAAGAGCATTTTCACCGGAAGGTCCGTGACCAGGTCGGTCGTCCACTGGTCGGAGGCCTCGGCGGTGAATGGCGATCCCGCGGGAAGGACAAGCGTAACGGGAGATCTGGCGGGTTTGTCGTTGACAAGGAGTGTTCCCCCGGGGAAATTGGTGGAGAGGGTGATGACATTCAGCATCCCCGTCTCTACGGCGAACCACTCGTAGAGCCCGGCGATCGCCCGAATACTATAGACAAACGCAAAATCCGCAGTCTCGCGATGGAAGAGGTCACGTGAACCCACCGGTGTCGTCGCCGCATCGATTAAACTCAACACGGAGTAGTCGTCCTCCCCCCACGCAAGATCGTAGACGGTGTCGCCGTCCCGATCGTTCGAAGGAAACCTGTCGGCGATCTGGTTCACCGTGTAAAGAAGATAACGCATGATCCCTTCCGGGGAGTGTGACGGGACCGATCCGAAAATATCCAGCAGCCCTCCCTGGTCCAGCGCGTCCCGGAACGTCCACACAGTGTACAGATTCCCCATCTCTTCCTCGTATATGTCAGCCGGTTCGTTGTTCCACCAGAAGGGGGGATGGATGTCGTTGTGTGCGTGGGCGGGGACCCCCATGTCGCCCAGCAGGTGCGCGATCCTCCCGATCACCTCCCACGCGATCCTGTCCCTCACGTTCTGCGGCGCGATGATATTAAGCGGAAGCTGGTCCGGCACCGTGGTCGCGGTCTGCCACTTCCCGGTGACATCCAGGTATCCGGTGATCCGGCAGGTACCGTCCCGGTACAACTGCGCGAGGTCGTCGTATTCGAACCCGATCATCCCGTAATGGAATATCGAACCGGTCCCTCCCTCCTGGAGGTAAAAATGCGAGAGTCCCCTAGGCCAGGTCAGTTTCGCGGTCCATGTGCCGTACGCGCCGGGGAGCACATACCGGAGGGATTTCTGGTAGGAATTCGCGTACCACCCGCAGGTGACGTCGCAGATGAGAATCGTCGAATTGTCCCCCGCGTCGGCGTCCCAGAAGTGCGACGCGCTGAAGTAGGCGTTGTCGAGGCCCGGGATGAGGTCCCCGTAATGATAGACGGGGTCCTCGCAGTCCTCCCGGTACGCGCCGGTCGCGATCATCCCGTTTGTGAACTGGAAGCCTGAGCAGTCGCCGGACTGCGTGCCGACGTGTGAGGGCAGCGGTGTCGTAGCCAAGGCCGGATACCGGTCGAGGAGGAGGTTCATCGCCTCGATCGCGAGGTACTGGTGAACGTATTCCTTGTGGGCGAAAACGTTAAGGAGCGGGAGAAGGAGGAGGGAGATGACGGAGATGGTCCTGGCCAGTGACATGAGTGCCTCCCATGTTGGAGCGTCCGCTCAGGTCGAACGCGCGGGTGAACGAATCAGTGAAACGGGAGGACGGAGGAGGGAATCGGTTGTATCCGAAAATTCTTACGAAAGAAACTTACGCGGCCGAGCGGTGCCGATCAAGGGGGATGCGATGGGGTGTACCGCCCGAACGCGGAGTGAAACTGCGCCGGATGCTATGGGAGTTTCAGGGTGCGGAAGGGAAGGATGGTTCGAGATCGTATGGGACGCCGTTGAGCCGTTCCCGCAGGGTGGCGAGCCCGGGGGGGACGACGGCGTACTTTGCGGTGAAGGTGTCGCGGCGCGGGGCTGAGGGATCGTTCAGGAGCGACGCGATCTCCGAAAAGAGTTCCCTCGACGCTTTCTGCATTGCCCGGATGTCCACCCGGAACCGGCGGCCGTCGGAATCGGGGAGCACGGCCTGGCGTTCGAGGTAGTAATTCAACTGGATCGCGGCGCCGGTGGCGTACGCATCGGTTAGTCCGAACCTCAACGCCCGCAGGAGGGAGGAGAACTCGGTGGCGTAGAGAGAGAGTTCGGTTTTCTTGTCGAGCGTACCCTTGTCGATTAAAAACTGCAGCCCCGCGAGCGCCGCAGCGTCCGCGCGAGCCTCTTCGAGCGCCACCGGGGCCGGTGCCGCGCCGACGGGTTTTCCCCCGGCGGCAGGAAGGGTGTCCGGCCCGCTGCCCTCGAGGCGGTGGGTAAGTTCGTGCATCATCATGTGCAGGAAGAATGCGTCGAAGGTGACCGCCGCCGCCTGCGCCGGGTTCAGCATCGCATCGGCGATCGGTTTCTGTATCAGCCGGAACTTGGCTTCATGGACGTTCCGCAGGATGGTGGTCCTCGTATCCTCCCCCTTCACGTGGCTGGTGTCCGACGGAAGCCGGACGGCGGTGCCCACGGCGCCGACCTTCGCCCCTCCCCCCATGTAGAGGGCGTCATCCACCCGGATCGTCGCGCCGCGCGTGTCGCCCGGACCGATGGTCGTTTTCCCCGTAAGATGTTTTTCGATGGCGGGGAGGTGGTTTTCGAGCATCGCCAGGCGTTCTGTTTCCCGTGTGTTCCGCAGGCCGACGACTGCCTCGAACCCCCGCTTATACCGGAACAAGCCGTCCGCGGACCTGTCGGTGGGACCGATCATGATGTTCAGCGGACCCGAGGAGCCGAGCATGGCCTTCTCGGCGGCCGCGTAGTCGTCGTCGCCGAACGCCCCTGCGATGGCAAGAAGGGTATGCTTGGTGCTGGAGTCGGTGACCAGGCCGGCCGCCGACCGCAGTTCCTCCCCGGCCGGCGCGAGCCGTGCGGCATATTCAACGGAATAGGGGACGGGCACGAGCGATCCCGAGCTGTCCCTCCGTATGACGTGGAGGGGTCCCGTGGCTTTTTTCTGTACCGCGTCATTGAGTTTGATGAACCACGGGCCCCACTCGGTCCGGGTCATGTCCGGCGGGTAGAGTGTGCCGCGCGCGGGCTTCACGTCCGGAACGTCCGGTAGAAATGCCCTGTACCTGTCCGTGACTGACCAGGGGCCCAGGTTGAGCATGAAATATCGCAGCCACACCCGGCCCTCCGCCGATGTGTCACCGCGAAGCTGCTCGCGGAGCGAAAGGTTTCCCTCCCACTCCTGGTACATGTACAAATCCTCGACTGTCCGGGCCGCCCGGAGTATTCCGGCAAGCGCCTCCCGGTCTCCCGCGGACAACATCGAGAGGTCGGCGGTGAGGGTGGCCGGGGCGAAAAGCCTCAGCCGTTCTGAAATGGTGGCGACGTCGGTGAGCCCATCCTGCGCGCGGAGGAGCAGGGGGGTGAGGGTGACCGTTAGAAGCAGTCCGGTCGCGATGCGGGCGGCTGTGTTCATCCGATGTCGTCGAGGCTGGATTTGAGTTT
Source organism: Ignavibacteria bacterium (assembly GCA_003235555.1). GTDB lineage: Bacteria > Bacteroidota > Ignavibacteria > UBA10030 > SZUA-254 > SZUA-254. Next base: position 2,664 of record QJVY01000253.1, on the reverse strand, counting down.
TTCGACCGTCGCCCTGAACGATTCGAGCTTTGCTCGCTCCTGCTCGACGATCTGCGCCGGGGCTTTGTCCACGAAACTCTTGTTCTGGAGTTTCTTTTCGGTGCTGCCGAGCATGGCGGTCGCGTGGTCGAGGTCTTTTTGAATGCGTTTCCGTTCCGCGTCGAGGTCGATGAGCCCCCCGAGCGGGACGAAGATTTCACCCCCCGCGACGACGGCCGAGGCCGACTGCGGTGGTTTGTTCCCGGGCCCGTGCATACCGATCGACGAAACCCGTGCGAGCCTCCGGAAATACCCCTCGTATTTCGTCACGACGGCGCTTTTGGATCGATCGGCGAACCGGACGAGCAGAGTGATTTCGCGCGACGGCGGTACCGACAGTTCCCCCCGGATGTTCCGGATGGCGTTGATGCACTCCTGGACGAAGGACATTTCCTCTTCCGTCGCGCCGCTGACGCGCTCCGGATCTCCCGCCGGGAAGGGGCCGACCATGATCGAAGCCCCCTTTCCCCGCTCGCGGAGGTTCTGCCAGAGCTCCTCGGTGAGGAAGGGCATGAAGGGATGGAGGAGGTTCAGCGTCTGTTCGTAAATGTACATCGCCCGGCCCACGACCGCCGTCTTCACCCCCGCCGGTTCGTCGCCGTAGATCCTTCCCTTCATCATTTCGAGGTACCAGTCGCAGAAGTCGTGCCAGACGAAATCGTAGAGGACTTTTGCGGCGTTGTTGATTTCGAATTTCTCGAGCGCTGCGTTCAGCGCGACCGCGGTGGAGTTGAACCTCGAGACAATCCAGCGGTCGGCGAGGTCGGCGTGGGTGTCGAGCCCTTCCGGGCCGCCCGGGGCGGCGCCGGTCTCGCGGGCGTTCATCATCAAAAACCGTCCCGCGTTCCAGATCTTGTTGGCGAAGTTCCGGCCCATCTCGCACTTCTCGTTCGAGTAGAGCACGTCCTGCCCGAGGGGGGCGAGATAGACGATCGTGAAGCGCAGCGCGTCGGCCCCGTACTCCCCGATAACCTCGATCGGATCGGGAGAGTTTCCCAGGGACTTGCTCATCTTCCGGCCCTTCATGTCCCGGATGATGCTCGTGAAGTAGACATGTTGAAAGGGAATGCGCGAGGCCTCGTCTTTTCTCGGGGAGCCGTCGGGAAGGGGAATGTCTCCGGTGACCTCGAGGCCGGCCATGATCATCCTCGCCACCCAGAAGAAAATAATGTCTGGCCCGGTAACAAGCGTGTCCGTGGGATAAAAATACCGGAGTTCCGGAGTGTCGTCCGGCCATCCCAGTGTTGAAAAGGGCCACAACCAGGATGAGAACCACGTGTCGAGCACGTCCTCGTCCTGGCGGAGGTTCGACGACCCGCAGTGCGGGCAAGAATCGGGTTTGGTCACCGAGACGATCGGGTTACGGCATTCGATCCTGCAATGGTCGTCACCGACACAGTACCACACCGGGATCCGGTGACCCCACCAGAGCTGCCGCGAGATGCACCAGTCCCTGATGTTCGTCATCCAGTGTTCGTACGTTTTCACCCACCGCTCGGGATAAAACCGGATATCGCCCTTCTGGACGACGGCGAGGGCGCGTTCGGCCAGAGGTTTCATCCTGACGAACCACTGGTCCGAGAGGTAGGGCTCTATGACGGTGTCGCAACGGTAACACCTGCCGACGTTGTGCGTGTACGGCTCGGTTTTCATTAAAAATCCGCCGGCTTCCAGGTCGGCCACGACCGACTTTCTCGCCGCGAACCGGTCGAGCCCCCGGTATTTCCCGGGGACGTTTTCGTTCGTCGTAGCCGAGACGTCGAAGATCGAGAGCGGCGTCATTGGTTCTTTCTTTCCCGCGTTCTCGTTGTAGCGCTGGCAGATGAGGAAATCGTCCGGGTCGTGCGCCGGGGTGACCTTCACCATACCGGTGCCGAATTCCATGTCGACCGCCTCGTCGGCGATAATCGGAATTTCGCGTCCGGCCAGGGGGAGCGACACCATCTTTCCGATCAGGCCGCGGTACCGTTTGTCGGAGGGGTTGACGGCCACGGCGGTATCGCCGAGCATGGTTTCCGGCCGCGTGGTCGCCACGACGGCCCGTTCGTCGGAACCGACGACCGGGTAGGCGATGTGCCAGAGGTTTCCATTTTGTTCGTGGTAGTTCACCTCGTCGTCGCTGATCGCCGTGTGGTCCTTCGGGCACCAGTTGACGATATACTTTCCCCGATAGATGAGATTCCTTTTGTGCAGCCGGACGAACATCTCCTGGACCGCGCGGGAGAGGCCCTCGTCCATGGTGAAGCGTTCACGCTCCCAGTCGCAGGATGCGCCGAGCCTCCGCAATTGCCGGATGATCGTCCCGCCGTATTCCTTCTTCCATTCCCAGACCCGCTCGATGAATTTCTCCCTCCCGAGTTCGTGCCTGTTGGTCCCCGCCGCTACGAGCGACTTTTCGACGACGTTCTGCGTGGCGATACCGGCGTGGTCGGTGCCCGGCATCCAGAGGGTTTCGTACCCCTGCATCCGTTTCCAGCGGATGAAGACGTCCTGGATGGTGTTGTTCAGGACGTGCCCCATCGTGAGGATGCCGGTGATATTGGGCGGTGGGATGACGACGGTGTAGGGGGTCCTGCCGGTGTCCGGTTTCGCCCGGAAGAGTCCGGCCTTCTCCCAGTGCGCGTA
>QJVY01000219.1 GCA_003235555.1 Ignavibacteria bacterium | reverse complement strand
TCGGACCATCCGTTCGACGGCCTCATCGGCAGGCTCGAAGAGCTCGGGTTCGAACGGAAGGATTTCGTGGAAGGGTATGGCGACTACTCCGTCCGGGGAGGGATCGTGGACGTCTACCCCTGGTCGGGGGAGAACCCCGTACGGATCGATTTCTGGGGTGACCGGGTGGAATCGATACGGGAGTTCGAGGCCCTTTCCCAGCGGTCGATACGGGAGTTGCCGTCGGCATCGATCATCCCTGAAATTTCGGTACCCGGGAGGGGGGACGCCGGGGAAGAGGAAGTGATCGGAACGGATGTTGCGGCAGGCGAAGGGCCCGCCGAGGCATCGCTGGCGGTCTACCTCGCCGACGGCGCGGTGGTGGTTTTCCTGGAACCGGATCTGATCCGCGGTGAATTCGACGAGCTGGCCCGGGAGGGCATCGAGACGAATTTTTCCTTCGACGAGATCGACGCGCACCTCTCGCGTTTCAGAAGGGTGGTTTGCACGAGCTCGAAGCGCGCGCCGGTACCCGGTTCGGTCGATTTCGGATCGGCCCCCCAGCCGGCCTTCAACGGAAACCTGACCGCCCTTCTCCGGGAGATCAAGAAACAGACGGGGGAGGGAAACGCGGTTTTCCTCACCTGCAATACGGAGGTGGAGGCCGGGAGGCTGGAAACCCTCCTCGCCGAACACCTTGCGGACCCGGAGGCGGACGTCGCCCCCGACCCGGAGCCCCCCGAAACCACCGCTCCCGCCGAGTACGCCATCATATCCTCCTCCCTCCACTCCGGGTTCATCTATCCGCCGGCGAAGATCGCGCTGTTCACCGAGCACGAGATCTTCGGGCGCAACAAACAGCGCGGCCCGGCGGGGGGTCGGCGGAAGACCCGCGGCATCACGCCGAAGGACCTCCTGCAGCTCAAGAAAGGCGATTACGTGGTGCATACCGACCACGGCATCGGCAGGTTCGGGGGACTGACGAGGATCCGCGTCGCGGAGATCGAGCAGGAGGTCATGAAGATTTTATTCCTGGAGGACGACAAGCTCTACGTCAACCTCGGCTACGTCAACCGCGTGCAAAAATACGTCGCAAGCGAGGGACATGAGCCCGCACTCCACCGGCTGGGCGGAGGCGAGTGGGAGAAAACCAAGGCGAAGGCGAAGAAGCGCATCAAGGATATCGCGCGCGACATCATCAAGGTGTACGCGCGCCGGAAGCATGAGAAGGGATTCGCCTTTTCGCCGGATTCGCACTGGCAGAAGGAACTCGAAGCGTCTTTTCTGTTCGAGGACACCCCCGACCAGGCGTCCGCGGTCGCCGACGTCAAGAAAGACATGGAAGCCGCCGCGCCCATGGACAGGCTGGTCTGCGGTGACGTGGGTTTCGGCAAGACCGAGGTCGCCGTCCGCGCGGCGTTCAAGTCGGTGCTCGACGGAAAACAGGTGGCCGTGCTGGTGCCCACCACCATCCTGGCCCACCAGCATTACAATACTTTTCACGACAGGCTTTCGCGGTTCACGACGAGGATCGAAAACCTCACCCGCTTCAAGTCGAAGAAGGACCAGGCGCGCATCGTCAGGGACCTCGGTGAAGGAACCGTCGACATCGTCATCGGGACACACCGGCTGTTATCCAAGGACATCGCGTTCAGGGACCTCGGCCTGCTCGTGATCGACGAGGAACACCGTTTCGGGGTGAGCGCGAAGGAAAAACTCCGGCGGATGAAGGCCACGGTCGATACCCTCGCCATGACGGCGACGCCGATACCGAGGACGCTCCAGTTTTCCCTCATCGGGTCGAGGGATCTTTCCCTCATCGCGACACCCCCCCGGAACCGGCTCGCGGTGAACACCGAGATCGTCCCCGGGGGGTCCGGCGGGGGAGTGCACCACCGCGATGTGATCCGCGAAGCGGTCGTGCGGGAGCTGCACCGCGGGGGGCAGGTGTACTTCGTCCACGACCGGGTGAGCGACCTCGACGTAATCGCGCGCCAGGTCTCCGAAATCGTCCCCGAGGCGAAGATCCAGGTCGCCCACGGGCAGATGGCCGGGCACGAGTTGGAGAAGGCGATGCTGGGTTTCATGGAAAAAAAATCGAACGTGCTCCTCTGCACGAAAATCATCGAATCCGGGCTGGACATCCCCAACGTGAACACCATCATCGTCAACCGCGCCGACCGTTTCGGCCTCGCGGAACTGTACCAGCTGCGGGGGCGCGTGGGCCGCTCGAACGTGCAGGCGTACGCGTACCTGCTGACACCGCCCCTCGCTGCGATGCCCCGGGGCACCCTGCGGCGGCTGCAGGCGCTGGAGGAGTTCACCGAGCTCGGCGCCGGGTTCAACCTCGCAATGCGCGACCTCGAAATCCGCGGGGCCGGGAACCTGCTCGGGGGGGAACAGTCCGGGTTCGTTGCCGAGATGGGTTTCGAAACGTACGAGCGGGTGATCATGGAGGCGGTGGCGGAGATCAAACGGGATGAGTTCGGCGAACTCTTCGTCCCCGGGTCCGACGGCACGGCCGGTGCGCCGCCGCCGGTCGAAACGGTGGTCGACGCGGACGTCGAGGCGCTGATACCGGATCTGTACATCGAATCGGACACCGAGAGGCTCGACCTCTACCGCCGGCTCTACAGGACCGCATCGGAGGAGGAGCTGAACGCGATGAAGGGAGAGCTGTCCGACAGGTTCGGCGAATATCCCCCCGAAGTCGGGAACCTGTTCATGATCATCGGGATCAAACAACTCGCCTCACGCGCGCGGATCAGGAAAGTCTCGCTCTCGGGAGACACGCTGACCTTCACCCTTCCCGAACAGTCCGACACCGTGTTTTACGGTGCTCCGGACGGATCCGGCGGGGCATCGGCCGGTTCGCCTTTTCAGAGGTTGATGGAGCGCGTGGCGGCGGAGAAACCGGGGACGGTCCGGCTGAAAGAGCAAAACACAAAACTCATGCTGGTCGTGTCGGGACTGCCGGGGGGCGAAGGACCGGAGAGACTATCCCGGGCGCTCCGGAAAACCGGGGAAATCATGACGTGGATGGATCCCGACGGAGAGGACGCGACGCAGGCCACGTAAATAATTTTTATATTCACAACGACACAATCTTTCCGAAGTATGACTGCGAAAAAACCGTCCGTCTGGGTCGTGTACAACCATACCGGCGAAGACGAGTATGAAAAACTGAAAGACATCGACCCGAAGACGCTGGATTTCAACCCGGTCTACAAGATCGACGTCGCGACCGTCTCCGAGGAATACGACGCCGTCAGGAAGGGCCTGGAGGAGGCGGGGTTCCGTTCGAAGCTCCTGAACGCCGAGGATAATTTTACAAAACTCCACGGCGCATTCTCCCGCACGCGCCCCGACGTGATTTTCAACCTGGTGGAATATTTTCACGATGACCCCCAACTGGAGGCCCCGGTCGCCGGGTACTTCGACCTCATCGGGATCCCCTACACCGGGGCGCCCCCCGGGGCGCTCTCCCTCTGCCAGAAAAAGGGGTTCACCAAACAGATCCTCGCCGGGCACGGGATCCCGACGCCCCATTTCCGGATGCTCAACCACCCGAAGATTCCCAAGAGGCACGGGTTGAAATACCCCCTGATCGTGAAACCGGCGAGGGAGGACGCGAGCACCGGGGTGACCCGCCACTCCGTGGTGTACGATCACCCCTCGCTCATCACGCAGCTGGAGAAGGTTTTCGCGGAATTCGCCCCGCCGATCCTCGTCGAAGAGTTCATCGAAGGACGTGAGCTGCACATTTCCATACTGGGGAACGACCCCCCGAGGGTCCTGCCGGCGATCGAGTTCGATTTTTCGGAACTCCCGGATGACCACCCGAAGCTGATCTCCTACGAGATGAAATGGTCCCCGCTCGACCAGTCGTACCACCAGGTCCACACGGTCTGCCCGGCGGAGATTTCCAGAAAAGAGATCAGGAAAATCGAAGAGGCTGTCGTCCCCGCGTACACGGTGACCGGTTGCCGGGACTACGCGCGGATCGACATGCGGATGAACAAAAAGGGGGACGTGTTCATCCTCGAGGTCAACCCCAACCCGGACCTCACCGAGGGAGTCAGCTTCATGGAGTCGGCCGAGGAGGCGGGGCTTTCATTTCCCGACACCCTCCGGACGATCGTCGAGGGCGCCATGGCGAGAAAACGTCCCGGGAGTCCCATCGTGGATCCAGGGCCGTCCCCGGCCGGAGTTCCCGGTGTACCCTCCGGGAAGACCGGTCAGCCGACGACCTGAACGATGACCTCGCGGCGGCGCGGCCGGTTGTCGAAGTCGACCAGGACGATCTGCTGCCACGTCCCGAGGAGCAGCGCCTTTCCCGAGAAGGGAATCGTGAGGGAGGGACCGAGCACGGCAGCCCTGACGTGCGAAAAACCGTTGCCGTCCCCCCAACGCTCGTTGTGGTCGTACCGGATGTCCCGCGGGAAGAGGCGGTCGACGGCGTCCCTCAGGTCGCGGACCGCCCCGCTCTCGAACTCGATCGTCGTGACCCCGGCCGTGGAACCGGGAACGAAAACAGTCGCGATACCGTCGTCCATGGTCCCCGAGGAGACGATCTCGGCGACCTTCGACGTGATATCCACGACGTCGGTGAACCCCTTCGCGGAAAGGGAAAACTTCGAGCTCCGTACCGGCATATAGTCTACCCGTTGTGGACGTTGAAAAGCCGTAACCCTCCAGAATGTAGAAAACAGCACCCGGACATGCTATCATGAAAATCCTGGCACTCACGGACATCCACGGAAAGTACGAAACCGCAGGGGCCATCATCGGCTCCGAGTCCCCCGACGTGGTGGTGATCGGCGGCGACCTGACGACGCTCGGTTCGCTGAAGGAGGCCTCCGACGCGCTCGGGATGTTCGGCGGCCTCTGCGGGAGGGTCCTCTGCGTCGCCGGGAACATGGACCTTCCCGAACACGACGACATGTTCTTCCGGATGGGGTGCTCGATCAACGGCCGCGGACGGACGATCGAGGGCGTGGGGTTCTTCGGCGTTTCGGCCGCCCCGCATTCGCCGTTGAAGACACCGTACGAAATCTCCGAGGAACGGATCATGGCGCTCGCGAGGGCGGGGCACGCCGACGTGGCGGACGCGGAAATAAAGGTCTTCGTGCCTCACGCGCCACCGCGCGGGACGAAGCTCGACGTCATCGGCGGCGGACAGCACGTGGGGAGCACCGCGGTGAGGGAGTTCATTGAAAGGCACAAACCGGACGTCACGGTCTGCGGTCACATCCATGAAGCGCGGGGAACGGACGAGGTCGACGGCGCGCGAGCGGTAAACTGCGGGCAGGCATCGCTCGGGCATTACGCGGTCATCCTCACCGGGCCGCTCAGCGTGGAGAACAAGACCCTGGCGGGGGTGACGTGACACCGCCCGTCGTCGTCACCATCGACGTCGCGCATCCGCCGATGAGCGCCGACGCGGTCGAGACCAACCTGGACGATCTGCTCAGGAGGGCTCTGCTCTCCGGTCGGACCCGTGTTGTCCGGATCATCCATGGTTACGGGAGCGGGGGGAAGGGGGGCACGCTGAAGACCACCGTCCGTAACTGGGTTTACAGGCGAAGGGAAAGGTTCGAGATGGTCATGGCGGGCGAGGAATATTCCCCCTTCGACAACAAACTCCAGGATTTTCTGAAGGGTGCCGGGGATGTGAAACTCGCCGATTTCTCCGGTGCAAACGAAGGGATGACCTTCCTCCTGCTGCCGGGAGACTGAACCACGGTCCCGGCCGCGGGATCCTACGCGGTGTCATCTCACTTCAGCAGAAGCAGTTTCCTCACCGAAGTGAAATCCCCGGCATTCATCCGGCAGTAATACACACCGCTGGGCAGTCCACCGGCGTCCCAGCGAACCGATTGCCGGCCGGCCGGACGGTCGCCATCGATCAGGGTCGCGACAATTTCCCCTGCCACGTTGAACACCACGATTTTGACGCGCGTTTCCGACGGGAGGGAATAGTCCAGTCTCGTCACGGGATTGAAGGGGTTCGGATAATTCGAGGAGAGATGAAACTCCGACGGCTGCTCCTTCACCGATCCCGGGACGACCTTCAACCGTGACCTCCCGGGATCCATCGTGACCGAACCCGGCTTCTCCATCGGATACCGCACAGTCGATCCGTCGCGGAAAACCTCGAGTGCATATGATCCCGGCGGTGCGGTGCCGTCGGTCGGATCCCACCGGATGGTGACGGGAGATACCGCGCTGCGGATCTGAATCGGTTGCCCGCCTGAATCCCTCAGGTCTCCCCCGTCGAATCCCCAGAGCATCGTACCGTCCCCGAATCGCGCGTCCATGACACCGGCGGGTGGAACGGGGGGGAGTTCAACGGATACGGGACGATCGCGGTCCGGGATATCCATACCCAGATAGAGGTGCCTCCGCTGCCCGATCGCGTCGGAGATCGTCAGGGCCACAAGGGCGTTGGCTTCCTGTAACACATTGTCTGGAAACAGTTTCGGGACAACGGAGGAGGCGGCCAATTGGAGCGTCCCCGCACCGGAGACCTTGACCCAGTACGCCTCCCCCGGACGGATGGCCGTGGACTGATAATACCCCGTGGAGTTATATCCCCAGAGCGGGGTGATGAAAGAGGTACCCACGGCCGTGAGGTCCGACACCGGTCGATCGAACGATGTCGCACCGATAAGGTTCCACCGGTCGTGTACCGGGATACTGACACTGTCGAAAAAGGAGCCGGGAGAACCGTCCGTTCCCGGCCGGAGGTTCTTCATCCAGTAACCCCCGCCCGGACGCACTGTGTCCACCTGCCCCGTGTAGTTGATGACGTAATCGTACAACGGACCGCCCGGGAAGAGCCGCGACGCCGCGTAATTACCGTCCGCCGGGAGGACCGACGCGGAAACGAGATGCCATCCTTCAGCGGGCGCGCGGTTCCTCGGGGAAAAGCCCATGCACCGGGCGTCGCGGGGCCGGGTCGCCACGGGGTACCCCGCGCGGTTCACGAACACCGTGCCGGATAAATCCGGGCCGCCAACCGTGAAACTCTGCATTCCCACGATGGCCATCGAGTCGTAACCCGCGCTGCCCACGGCGTCGAATTGAAATTCCACAGTCCCGGTACAGCGGTCGAGAACCAGGCGGAACACGACAACGTGGGGAAACCCTCCCCCCTGCGGGCCCGCCCCGACGGAATCCCACTCGACGATGAACCTGCAGGAATCGCCTCCGTCACCATACCGGATGGAGCCGTATTTCCCGGTTGAATCACCCAGTATGAAATCCGCCCAATACGGTGAGACGACGGCAAAATCGGTCCCCGGGACAAAGGTACACGGATACGCGAGAAAATATCCATCCATGAACTGTGGGTCCATCTTTACGGTGTCGGCCGGGGTATCGCTCAACCCGACCGCGCCGTTCACGGCGACCCAGGCGTACCGGTATGTCCGGTTGAACAGCGTCATCTCCCCGCCGATGTCGAAGGGTCCCGCTATTCCGTCGTCGGCGTCCACCGTGCCCGGTGAGAGCGGATCGAAAAACTCCGCCGTGTCGATTTCTTCGCCGCTCATGGAGATGGTCTGTGACACGCAGGAGAGTCCCGTATCGATTCCGTACCACTGCTTTCCGAACGAGACGATGTTGAACGACCGGGGAGGAGAGACGGAGACCGCACCGTCGAGGTCCACGGCCCTGACGTGGTAGACGACCGTCGCGGGGGCGGCTGGTGCGGGATACTCGACCACCCAGAAATCCGCCCCGGCATAATTCATCGGAATGTCGGGCTGCGCAACTCCGTCGATTTCGTGGACCAGGCTCACGCTCAGGATCCCCGCGTTTCCGGGATTGTCGGGGTTGCAATCGGTGACGATCGCCTCGATCGTTTCCGTACCGGTTTCGAACATCGTATGCACGAAGGGCCCGAGATCGATGATGGGCGGGACATTAGACCGGACGGTCATGCTGTACCAGATGTTGTACATCCCGACGCTCAGGGTATCGGCGGTGAACCCCCCCCGCGCCACCCAGCCCCTACGGATGCTGTCGATGGGCGCGCCCGCGCAGTTCGACGGGCCCTTGTCGTGCTCATAGAACTTCCAGTTTCTCGAGGGGTATTCCTCGTCCGCGGTCGAGACCTCGAACCCGGTCGCGCCCCACTCGGTCCGCTCTTCCGGATTACCCAGTTCGGCGTCCCAGCAGTCATGCGTGGGCAACGGGCACCGGGGGATCCCGAACGAGATGAAAAAGACATCGCCGGTCGTCACACCGATCGTGTCCCCGAGGACATCCATCGCCACCGAGTTCACCGCGCCCGGCGTCACCTTCACGGGGTACCCTCCCGATCCCCACAGCTCCTTCCCGACCGGCGGCGTTGAGGGAACGGACGAATAATTGATCGTCGACACCCAGTTCGTATCCGTCGCGTCCTCGATGAAGGCCGCGACCCCCTGGTCCGGGTCGTTGTTGTTTCTCCAGTATCCCCAGTTCTGGCAGGGAGGGTTGAAAGGCCCGGGACGGACACCCGGTCCGTAGCCGGGTCCGATATTCGATTCGTGCACTCGCAGGTAGACCGTGGAATCAAACGCTCCGACCGACATCCACTGCAGCCAGTAGATCGTGTCGATGCGGCCGGAGGCTTTCGCAACGAACCACTCTGCTATGACGTCGGAGTGATACGACCCGAAATTTACAGTAGTCGGGTAGAGTTCCGGCGGGAATCCGAAAAAGAAGTGGTCCGTGCAGATGGAGTCCGACTGCAGGAGCTTCCGGGCCTGACGGTTTTTGATCAGCGTGGCCGCGCTCTCCCCGTGACGGATCGGGATGACCTCGCCGGCCGGGGAGACGAGGTATCGGTCCTGGCCGGTGGCCGCCGGACCCGGGATCACGAGGAGGGGTAAGAGGAGGACGATGAGCGGCGTGAGAGATCTTTTCATGAAGACCCCATCTGAATTTTCCGGAAATGTCCGGATGGATGGCGACCCTGCCGGAATGTAACCAGGAGGCCGGTAAACGTCAACTCAGGATCGGTGCTGCCGATCGGGATCTCCTCCATTTTTACCCATTTTCCCAAAATAATGAGGGTAGGGTTTCACCCCATTTTTCACTCACCGACCCCCGAAAACAATCATTTTTAGGGGATTTCTCTCCGTGACCTGACGGTCATCACGGAAATCGCCTAAAATCGCCGAAAAAACTTGACTTTCACCTTTTAAACACTAAATTTGTAGGTCACGGTGGGGAAAAGTGGGGAATTGTGGAGAGGAATTCAAACGAATTTCAAAGGGTGAAGAGTCTCCTCTGAAAATTATTTCATGTCATCGTTCAAAGGATCATATACTCACTCGGTCGACGGGAAAGGGAGACTTAACCTTCCGGCAAAGTTACGGAAATATGTCTCTCCCGACAACAACGACACCTATATCGTCACGCGCGGGTTCGAGCAGTGCCTGTTCGTCTACCCGCTCGACGAGTGGGCGAAGGTCGAGGCGCGTCTCCGCGAACTTTCCAACTACAACCCCGAACACCGCATGTTCCTGAGGAACCTCCTCGAGATGGCCAACGAGGTACAGCTGGATTCCCAGGCACGCCTCATGGTGCCGTCCGATCTCCGCGAGTACGCCAAAATCCGCGGAGACGTTCGCATTATCGGCACTCTCGACAAGATCGAGCTCTGGGACCCGGCCGAGTACGAGAAATACAGGTCGGGACAAACAGAGACGTACGAAGAGATCGCGCAGAAAGTCATGAAATAACACCCGCGTTCGCGCGCGGGCTCAATCCGATTCACCCGGATGAAATGGACCGAACATATCACACGCCGGTTCTACTCGACGAAGTTCTCTCGTTCCTCCGGCCAAGGGCCGGCGGAACGTACGTCGATTGCACGCTCGGCGGCGGGGGGCATGCTGAAGCGATTCTCGATTCGATTTCCGGAAAGGGGAGACTCGTCGGTTTCGACCGCGACCCCGATGCGCTGCGCGCGGCGGGTGAACGCCTCGAAAAGTTCGGCGGGTCGGTCGAGCTCGTGGGGCGAAACTTCGACGCTTTTCCGCACAGTCTCCGCAAACTGAACATCCATGAAGTCGACGGCATACTACTCGACCTGGGAGTGTCTTCTCATCAGCTTGACGACCCGGGCAGGGGGTTTTCGTTCCAGCAGGAAGGGCCGCTCGACATGAGGATGGGATCGGGCGCGGCCGGGACGCATGACGGTCTGGAGGTGGTCAACACCTACGCGGAGGAAGAATTGAAACGGATTTTCAGGGAATACGGCGAGGAAAGACATTCCGGCAGGATCGCATGGAGGATCGTCCGGGAGCGCGCCGATCGGCCCCTGCGGACGACCGCGGACCTCGCGGCCGTCGTGAGAAAGGCGGTGGGGGGCCGGTTTATTCTGAAAACCCTCGCGAGGATCTTCCAGGCCATCCGCATCGAGGTGAACGACGAACTCGGAAACCTCAGCCGGTTCCTGGGATCGTGCCTCCCGATGCTGGCTCCCGGGGGACGGATCGTGGTGATTTCGTACAACTCCCTGGAAGACCGGATCGTCAAAAACTGGATTCGGGAAGAAGCGAAGGTGCGGGGCACGCTGACGATGCTGACGAAGAAAGTGGTCGTCGCTTCCGGCCGCGAACGCGATGAAAACAGGCGCGCCCGCAGCGCGAAACTCCGCGCGGCCGAACGGAGGATCCCGTGAGCAGGACCCCCACGCTGAGGCCCCGCAAACCGGGCGTCGCGGGAAACGGCCCGGGGATGGACGCCGGTACGGTCGAGGCGCCCGACAACAGGTCGCGTCGCTTCGTCTACAGCGGGGAACCGGGGACCGGCCAGTCGGAATACCTCACGCGCGGCAACCGTCCGCTGAAGAGGAGAAGGAAGTCACCCTTTAAAATTGTATCCCTGATCGTCTTCGTGTCCGCGCTGATCGTGTTCTACGTCTGGAACAAGATCACGGTCAACCACCTCGCCGCAGAGGTGCAGGACCTGGGGACGAAGTTGAAAAAGATCGAGAGCATGAACGAAGTCTACAGGGCGGAGATCAGCAGGAAATCGAACCTCGACAAGATCACGCGTCTCGCCTCCGAGAGGCTGCAGATGGTGTTCGCCTCCGAGCAACCGGTATGGTTCGAGGTCGAAAATTACCTTCCACGGGATCCCGCCGATGAGAACTAACGGACCCGCGGGTGCTTCGCCCCGCAGACACGACCCGAACCCGCTTCTACCCCGGCGGGAATTCCAGACAGAAGATCCCGCGCTGAACAGGAGATGGCGCAGGCGGCTCCGGGTACTTCAGTTCTGCCTGCTGATGATTTTTGCCGTGATCTGCGTCCGCCTGGTGCAGGTGCAGATCGTCGATTCCGAGAGGTTCAGGAAGCTGGGGGACCGTCAGTACATCAAAAAGGTGGCGTTGCCGGCCACGCGCGGTTCGATTTTCGACCGGAACGGCCTCCCGATCGCGTCCCACTCGATGTTCGTGTCGATCGCCGCCAACCCCGGAAACGCCGCACCCGACGCAAAGAGCATCGCGGCGGCGCTGTCGAAAGTCACCGGCGAACCGGAGAAGGGATTCAGGGCGAAACTGAAATCGAAACAGGCGTTCGTCTGGCTCGCCCGGCAGGTGCGGCCCGAAGCGGTGCAGACGTACTCCCTCGATACCCTCAGGGGCCTGATCATCGCCGACGAACCGAAACGGGTGTACCATACCGGCAACGTCGCCGGCCAGTACATCGGGACGACGAACGTCGACAACAGGGGAATCGCAGGCGTGGAGCTCGCGTTCGACAGCGTGCTCTCGGGCGAACCGGGGTACGTGGTGTTCCAGCGGGACGCAACCGCGAACCTCATGCCCTCGGTGGACTATCCCCGCTTCGACCCGGTGAAGGGGCACAGCATCGTCCTGACAATGGACCTGTGGCTGCAGCAGGTCGCGGAGAGCGAACTCGAGAAGGGTGTCGCCGGGAGCGAGGCGGAGGGGGGCATCGTCGTGATGCTCGAACCGAAAACGGGAGAGGTGCTCGCGATGGCGCAGTCCCCGAGGGTCAATCCCGCCGACTACGGGAAAGTCAGGAAGGAGGACCAGAAGCTGAGGGCCGTCACGGACATGTTCGAACCGGGCAGCGTCTTCAAGCTCGTCACCGCCTCGGCGGCCCTGGAGTACGGGCTCATCCAGCCCGGCAGGACATTCTACGCCGAAAACGGGGTCTACGAGGTCCCGGTCCCGGGGCGGAAACGCCCGAGGGTGATCAGGGACGTCCACAAGTACGGCAAGCTCACCTTCCAGGAGGCCATCGAGTTTTCCTCCAACATCGTCATGGCCAAGGCGAGCGACATCATCGGGGATGAAAAGCTCTACAGGATGGCCCGTGACTTCGGATTCGGAACACGGACGAACATCGATTTTCCAGGGGAAATCGGCGGACGACTGGCAAAACCCGCGGATTGGTCGGCGCTGACGCGGCAGAGCCTGTCGTACGGGTACGAAGTCGGGACGACCCCCATGCAGATCGCCGCAGCCTACGCGGCGCTGGCCAACGGCGGTGTCCTGATGAGACCGTACGTGCTGAAGCGCGAGCTGGACGCCGCCGGCAACGTGGTCGCCGAAACATCGCCGCAACCCGTGAGGCGGGTGGTCTCGGAGGAGACGGCGAGGACCATGACGACGTTCCTGGAGGGTGTCGTCGAACGCGGGACGGCCACCTCCGCGAGGGTGGAAGGGGTGAGGATCGCGGGGAAGACGGGCACGTCGAAGCGGCTCGTGAACGGCAGGTACGAGGGGAAGGACTACACGGCCTCGTTCGTGGGATACTTCCCGGCGGAGGACCCGAGGATCGTCTGCCTGGTGATGCTCGACAATCCGCGCGGCATCAACTACTACGGCGGCACCACGAGCGCGCCGATTTTCCACGGCATCGTCGAGAGGATCATGACGGGTTCGGAACGTTACGGCATGCCGATCGCCGAGCTCAGTTCGCGCGACGCCCTCCCGCCATCCGCGGCGCACGGCGCCGGCGGCGCGGACGAAAAGACCGGGGCAAACAGGCAACCGGCGCGCGCGGTGAAACTCGCAGCCACCCAAAATCTGCCGGAAAGCGGTTCCGGACACATCGTGCCGGATGTCCGTGGTTTTTCAATCCGCAAGGCGCTCGGCATCCTGAGGGACGAAAATTTCTCCCCGGTCGTCCACGGATCGGGGATGGTGGTGTCGCAGAAGCCGAAGCCGGGAGAACCGGTCAGGCTGGGTACGGAGATCACGCTGGAGTGTCAGCAGAAAACCTCCGACCTGGGCGGCACGAAATAAACGCAGGTCCAATCCGCGGGCGGCGATTGAGTGTCGGAAGGGAATGATTCTTTCAAAACTACTCGAAAAGGTCACCGTCAGGAAAATGTTCCAGACCCTGTACGGAAGGATGGTCGTCACCCATGAGGTGGACGTCCGCTCGGTGGCGGTCGACTCGCGCGTCGTCGGCAGGGGGGACCTGTTCGTGGCGGTGAAGGGCACCGCGTCCGACGGACACGGGTTCGTGCACGACGCGATCAACCGGGGCGCGAAGGTCGTCGTCGTGGAAGACGACGGCGCCGTCGATGACGCCTACTGCATGCACACGGGGACGGTGAAAATCGTCGTCCCCGATTCGAGGAGCGCGCTCGCGGCGATCTCCGCGGAGTATTACGGCCGTCCCGCCGACGGGCTGACCATCGTCGGGGTGACGGGGACGAACGGGAAGACGACGACCGCGTCGCTGATCCATTCGCTCCTTTCGGGATCGCGGGGAGTGTCAGGCGCGCCGGGCCCGGCGGGACTGATCGGGACCATCGAGACGAAGTTCGGGGACACCGTCCGACCGGCCACGCATACCACGCCCGGACCGCCGGAACTCCACGCCATCCTCTCGGAGATGGTACGGGCCGGTTGTTCGTCGGTGGTGATGGAAGTCTCCTCCCACGCGCTCGATCAGCGAAGGGTGGAGGGGCTACGCTTCAGCACGGCGGTCTTCACGAACCTGACGCGGGAACACCTGGACTATCACGACGGCATGGAATCGTATTTCGAAGCGAAAAAATCACTGTTCACGTCGCTGGACCCGGACGCCTTCGCGGTGATCAACGTCGACGACGAGTGGGGCAGAAGGCTGGCGGAGGAATCGGCGGGAAAGGTGCTGACCTACGCGATCGAGGCCGATGCCGATCTGACGGCCGGGAAGCCCGCGCCCTCGGATGGGGGGACCTCCTTCACGATGACGTACCGCGGAAAATCCGTGGACGTGCGCACGGGGTTACGCGGCAGGTTCAACGTGTCGAACCTCCTCGCGACCGCCGGAGCGGGGCTCTCCGTCGGTTTGTCGTTCGGGGAAATCGGGGTGCGGTTGGGAACCTTCGGCGCCGCCCGCGGACGGTTCGAACCGGTGAAGTCCCCGGCGGGCTGGACGGTGATCATCGACTACGCCCATACGCCGGACGCGCTCGAAAAAACCATCAACGCGGTACGGGAGTCCATGCCGCCCGGGGACGGCGGAAGGATCATCACCGTCTTCGGGTGCGGCGGCGACCGTGACAGGCGGAAAAGGCCTCTGATGGGAAGGCTGGCGGCGTCGCTCAGTGACGTCACGATCGTGACATCCGACAACCCGCGGGGCGAGGACCCGGAGGCGATCATCGACGAGATCCTCGCGGGAACGGACACCCCGAAGGAATTGTACCGGGAAGCGGACAGGGCGAAGGCGATCACGATGGCCATGGGTATGGCATCCGCCGGCGACATCGTGCTCGTGGCCGGCAAGGGGCATGAGGAATTCCAGGTGATCGGGGGGGAACGCATCCCGTTCAGCGACAGGAAAATCGCCGAGGAGTACATCGGCGCCGCCGGATGAACCTCACTCTAGGGGACGTGTTGACAGTGAAACACCTGAGCGCGCATAACATTTCGATGCCGGAGGGCCTGGCCTTTTCGGGCGTCAGCACCGATTCGAGGACGGTCGCGAAGGGCGAGCTTTTCGTTGCCCTGCGGGGGGAGAACTTCGACGGAAACAGGTTCGTGGCCCGGGCATTCCGGCGGGGCGCCGCAGCGGCCATCGTGGACTCGCGCGCGGGCCGGGCCGGGGCGGGGAAAAAACCCGTGATCGTCGTCCGCGACGGGGTGAAGGCGCTGGGCTCCCTGGCCTCGATGTACAGGAAGAAATTTTCGCTGCCCGTCATCGCGGTCGCGGGGAGCAACGGCAAGACCACGGCGAAGGAGATGATCGCGGCCGTGCTGTCCAAAAAGTTCCGGGTCCTGCGCACGCGCGGGAACCTCAACAACGACATCGGCGTGCCGCTGACGCTGTTCGGGCTCCGCCGGAGGCACGACGTCGCGGTGGTCGAGATCGGGACGAACCATTTCGGAGAAGTGAAGCGCCTCGCGGGGATCTCGGCGCCCACGCACGGCATCGTCACGAACATCGGGGGTGAACACCTCCGCTATTTCGGGGACCTGAACGGCGTGGCGAAGGCCGAGGGAGAACTGTACGACCACCTGGAGGACAACGGTGGCACGGTGTTCGTCAACGCGGACGATCCCCGGCTCCTGAAGATGTCTGCCCGGATGTCGAGGCGGTCGGGGGGGAAAAGGGGCCCCCGGGGTCGTAAAGTATCGATCGTCAGGTACGGCTTTTCGGGCCGGGGCCGGTCGGTGCGGGGCGCCGGATTACGCGTCGACGACGGGGGCCGTGCGGGATTTACGGTAAAGGCAAAATCGAAAAAACCGTTCAGGATCAGAATGTCCGTCCCGGGAACGCACAACGCGGCCAACGGCCTGGCCGCCGCCGCGGTCGGCATGGAGTTCGGCGTCTCCCCTGCGGGGGTGCGCTCGGCGCTCTCCCGGTTCCGCGCCGTCGGGAAAAGAATGGAAACGGTGAGGGCGGGGGGAGTGACGATACTGAACGACACCTACAACGCCAACCCCGGGTCGGTGGAATCGGCGCTCGAAACGCTCAGCCTCTTTTCCGGCGACGGGAGGAAGATCGTGGTCCTCGCGGACATGCTCGAGCTCGGCAAAAACGCCGCGAAGGAACACGGAAAGGTCGGCCGGAGGATTTCGAAGCTCGGATTCACGTTGCTCTTCTGCCACGGACCGATGGCGAAGCGGTACTGCGCGGGCTCGGGGCGGGGCAGGCATTTCGACGACAAGCGCAGGCTCTCCCGGGAACTCGGGAAAACCGTCCGTCCGGGGGACATCGTGCTGGTCAAGGGGTCGAGGGGAATGAGGATGGAGGAGGTCGTCGGGGACCTCGTTCGGCGCCTGGGGAGGGCCGCGTGAAGCGCGCCGCGGTGGTGCTCCTGGCCGCACCCCTCCTGGTGTTTTTCCAGGCGGGGCAGCTAAACGTCTCGGGGAACTGGACGCTCGACCTGGAAAAAAGCGACAACCTCCCGGCGTCGTTCGCGCACGTGGATTCATACCACTTCGACGTCATGCAGTCACGCGACACGCTGACGGTGAACGCGGGACTGAAGGGGAACGGACAGGCAGTGGAGTTCCCGCCGTTCGTGTACGTCCTGGACGGAAACGAGTCGTACAGGCAGGACACACTCCGGGGATCGGAACGGTGGTCCACGGGCCGGTGGTCGAAGGACGGCCGGAGTATTCTCATTGATACCAGGATCGCGTTGAGTCCCGCGGGGCGTCCGCCCGTCCGGATCACCCAGAGGGACGTGTGGAAGATGGTCGATTCGCTCACGCTGGAGATCAGCACCGAGCAGAAGTATGACGGGTCCGATTCGGTCAGGAATGAACGCCGCATTTACAGGAAAGAGAAGTAATGCTCTATTATATCACGGAATTGATTCGCAGGGAGCTCCACCCCCCCGGGTTCGGCCTCTTCCGGTTCATCACCTTCCGGGCCGGGGCGGCGGCGGTGACCGCGCTCATGATCGCTTTCTGGGTGGGCCCGAAAGTGATCGGGTACCTGCGGAACCACCAGATCGGGGAGTCCGCGAAGCTCGAGGCGCCGACGAACCACCTCTCGAAGGCCGGCACCCCGACGATGGGGGGGCTCATCGTCCTGGCGGCGACGGTGATCCCGGCGCTCCTCTGGGCCGACATCAAAAACGGGTACGTCCTCCTGATCCTCTTCACCACCGTATGGCTCGGGGCGGTGGGGTTCGTGGACGACTACCTGAAGGTCGTGAAGAAAAAACCGCAGGGCCTCATCGGAAAGTACAAGATCGTGGGGCAGATCATCGCGGGCCTGGTCGTCGGCGGTACGATCTACTACTTCCCGGGCGCCATGGATTCGACCCTCGTGAAATATTCGTCGTCGACGACGGTCCCGTTCCTCAAGAACACCGAGGTGAATTTCGGGCTCCTGTACATCCCGATCGTCATCTTCGTCATCACCGCAACGAGCAACGCCGTCAACCTGACCGACGGCCTCGACGGGCTGGCCGCGGGGACGGTCGGGATCGTGGCCGTCACCCTCGCGGTGATTTCCTACGTGTCGGGACACGCCGAGCTGAGCCAGTACCTCACCATCCCGTTTTTGCGGGGGAACGGGGAACTGAGCATCTACTGCGCCGCGCTGGTGGGGGCGACGCTCGGTTTCCTCTGGTACAATACCTACCCGGCGCAGGTGTTCCTGGGCGACACCGGTTCGCTGGCGCTGGGAGGGGCGGTGGGCGCGCTCTGCGTGCTGATGAAAAAAGAGCTGCTGCTGCCGACGCTCGGCGGTATCTTCCTGGTTGAAACGCTGTCGGTGATCATCCAGAGGCTCTGGTTCAAGTACACCCGGTTACGCCGGGGGAAGGGAGAGCGGATTTTCAGGATGGCGCCGCTCCACCACCATTTCGAGCTCGAGGGCATCCCCGAGCCGAAGATCGTCACGAGGTTCTACATCGCGGCCATCCTCTTCATGATCCTGAGCCTCGCCACGTTCAAGGTGAGGTGACCATGGGTTTCGGGCCGTCATTCGAAGCGGAAACAGTGAATATGCAACCGTCTGAAGTCAGGGGTAAAAAAATCACCATCATCGGCGCGGCCAGGAGCGGCCTGGGTGCGGCGCGCCTCCTGCACGCGAACGGCGCGGAGGTCTTCGTCAGCGACCAGTCCCCGGCCGGCCCGCTCACGTCCAATTTCCTCGAACTGAAGAAGCTGGGCGTGGCGTTCGAGGCGGGGGGGCACACGCAGAGAATCTACGAGACCGACCTCATCGTCATCAGCCCGGGCGTCCCTTCCGACTCACCGGTCGTCCGCGAGGCGGCCCTGAAGGGGATCGGCGTGGTGAGCGAGCTGGAGATGGCGTCGTGGTTCTGCACCTCGAAGATCGTCGGCGTCACCGGAACGAACGGGAAAACCACGACGGTGACGCTCGCCGACAGTATACTGAAAAACGCCGGCGTGCCGTCCATCCCCGCCGGGAACATCGGCACCGCCTTTTCGAGCGTGGTGGGGGAGGCCGGACCCGAAACCGTCATCGTCCTGGAGGTGTCGAGTTTCAACCTCGACCACACCGACAGTTTCCGCCCCGCGGTGTCGGTGCTGTTGAACATCACGCCCGACCACCTCAACCGGTACGGGGGTTCTCTCGAGAAATACGCGAGGTCGAAATGCCGCGTGTTCGAGAACCAGCGGGAGGGCGACGCCCTGGTCTACAACGCCGACGACGCGGAGGTGAAGGAGAGGGTGGAAAAAGGGGCGCCCGGCGGCGTCCGACCGGTCTCTTTCGGGATCGCCGAGACCTCCGACGAATGCGCGTGGGTCAAGGACGGGATGATCATGATGCGGCTGAAGGGCCGGGAAACGGCGGTCGTTCCGGCGGACGAGATAGGCATCCCGGGGACGCACAACCTCTACAACTCCATGGCCGCGTCCCTGGCGGCCGTGCTGGCCGGCGCGGACGAAGGAAAGGTCGCCGGAACGCTGAAAAGCTTCCCCGGCGTCGAGCACCGTCTGGAACCGGTGAGGGAAGTCGGAGGGGTGCGCTACGTGAACGACTCGAAGGCGACGAACGTGGAATCGGTATGGTACGCCGTGCAGTCGTTCGACGCGCCCATCGTGCTGATCCTCGGCGGCCGCGACAAGGGGAACGACTACGCCAAAATCCTCGAACCGGTCAAAAAAACCGTGAAGTCGATCGTGGCCATCGGCGAGTCGGCTGCCAAAATCGAGAAATTTTTCACCGGCGCGGTGCCTGTCCGCCGGGTGGACACCATCCGGGAAGCGGTGGCCGCGGCCTCCGACGTCGCCGTACCCGGGGACGTCGTGCTCCTCTCACCGGCCTGCGCATCGTTCGACCAGTTCGACAATTACGAACACCGGGGCAGGGTGTTCAAGGAAGCCGTACGGGAACTCCCATGATCGGGCGCGAAAGAACCATACAACCGATGCAACCCGCGTCACCGCCATCGGTGCCGGCGCCGCAGAAGATCAGGAACCACATCGATTTCGCGACCCTGGTCGGGTTGCTGGCGCTGATGCTGCTGAGCCTGGGCATCGTCTACAGCGCGAGCTCGACGTTCTCGATGCGGAAGTACGAGGACAGCGAGTGGCTGCTGATGAGCCACACGATCAAGGTGGCGATCGCCCTCGTACTCCTGTTCGTCACGATGAGGATCGATTACCACCGGTACATGAAGTTCACGAAACTCGCGCTTGTCGGCGCGGTGCTCCTGCTGCTCGCGACGTTCGGGGCGGGGGTCGTGGCAAAGGGCGCGGCCCGCTGGATCCGTTTCGGGTATTTCGGCATCCAGCCCTCGGAGTTCGCCAAGTACGCCCTCATGTTCCACCTGTGTACGCTCTTCGCGACGAAAGGGGAGATGGTCCGGGATTTCAAAAAGGGCTTCGTCCCGATGATGATCTGGGTGGGCGTCGTGACCGGCCTCGTGATGGTGCAGCCGAACTTCAGCATGGGGACGATGATTTTTCTCCTGGGCATCGCCATGGTCTACATCGGCGGGGCGCGCATCCAGCACCTGCTCCTCACGCTCGCGTCCCTGCTGCCGCTGATGGGCGCCTACCTCATGACGGCGCCCTACCGCGTGAGCCGGCTGCAGAACTACCTCGATTCGGTCATGGGGGAATTCAGCCTGAAGAACACCCCCTACCAGCTCCTCCAGGGGATCATCGCCTTCGGGCGCGGCGGGATCTTCGGCGTCGGCCCGGGGGAGAGCCGCCAGAGGGACGGGTTCCTCCCGGAGGCCCACACCGATTTCGTCTTTTCGATCCTCGGCGAGGAGTACGGTTTCGTGGGGACGATCTTCTTCATGCTGCTTTTCCTGCTGATCCTGTACAGGGGCTACCGGATCGCGCGGTTCGCACCGGACGCCTTCGGCCGCAACCTGGCCATCGCCATCACGAGCGCGGTGACCCTCTACGCCGTGATCAACGCGGGCGTGACGCTCGGCCTGTTGCCCACCACCGGCCTGCCGATGCCGTTCGTCAGTTTCGGTGGATCGTCGATGGTCCTCTCGGCGGCGGCGGTGGGAGTGCTGCTGAACATCTCGTCGCAGACAGACCTCCATCCGCGGGCTTCGCAGGTTCCTGTCGTCGGGGCCGTGAACGCCGGCAGGTCGGCGGTCGGAAAGGTCTATTGATGTGCCTGCGGAATGCTACGTATTCGCAGGCGGGGGAACGGGCGGCCACCTCTACCCGGCCCTGGCGATCGCCGGGGAAATCAGGAGGGCGTCCCCCGGAGCGAGAATCTGCTTCATCGGGGCGGAGGGGAAAATTGAATCGAGGGTGGTGCCGGCCGAGGGATACGAGTTCAGGACGATCTGGGTCAGCGGCGTCAGGCGGGGGTCTTTCGTCAAAAACGTCCTGGTCCCCGTCAAGGCGGTCTGGTCGATGATACGGGCGCGATCATACCTGCGGGAACTCGACCCGATGGCGGTCGTGGGAACCGGCGGATACGTCTCCGGGCCCGTGGTGATGACCGCGTCCCTGATGGGGATACCTACGCTGATACACGAGCAGAACAGCGTGCCGGGGGAAACGACGAAGATGCTGGCAACACGGGTGAACGAAGTGCACGTCTCCTTCGGGGAGACGCTGAACCGCCTGCCGGCGGGCGCGCGGGCGTTCATGAGCGGGAACCCGACGAGGACCGCGCTCGGGGGAATCGACAGGGCGGACGCCCTCCGGTTCTTCACAATGAACCCCACGGACGGCCGCCGTGTCCTGCTGGTGTCGGGCGGGAGCCTCGGGGCGGTGTCGGTGAACGACGCCGTGTTACGGAACATCGGGACGATACTGGACATGAACATACGGATCATCTGGCAGACCGGCGAACGGGACGCAGGCCGCGTGAAGGCGGCAACAGCGAACCGTCCGTCCGCCGATGTCTGGACAGGGGCCTTTATCGACAACATGGGGTACGCGTACGCGGCCGCCGACGCGGCCCTCTGCCGCGCGGGGGCGACCACGATCGCCGAACTGACGCGGCTGGGGAAACCGGCGATCCTCATTCCATACCCGTACGCGGCAGCCGACCACCAGACGCTCAACGCCCGGGCGATGGAAAGCGCGGGCGCGGCGCACGTGGTGCCGGACGACCGGGTCGCGGAGGAGCTTCCGGGCATTCTCGCGGCGATGATGGACGACGCGAAGCTCGGGGACATGTCCCGTGCGAGCGCGTCGCTCGGCAGGCCCGACGCGGCCGGCGTGATCGCCGCGCGCGTCATGGCGCTGGGGAGGCCTGGATAGGATGACGACGCAGTTTCCGGCCGGCTCCAGGGTGTTCAGGTACAAGCTGGATTTCTACTACCAGCAGGCTCTGCTCTACATCGTGACCCTGATGCTCTACGCGGGCGTGCGGGGCACGTTCGAGTTCGACCGTCTGCCCGCGATGGCCACCGACCCGATGCTGTACATCATCATCGTGTTCGTGATCATCTCCTTCGCGGTGCTGTTCCTGAACAGGGCGAGGGAACGCAAGCTCGTCATCGCGAATGACAGGATCATTTTTCACAACAAGTACCGCGACCGCGAGGTCCTGTTTTCGGACATCGAGTGGTTCCACGTCGGGCGTGAACGGATGGTCCGCACAGCCGGGCGCTCGCAGGTGATCGTCTTCAAGATCAAGGACAGGCGGAGGCTGTTCCGCATCCGCCTCGGGCGGTACGAACGGGAGAAGGAACTGCTCTCGGAGATGCATTACATCGGAGAAAAACTTCCGAAGGGAAAACGGTTTTCCTTCAGGATGGACTAAAGGAGAAAAGCGCGACGCGTGTTCAGCTCAATTAAAAAAATTCATTTTGTGGGCATCGGCGGCATCGGCATGAGCGGTATCGCCGAGATCCTGATCGACCAGGGGTTCGCGGTGACGGGTTCAGACCTCGTCACCGGTGAGACGACTGAACGGCTGGAGAGCCTCGGGGCGACGGTCCGGAAAGGCCACGCGGCGGCCAACGTCGCCGCCGATGTGGACGCCGTCGTGTATTCCTCGGCGGTCCAGGGGGACAACCCCGAGATCCGCGAGGCCCAGAGGCGGAAGGTCCCGATCATCCGGCGCGCGGAGATGCTGGCCGAAGTCATGCGGCTGAAATACGGCGTGGGGGTCGCGGGGACGCACGGCAAGACCACCACCACGTCGATGATCAGCCTCGTGCTGATAGAGGGCGGACTGGACCCGACCGTCATCGTCGGCGGGAAACTGAGCGGGCTGGGGGGCACGAACGCAAGGCTGGGGAAGGGGGAGTTCATCGTGGTGGAAGCGGACGAGTTCGACCGCTCGTTTTTATCGATCACCCCAACGGTCGCCGTGCTGACCACGCTCGACGCCGACCACCTGGACTGTTACCGGGACATCGAGGACATCAAGAAGGCCTTCATCCAGTTCGCCGGCAGGGTGCCATTCTACGGCTTCATCGTCCTCTGCCTCGACGACCCGGCGCTGCAGGACATCGTCCCGCAGTTCAGGACGAAAAAGCTCATCACCTACGGGCTGAACCCCCAGGCGGACGTGCAGGCCGTCGACGTCGTGCACAGGGAGAACAACACGAAATTCACGCTCCTGCGCAGCGGCGGGGAACTGGGGGAGATCGGCATCCCGGTGCCGGGGAAGCACAACGTGCAGAACGCGCTGGCCGCCATCACCGTGGGGTTCGAACTGGGGATGGGGTTCGACGCCGTCAAGTCGGGGATCGAAAAATTCACGGGCGTGTACCGCCGCTGGGAGAAGATCGGCGAAAAGAACGGGGTGCTGCTCTACGACGACTACGCACACCACCCGACGGAGTGCCGGGCGACGCTCGCGGGCGTGAAGGCCGGGTGGAGGCGCCACAGGATCGTCTGCGTCTTCCAGCCGCACCTCTATTCGCGCACCCGGGATTTTTATGAGGAATTCGGGAAGTCGTTCCTCCTGTCG
>QJVY01000014.1 GCA_003235555.1 Ignavibacteria bacterium | reverse complement strand
TTTGAAAAATAGTGGCTCCCTTCCAGGATCAGGTTATAGGCCTGTACATTCGAAACCGGCACGGCCGTCAGATGTTTTTCCTCCGTCGGGGAAAGTCTCGCGTGGAGGGTACGGGCAACGTTCCGCGCGATTTCCGACTGCACGGCGAAGACGTCGTCAAGTTTCTTGTCGTAGGTTTCCGCCCAGAGATGATCGTCCGTGCCCGCGTCGATCAATTGGATCACCAGGCGGATCCTGTCCCCCTCCCGGCGGACACTTCCCTCCACGATGGCTGTCGCGTGGAGTTCCTCGCCGATCTCCCTGATGCTTTTCGTCGTCTGCCGGTACTGCTGCATGGTCGTACGGGAGGTGACACGGAGGTCGCCCACCTTGTAGAGCTGGGTGAGGATATCGTCGGCGATGCCGTCGGCGAAGTAATCCTCCGCCGCCGTCCCGGAGAGATTCGTAAATGGCAGCACCGCGACCGATGCGTGTACGTCCTGTTCCGGTGACGAGAAGTGACTGATGAGCAGAAGGACCGTTGAAACAAGGAACAGGAATCCGGCGGCGACCGGAATGATGTGTTTCTTCCACGATCGTGCTGGTTCAGTCACCGGGACCCGTGTAGTGGGGGCGCTGCTGAGTGTCCGGCGGAGGTGCTTGAGATCCACCGCCAGTTCCATGGCGCTCTGATAACGATCACCGGGGTCCTTTTCCAGGCACTTCGTGATGATCCTCTCCAGTTCCATCGGAATTCCGCTGCGGATGCCCGTCAACGGGGGTGGCGCGGCGTTCAGAATGGAGTACACGACGGCCTGTTCGTAGTCTCCCCGGAACGGAGTGGTTCCGGTGATCATCTCATAGATCACGCATCCGGCTGACCAGATGTCGGTCCGGTGATCGACGTCCTCACCCCGCGCCTGTTCGGGCGACATGTACTCCACCGTCCCGACGGTGGTATTCTCCTTTGTCAGTTTCGTCTTGCCCCTGAGCTTTGCCAGTCCGAAATCCACGATCCTCGCGAGACCGTCGCGGACCACGAGAATGTTCGTGGGCTTGATGTCCCGGTGAACGATTCCGTGGGTGTGTGCCTCGTTCAGCCCGGCGGCGACCTGGGCGGCGACATCCAGGCACTCATCCACGGGAAACGGACCCCGGTCGATCATCTCGCGCAGGGATTCTCCCTCGCAGTAAGCCATGGCGATATAACTGACCCCGTCGTCCGTTTCGTTGACGTCGTAGATGGGGCAGATGTTCGGGTGATCGAGAGCGCCGGCCGCCTGCGCTTCACGGATGAAGCGGCTCCTGGCGTCTTCGTTGAATGTGAATTCGTGGGGAAGGAATTTAAGGGCGACCAACCTGTGCAGGCGGGTGTCCTCGGCTTTGTACACTACACCCATGCCCCCCTCGCCGATGTGCGAGAGGATCCGGTAGTGCGAAATTGTTTGACCGATCGAAATGCTTCTCAAGCGAAACCTGACGATAAGCCAGCGTAACCGTTAAGGTAGGGAAATTTCCCGATCTTATCAATTACATGGGTGACGCGGAACCGGGAATCCCGGTCGCATGAAGTCCCGAAGGGGGAAACGGTTCATCGTTCCGCACAGGTTTTGCCCAACGGGTTTTAGAAATAACGATATTTGACGGCAATTCTGACTGTCCCGGATCTCTTCCCGAAAGCGGGTACGTCGTTGGGAAACTGTCAGTAAAAGGGTGGTCGTAATCGCCCCGTTTCTCGTAACAAAACAACAGATCCTTACCTGCTGCCTGTCGCCGGGAGTGTCTGATGTGCCCTAGAGTTTCAGCCGGCTGCTCAAATACAGCCCCCTTCCCCGCGTGGTAAATCCGCGGATTTCAGCGTAGCGCGTATTGAACAGATTTTCAATGCGTGCCTGAAAGCGCAGGTTGTCGTCGAACGTAAATCCCTGGGAGAGATCGAGCAACGTATACGTGTCGACCGGTTGTGTCGCCAGCGCTCCATAGGGCCCGAGAGATGGATTGTAGTAGATGTCATCCCTCGGTCCGACATACCGCATGTCAAGCCTGAGGTTCATACTCGTCGAAATGAGGTACGTCAGGTTGAGATTGACCGTGTTCGGCCGCCTCACCAGTCCGATGGTTTCGACCTCCCCGTCGAGAAATGCGCCGTTGCTGAAGAGTTGGACATGGTTGCCCCTCGTTTGAGCCGGGTCCAGCTCCGATGGAACGTAGTTGAGTTTTCCGCCAATCAGGCTCATGTTCCCCCCGAGGCGGAGATTCTCCCATAACCGTGACTGAAACGTTATTTCGAGGCCGTTGGTGGACTGCGTGCCGACATTCAGGTACATGTCCCCCCTGAAATCGTCCCTCTTGGGGTCGGCACCCAATTCGTCTATGGTGATTCCACCGTCCCACAGGTAGACATTTTCAATGACGTCGTCCAGGTCGGTGTGGAAGAGGGATACCGTAAATCCTGTGTGGTCATTCAGTGAGTACTTTGCCCCGAGCTCCCAGGATGTCGAGGTTTCCGGTTTTAAGAATGAATTGCCGCGCGCTATTCCGGAGAAGTAGTTTTTCTCGGGAGTATAGAGCTGGTACAGTGATGGTGCGTTGAAACCGGTCGAACAGGAGAAATAGACGATCGACCCCTCATCGAATTCAACGGAAGGGTTGATCTCGTACGTCACGTACGTTCCGAATCTGTCGTGATGTGTCACCCTGCTACCCGCTCCCAGCGACAGGCCGGAGAGACTTCTGTTGAGCAGGCTCCCCCGGATATCCGCGTGTGAGAAGATATTGATGGTGGTGCTCCCGAGACCGAGCGTATCCAGGTTTGTTCGAAATTCGTACGCACCGAAACTGCCGGCCGAGTAGAAAAATGAATGCGATCCCATCGTTTCGTTGTACATCCCCCCGCCGAGGACGGCACTGACATCCACCCTGTTCAGATTCACCTGGAGTTCATTGGTGAACGTGTTTCCGTTCCAGGTTCCTTCATAGTACGTGTGGTCGAAAGTCCCCGAGCCGACCACCCTGGAAGAATCGTCCCGTGCGAATCGTCTCATCGCCGAGTACCCCCCCAGATATTTTATCATGAGATCGTCCCGCAGTCGGTACCGTGCACCATAGGTGAACAGGTTTCTTGAATATCGAAGGGTATAGTTGTCATCATCGACAAACGCCCCCTTATCGAGATCAGCCCGCTGATCATTGTAGCGAAAGGAAAGATAGGACCCGATCCGCTCGTCCGAGAAACCCAATTTTCCAAAAACTCCCACCCTGGCGAAATCATCCTTGTCCCGAAAGGGAGCCACCGCTCCCGCCGTGGTGGCGTCGATCGTTGCGTCGAGGCCCCTGCTCGTTGCGTGATCAATGCCGAGATGGGCGTACAGTCCGTTATGGGCGGTGTAGCTGGCCGTCATCTTTTGGGTCGATGAGAGGCTGCCCGACCCGGAAGTCCCGAGGCCGAATTCGAGCCCCGAATGGATGCCCGGATTCGCCTTCTCCAGGGTGAAAATGTTGATCGTCCCGCCGATGGCGGAGGATCCGTACATCGTGCTGTGCGATCCACGCGTGAGTTCGATCCGGTCCGTTCCCCCGAGAAAGACCTCGGAAAGGTCCAGGGCGTTGTTGACGCCGGACGGATCGCCGATCCGGACCTCGTCAACCATCACGATGGTCTGACTGGTCGATGCTCCGCGGAGGAAAATGCTCTGAACCATTCCCGGGTTCTGACCCGCTCCCACGATGTACAGCCCTTCGTGACGTCCGAGCAGTTCCGCGAAACTGCCGTTCGGGAAATCGTTCATCTCCGGGGAATCGATCAGGGTCACGCTCCGGCCCACCCTCGATATGTCTGTTCCGTTGCGCGTCGGTGTGATGACGACTTCGTCGAGATGATAGACCCTCGTGGTGTCCGCGGACAGGGTGTCGGCGCGGAGGGAGGGGACGGGTTTCTCCCCTCGTTGTTCCGGGGACTGTGTCCACCCCCGGGCAACCATCGATAAGGTGAGGAAGATACATGTGGTCAGAATGGAAGACTTTTTCATGGACGGCCTGTTCCATTGTGGAGAATCGGCGTGGATACGGGACAAAAAAAACCCAACCTCGTGAGAGAAGTTGGGAGCGGCTGACCGATTGAGACTGCGGTTCCCTACCCTCCCGCGAGGGTATGTTCGGATGCACGATAGCGGTCGGTCTCCTGGCTTTTCCCACCGGTGGCCGTCTTCCCGTAGGGTTTTCCAAACTCCACAGTGACATTGTTGGCCATCAGTTTCCCTCTGAACGTGAAGGAGGGGATATACAGTTGCGGGGCAGCTTCCGATTTGCACGGAATTCCCTGACTCTCAGATGCTGAGAGTCACCGATATCGACTTTGAGAAAGAACGATGTTCGGTGGAAAGGTACTGATGTTCGGGAAGAATATCAATCATGCTCGTCAATTGCGGCGGCGATGATTCCCGGGTACCATCCGCTCCGCCATCGGACCCGGCGGGGATCAGGGAGGGGGATGATGACATATCAGACTTGTATAATCGCAAATCTTTATTTATATTTAGACTAAATCTAAATATCAGTCCGTATTTCCACCAATCAGCAATATCCACGGAGATTTCGATGAAATTCCTCAGTTCAGTCCTGTTCACATACCTCTGCCTTACCATATTCCTGCCCGGTCTGATGGTAGCAGACAACCGCTCGTACGTCTGGACGTACGAATATCTCACTGTGCCGAGGGGAGAGGCGGAAATTGAGACGTACTTTACGCTCTCCACGCCCGATAAAAAACACATGTCGGGGAAGACTTTCGCCGAACACAGGTTCGAGCTGGAAGTGGGCATGACCGATCGTTTCGATTTTGCGGTGTACCAGATCTTCTCTCAGGCACCGGACGAAGGCCTCGTGTATGACGGATTTCAACTGAGGGGAAGGTACAGAATCGGGGAGAAGGGTCAATATTTTCTCGACCCGCTCATCTATCTCGAGTATAAGGCAGTCCCCGATTTCTCGGAACACGGCGTGGAAACCAAGTTGATTCTCGCGAAGGATTTCGGGCGGTTCAATATCGCCCTGAATCCGATCGTCGGATTTGAATTCGGTGACGAAAACAAAACCGAACTCGAGTATGCCGTCGGAATGCGCTATCGTCTCAGCAGATTATTGAGCGTCGGGCTGGAGGCGAAGGGGAGCGAGGACGGCCATTATATCGGCCCCGTCATATCGCACGGCGGAAGGTTTTGGGTCGCCCTCGGATCGGCGATCAACGTTGGAAGTGTCGAGGCCGGGAAGCCGGAATTCCAGATGCGCATGCTTTTGGGAATAGGATTGTAAAGAACCGGCTTGAGGTTCCTCACTCCGTTGTTGAACCGTTTCCCGTGAGAACATCGTCCGGTTCGTCTTCCGGAAAGAGGGAATTGATAGTTACGCCTGCCGCTGGTATATTCCTGTCGATCTTTCATTTTCGTGCGGATGGGTCGGATCCTGCACAGAATCGCCAACACGCTCGATTCCCGCAAATCCATTCATGAAGAACAAGACATTCCCCGGATCCCACCGGCTCCACCCCGCGTGGGATCAGATCCGGAAGTTCGTCCTCATCCTGCTGGTCCTGCATTCCGCCGGTTCGGTGTGGGGGCAGGTTCCCTCCCGTGTCGAAACCGTGATTTCCGGGAAGACGGAATCCCCCGAAGAATTCCGGGCCCGCATGCAGTGGTGGAAGGAGGCGCGCTTCGGCCTGTTCATCCACTGGGGCCTCTACGCCGTCCCGGCCGGGCAGTGGGGGGATGAGACGAACCACGCCGAGTGGATCCGCACCACTGCGCAGATCCCCCTCTCCGACTACGAGGGCCTGCTGGGGCAGTTCAACCCCGTGAATTTCGACGCGAGGGAATGGGTGCGTCTGGCGAAAGCGGCGGGGATGAAATACATCGTCATTACCACGAAACACCACGATGGCTTTTCTCTTTTCGACTCGAAGAACACCGAGTTCGACGTGATGTCCACGCCGTTCAGGCGCGACATCATGAAGGAACTCGCCGGCGCCGCGCACGAGGAGGGGATCGCAATCTGCTGGTATCATTCCATCCTGGACTGGCACCACCCGGATTATCTCCCCCGACTGGACTGGGAGAAAGATCGGTCGGCGGAAGGGGCCGACTTCGATCGATACGTTGCCTACATGAATAACCAGCTGCGCGAGCTCCTCACCAATTACGGGAAAATCGGCGTTCTCTGGTTTGACGGTGAGTGGGGGGGGACGTGGGACCGGGAAAGAGGTCGTGACCTCTATAATTATGTAAAGAGCCTGCAGCCCGACATTATCATCAACAACCGCGTAGGAAAGGGCAGGATGGGAATGGGGGGATTGACCGGTGAGGGCTCCGCGGCGGGCGATTTCGGCACGCCGGAGCAGCAGATCCCCGCCACCGGGATCCCCGGGATCTACTGGGAGACCTGCATGACAATGAATGACCACTGGGGGTACAACCGCGCGGACACCAACTGGAAGACTTCACGGGAGCTCATCCGGATGCTCGCGGACATCGCCTCGAAGGGGGGGAACTTCCTGTTGAACGTGGGGCCGACGGCCGAGGGAGTTTTTCCACCCGAAGCGGTAGAACGGCTGGAGGCGATCGGGAACTGGATGAGCATCAACGGTACCTCGATCTACGGGACCGATGCGAGTCCTTTCGATTCGCTTTCGTGGGGCCGGTGCACGCGAACTGGGACACCCGGTGGTACCAGACTCTTTCTCCATGTTTTTGACTGGCCCCCGGACGGACGGCTCGTGGTGCCGGGGATTTTCAATTCGCCGGAAGGGGCCTGGCTTCTTGCAGAGGCAGAACAGAATTCCATTCCTGTATCACGCGAAGAAGACGCCCTCGTGCTGAGCCTGCCCGGCCGGACACCCGACCCGGACAACTCCGTGGTCGTACTCGATGTGGCGGGGGTTCCGGATGTTTCATTCCCCCCGGCGATCGACACCACGGTGCGGATTTTTATCGACACGAAGGACGTACTGATCACAACGGAGATGGAGAATGTCGAGATACGGTACACCCTCGACGGATCCGTTCCCACGCGCTCCTCACGGGCCACGGAGGGT
>QJVY01000200.1 GCA_003235555.1 Ignavibacteria bacterium | reverse complement strand
GCCATGTACCGCGATTCCCCGCAGACGCGCGAACGCCTGCTCGGGGACAAACTGCACGATTACCTCCTCTCGGTCGCGGAGGTCACTGAAAAAACCACGAACGAATTTTTCTAAACCCGGCATGCAACATAACGGAAAGGCAACGCCCTCAATGAAAGAACACGTCTTCAATCAACTGGTCCCGATGGTCGTCGAACAGACCGGCCGGGGGGAACGAGCGTACGACATTTATTCGAGGCTTCTCAAGGAGCGGATCGTGTTCCTCGGCACGCCGGTGGATGACACGGTCGCAAGCCTGATCATCGCCCAGCTGCTGTTCCTGGAATCCGAGGACCCGGAGAAGGACATCTACCTCTACATCAACAGCCCGGGCGGAGGGGTCTATGCCGGGCTCGCGATCTATGACACGATGCAGTACATCAGGCCGGCCGTCGCCACCATCTGCATCGGGATGTCGGCGAGCATCGCGGCGCTGTTGCTGGCCGGGGGAACGAAGGGGAAGCGGACGGCCCTGCCGAATTCACGGATCATGATCCATCAGCCCTGGGGAGGGACCCAGGGAACCGCCTCCGACATCCATATCCAGGCGGAGGAGATCCTCAAAATCAAGAAACAGATCAACGGCATCCTCGCCGGGCATACCGGCAAGAGCGACGCCCAGATCGAAAAGGACACGGACCGTGACCGTTATATGTCCGCCGACGAGGCGAAAGCGTACGGGATCATCGACAACATCCTCGTGAAAAAGACCGGCGCCGAGGCAAAAACGGAGGGGAAGAAGTAGGCGGATGCCGAACAGAATAAAACCGGAAGACCTCGTCAAGTGTTCCTTCTGCGGAAAACCCGCGGACCAGGTGCGGAGTATCATCGCGGGCCCCGGGGCCTACATCTGCGACCGGTGCGTGGAGAATTCCGTGGAGATGCTCAGGACAACGAGGTCCGCACAACCGGGCCCGGCTGACCGCGCGGGGGTGCTCACCCCGATGGAGATGAAAAAAGCCCTGGACGAGTACGTCGTCGGACAGGAGGCGGCGAAGAAAACCCTCTCGGTCGCGGTCTACAACCATTACAAAAGGATTGAAGCTTCAGAGCGGGGCCTCTCCGGAGACGACGTGGAGATCGAGAAGAGCAACATTCTGCTTATCGGCCCCACCGGCACGGGGAAAACGCTGCTGGCGCAGACCCTGGCGAAAATCCTCTCCGTCCCCTTCGCCATCGCCGATGCCACGACGCTCACCGAGGCGGGTTACGTCGGCGACGACGTCGAAACGGTCCTCGTCCACCTCCTCCAGAACGCGGATTACAACGTCGAACGCGCCGAAAGGGGCATCGTGTACATCGACGAGGTGGACAAGATCGCCCGGAAGAGCGACTCGGTTTCGATCACGAGGGACGTCTCCGGCGAGGGTGTCCAGCAGGCGCTCCTGAAGATCCTCGAGGGGACCGTCGCGGGCGTACCCCCCAAGGGGGGAAGGAAACACCCCGAACAGAGCCTGATCAACGTCAACACGCGGAACATCCTTTTTATCTGCGGGGGGGCGTTCGAGGGGGTCGAAAAGATCATCGCGAGGCGGGTGGAGAGCAACACGATCGGGTTCGGCGCCCGGCTCAAGAACAAACGCCTCAACGGCGACCAGTACCTCCCCCTGATCGAACCTGACGACCTCCTGAAGTTCGGGCTCATCCCCGAATTCGTCGGCAGGCTGCCGGTCGTCTCAGCCCTCCACTCCCTCGACGAGGAGGCGCTCCTGAACATCCTCACCAGACCCAGGAACGCCCTGGTGAAACAGTACACGAAGCTCTTCCGGATGGAGGACGTGGAGCTGGAGTTCAGGAAGGACGCACTGCTCGAGATCGTGCGCCGGGCGATCGAACGCCGGACGGGCGCGAGGGCGCTGCGGTCGATCATGGAGAACACCATGCTCGATATCATGTACGAGCTCCCCACCAGGCGCGACGTCTCGCGCTGCACCATCACCGCCGCGACGGTCCGATCGGGCAAACCCCCCCTCTACCGCAGAAGGGCCCGGAAGATCCCCGCCTAGTCGGCGAACCCGCGGTCGCTCCCCTGCTTCGTCAGCTTCAGATCGGACAGCTGCGAGGCCTTCACCCGGATTTCGAAGCGGTACTGCCGGTACGGACCGGTGGGGACCCAGTAAAAATTCATGAACCAGCAGTGCAGGTCCCTCGAGATCGTCACGTCGGGGGCGACGAGCTCTTTCTGGATCATGTCGTACCCGCCACCGGAACTCACTTTCCATTTTTCGGTCAGGTTGAATTCGAGGCTCCCCCTCAGTGTCGATGAGCGTGTCGGATTCGGCAGGACCTTCGATTCGGAGTAGGCGAGCGACAGCGAGAGGCTCCACGGTATGCTGAAGTTCGGTTCTGCCCCGCTCCCGCCCCCTCCCGCGAAGGGGTTCCCCGTCGGGGGGACCACCCCCGGCGGGCCCGCCGCAGCCCCGCCGCCGCCGGCTCCCTCCCCCGACAGCCGGGTCGAGACGCTGATGCGGAAATTGGTCAGGCGCGCGAGGCGTCCCTCGTCGGAGACCAGGAAGGTGTTGATGCGCCTGTAGCTGCCGGGTGAGGTCTCCACGAGCTTGTAGAAGTCGTACGATGCACCGCCGTCGATGTCCACGACGTTCCGGATTCCGGTGCGGAAGGAGAGCGTCAGGGGCGACAGCCTGAGGCTGTCCGCGCTGAAGTTGTACGAGACGCCCGCGTTGAGGTTCAACAGTTGGATTTTCTCCGGTTTCCCGGTGTCCGCGGTGATCGTCTTGATCTCGAATACGTTTCCGATCCCGAGTCTCGCCGTCATGGTTTCCTTCCCCCGGTCCTCCCCGATCACGGGGTTCGCGTACGAAAACGACAGGTTCGGCGTCAGGGTGTGACGAAATGCGGAGACCCCCAGGATCCCCGGCTGGAGGATCCCGTACAACTTCGTCCCCGCAGAGAGCGTCGCCGTGACCACCCCTGACTTGCTGCTGGAAGTCTGCTTCCGGACGGCCCACGTCGAGTCGGTCTCGTCCCTGAGGGGAACATCGTTCTCGATGAACGACCGCTGGTCGCGGTAGCTGATCGATGGCGTGAGAGTGATGTGTCCCAGCTTCGGCGCGAAATTCAGATTCAGGGACTGCGAGAGGGACCGGTTCCGGTCCCGCTCCCGGGCGGTGACCGAGCCGAGGACGTCACCGTCGCCCGTTTTTACCCCTGTCAGCGTTTTATCGGTGGCCGACAGCCGGTTGGTGATGTTCGCCGAATACCCCAGACCGATCTCCTCGTACCAGGCGGTGGAACTCCCGGAGCCGCCGCCGGAGCGGAAGGGAAAGCTCTGGCTGTGGTTGAAACTGACGGATGGAAGGACTTCGGTCACGTTCCCGTTGCGCAGGTCCTGCGTCCGGCCGACATTCAGGGAGATGCTGTTGGGCGTCCCCTCCCAGCTGCGCGAGAGGGTCGCGTTGGAAACGATGTTCTGGTTGAGACCCTGGCTGAGGTTGTTGGTGTTCACGAACGAGTTATTGCTCGTGAAGGTGAAATTCACGCCCAGCCGCGTCGTGGGGTCGAACTGCTGGGAGTGCGTCATGTTCACCCTGTAGGAATTATCACCCGTGCGGCCGGGGTCCCCCTCCTCCCCCGTGAAGAGGTGCTTGTATTCGCCGGTGAGCGATCCGGAGAAGTTGTACCGGAGGGAATACCGGTAGTCCGAGTAGAGCGCCCATCCTCCCTTGGTGTAGAGGTCACTTTTGACCGCGAGGTCCATGTAGTCGCTGGTCGCCCAGTAGAACCCGAGGTGGCTCAGGAACTTCCCGCGTCGGCCGTCCTCCCCGAAAGCGGGTGCGATGATCCCCGATCTCCTCCCCGCCCGGTTCGGCAGGACGACGAAGGGGAGGCCGAACACCGGCACGTCCGCGATGTACAGGTACACCGGTTCGGCGACCACCTTGTCCTGGACACCGACTTTCATCCGGGGGCTCCCGAAGTAATAGTGCGGTTCCGGCAGGTCACACGTGGTGTACCGGCCGTCACGGACAAACATGTCGTTGCCGTCGAGTTTCTTGATCTCCTCGCCGTGGTAGAACCCCTCTTCGATTTTGGTGTCCCCGAGGTCGATCCTTCCCCTCCTCGTCCGGAAATTATAGCTCAGCTCGTGGCCGTCGTAGCGCTCTCCCCCCTCGGTCATGACCGGTGTGCCGGCGTATTTCATCCCGGTCGAATCAGTGGAATCCGGGACGCCCCGGGCGGTGAGGGTCGCGCTGCTCCAGTCGACGGTGATCTCCGCCGATTTCAGGCCCATGTTCTGGTACCCGATGGTCGCGTCCCTGTAAAGTGTCATCTGCCTACCGGGAAGGAAAAAGAGGACCGAATCGGTCGCGGAATATTGCACGACGGTGTCGATCCCCCCCGTGGAATCGCGGGGCGGGGACGCGGGGATGACGTTCGTGTCCCCCGGGGCTGGCCGTGTACCGTTCGCGTCAGGTGAGGGAACGGGCGGACGGTTCGTGTCCGGGAGAGCGAAGGGATCGGGCAGGGTGTCGGCGGACGCGGGAATGTCCGGGACGACCCGGGATTGTCTCGGTCCGGCCGCGAGGCCGGTCGCAAACGTCAGCGCGACCAGCAGGCAGACAGTCGCGGCCCGCACGATCAGAGGGGGCGGGTTGTCAGAGGAGGAGCGACGCCGCACCGACCACCCCTGCCCGGTTTCCGAGCAATGCGCGTTTCACCGCCACCGCCCCGCGGTGCGGGCGGAGAACCCGTGACCGCATTTCGTCGGCCGCGGCGTTGAAGACGAACGCGGGCGCCGCAGAGACGCCCCCCCCGATGACGGCCGTCGGGATGTCCACAACGTTCACCACAGACGCGAGGGCGACCCCGAGCATCGCACCCGCATCGGTGAGGACCCGCGTCGCCGCCTCGTCGCCGCGCTCGGCGGCACGGGAGATGACCTCCGGGTCGAGCCGGGAGAGGTCCCCCTCCACGAGCTCCGTCATGACCGATCCCGGGTACCGGGCCCCCGGACCGCTGATGAGTTTCGCCGTCCTCTGCGAGAGGTATTTCTGACCGATGTACGCCTCGACGCAGCCGCTGTTTCCGCAATTGCAGGGCGGGCCCCCGCGGTCGATGGTGACGTGGCCGATCTCACCGGCGCCCCCGCCCGGGCCGCGGAATATCTTTCCGTCGAGGATCAACCCTCCTCCCACACCCGTTCCCCAGATGACGAAGATGAAATCCGGATGTTCGACCCCCGCCCCGAACCTCGCCTCCCCCAACGCCGCCGCGTTGGCATCGTTCTCGGTGAGAACCTTCTCCCCGGTCCTCCGGGAGAGTTCACCGCTCACGTCGACTTCACTCCAGCCTGTGAAATTGGGCGGATACCGCACGAGCCCGTCGTTCGCCGAGACGATTCCGGGGATACCGATCCCGACGCCGGCGCACCGGCCTCCCCCGCTGCGACGCCCCCCCATGACGCGGCGTACCGCCTCGGTCGCCTGGGTCAGGACCGCCTCCGGACCTTCCTCCGCGCGCGAGGGGATGACCGTTTCGTGCGACACGGCGCCGTCGGCCGACACCGCCGCGGCCTTGATCGTCGTTCCGCCGATGTCCACGCCAACGGTGAAGTCGCCGGACGATGGCCGTTTGTCTTTCATCTTTTTTTCCGCAGGAAGTTCAACCTCTCCGCGATCTCCCCCTCCAGCCCGTTGGGGGAGGGCTCATAATACCGCTTCCCCCGGAGCTCCGCGGGGAGATACTCCTGGTTGACGTAATTTCCCGGCGCGTCATGGGGGTAGAGGTATCCCGACCCGTACCCGCTCTCCTTCATGAGTGCCGTCGGGGCGTTGCGGAGATGGAGCGGGACGGGCCCGGCGGGCAGGTTCCTCACGTCCGCCATCGCCGCCTCGATGGCCCGGATGGCCGAATTGCTCTTGGGGGCGGCGGAAAGGTAGGTCGCGGTCTGCGCGAGGACGATCCGTCCCTCGGGCATCCCGATCATCTCCACCGCCGTGAAACAGGCGACGGCGAGGGGGAGCGCCGACGGGTCCGCGTTTCCGATGTCTTCAGAAGCCAGCACGATCATTCTCCTCGCGATGAATTTCGGGTCCTCCCCCGCATCGATCATCCGTGCCATCCAGTGGAGCGCCGCGTCCGGATCGGACCCCCGCACACTCTTGATGAACGCAGAGATGATGTTGTAGTGTTCCTCGCCGGATTTGTCGTAACGGCGGAAACCGCTCTGGAAGGCCTCACGGATGGAATCCTCGGAGATTTCCCGCACCCCCCCCTGGCGCGGCGTGACGAGGGTAGCCGCAGCCTCCAGTCCGTTCAGCATCTGCCTCGCGTCTCCGGCGGAGAGCATGACCAGCAGTTCCCTGGCCCCGTCGCCGAAGGTGATCCCCTCCTCCCCGAGCAGGTCCGGGTCGGCCAGCACCGCATCGAGGATCCGCCCCAGGTCGTCGGCGGAAAGGGGTTTCAACGTGAACACCCTGCACCGTGAGAGGAGCGGGGGGATCACCTCGAAGGAGGGGTTTTCGGTCGTTGCCCCGATGAGCGTGAGCGTCCCGTCCTCGACGCTGTGAAGGAGGGCGTCCTGCTGCGCCTTGTTGAACCGGTGGATTTCATCGATGAACAATATCGAACGCCGTCCGAGTTTTGTCGCGGCGAGTTTCGCCCGATCGATCACCCTGCGGAGGTCCTGTACGCCGGAAGACACGGCGTTGAGCTGGTGGTAGTCCGCCCTGAGGCGGGCGCTGATGAGCCGGGCGAGCGTGGTCTTCCCGCACCCCGGGGGACCCCAGAAGATGATCGACGGGATGCTCCCGCGTTCGAGAAAAACCCTGAGGGCTTTCCCCGCCGTGAGCAGGTGTTCCTGCCCGGCGATCCGGTCGATGCTCGGGGGACGCGCACGTTCCGCCAGAGGTGC
Source organism: Ignavibacteria bacterium (assembly GCA_003235555.1). Classification (GTDB taxonomy): domain Bacteria; phylum Bacteroidota; class Ignavibacteria; order UBA10030; family SZUA-254; genus SZUA-254. Next base: position 154 of record QJVY01000200.1, on the reverse strand, counting down.
GTTCGGCCGCGCATCCGGCCGCCCGATCCTGTCGTCGGTTTCGTTGAAGAGGTCCATGGAGTTCAGCCCGCCGGGGGCCGTGTCCCCGGGGGATGGGGATCCAGGTGCCGGGGGACGGATTGTGGGAGGTGCGGGCACGCCGGTATGTCGCAGC
>QJVY01000160.1 GCA_003235555.1 Ignavibacteria bacterium | reverse complement strand
TCTGCATCATGGGAAAATATTTTCCCGACCTGATCAGCCACTGTTCGAAATGCCTGACCCCCTTTTTCTGGAAATAGGAGATATTCTGTTCCACCAGGCGGTTGACCACGAGCGGGATCGATCCCGCGGTGATCACCGCGGTGGTGTCATTATCAACGCCCTCGTCCCCCTCGTCGGTGATCTGATTCAGTTTTTCGAGGAGCGCAAAGACCGATGAATTCGGGTCGATGCGGTCGAGGGAAACGATATATTTTTCGTAGTCCTCCACCACGCTGCGGCTCAGGTCGTTGAATTCCTGGTTCGCATCCATGCCGGGATAGTACGCGAGCTGGTTGAGGATCTCGATCGAGAATTCATACCCGGCGGCGGCGGCGGCGGAATCCCCCAGCTCGGCCGCGTCGAGGGCCGAGAGATAATACTGCCGTGCCCGTTCGAGGAGATGGTTCGTGACCGAATCCCCCTGGAGGGAGTCTGTGATGATGTCATCACCGTCGGTAACACCCGGAATCCCCCCCCCTGGAGAGTCCAGAACCACGGTTTGGGCGAGGGGGTTTTCCCGGCCGGAATAACCTGCATCCTCCCCCGTCCTCGACATATCCGAGGAACAGGCGACAAACAGGACTGAAAAAATGAGTAATATGAGAAATAATCTCAAAATATCGCCCAAAATTCGTTGTTTTTAAGGTCTAATCCCCGAAAATATAGAGATATCGAAGGATACAGTCAAGGGATATCTCAAAAGAGGGTGATAATGAGCACGTCTATAAAGGTATGTTTCCGTGCTTCTTTTTGGGATTTCGATCCACCTTGTTCCTGAGGATGGCGAGGGAGTGGATCAGCCGTTCCCTGGTGGTGTCCGGTTCGATGATGTCGTCGACGTAGCCGCGGGCGGCGGCGATGTATGGATTCGCGAATTTTTCGCGGTATTCGTCCACTTTCTTGTCGAGCGCCTCCGCCGAATTCCCGGATTTTTCGATCTCCTTTCTGAAGATGATCTCGACAGCCCCTTTCGGTCCCATGACGGCGATTTCAGCCGTCGGCCACGCGAAATTGAAATCGCCCCTGATGTGCTTCGAATTCATGACGTCGTACGCGCCTCCGTAGGCCTTCCGTGTTATTACCGTGATTTTCGGGACGGTCGCCTCCGAGAAAGCGTAGAGGAGTTTCGCGCCGTGTTTGATGATCCCCCGCCATTCCTGGTCGGTCCCCGGGAGGAAGCCGGGCACGTCCTCGAAAACCACCAGCGGGATGTTGAACGCGTCGCAGAAACGGACGAACCGGGCCGCCTTCAGCGACGAGTCGATGTCGAGCACGCCGGCGAGGACGGCCGGCTGGTTGGCGATGATCCCGACGGGCCTGCCCCCGAGGCGTGCGAAACCGACGAGGATGTTGGCGGCGTAGTGTTCATGGACTTCGAAAAAATCCCCTTCGTCCACGATGAGGCGGACGACCTCCTTCATGTCGTACGGCTTGTTGGGGTTTTCGGGAACGATCGTCCTGAGCCTTTCCTCCCTCCGGCCCGGATCGTCGGAGCACTCCACCGCGGGGAGCTCCGCGAGGTTGTTGGAGGGGATGAACGTGAGGAGTTTCCTGACCGACCTGAGGCACTCGAGTTCGTTCTCCGAGGCGAAATGGGCGACGCCGGACTTCGACGCGTGTGTCATCGCGCCGCCGAGGTCCTCGAACGAAACATCCTCGTGGGTTACGGTCTTCACGACGTTCGGGCCGGTCACGAACATGTAACTGGTGTTCTGCACCATGAAGACGAAATCCGTGATCGCCGGGGAATATACCGCGCCCCCGGCGCACGGACCCAGGACCGCGGAGATCTGGGGAATGACGCCGGAGACGAGGGTGTTCCGTAAAAAGATGTCCGCGTATCCCCCGAGGCTGACGACACCCTCCTGGATCCTCGCACCGCCGGAATCGTTCAGCCCGATGACCGGAGCGCCGACTTTCAGGGCCATGTCCATGATCTTGCAGATCTTCTCGGCGTGGGCCTCGGAGAGGGATCCGCCGAAGACCGTAAAATCCTGGCTGAAGATGAACACGAGCCTGCCGAAGATTTTCCCGCTCCCGGTCACCACCCCGTCGCCCGGAATCTTCTGTTCCTGGAGGCCGAAGTCAGATGATCGGTGCTCCACCAGGGCGTCGATCTCCACGAACGTCCCGGGATCGAGGAGGACGTCCAGCCGTTCCCGTGCGGTAAGCTTTCCCTTCTCGTGCTGGTCCTGGATCCGGCGCTCCCCGCCGCCGAGACGGGATTTCTCCTTCATTTCCCGGAGGGTCTTCACCGCGTTTCTCTCTTTTTTCGCCATTGGGTGGTCCTTACTCTTGATAAAAAAACGGGTAGAACGGGAACATCTACCTTTGATCATCCCTCGGGGTTTCGTACAATCGGTATGAGAGAACAACGAATCCTCTCATCCACCAATCCACCAGAAGGCGGTCCCCAGGGGCCGCCTTTTTATTTCCCGACAGCGTCGATCACCGCCCCACCGAGGAGCAGGTCACCGTCGTAGAACACCACGGACTGTCCGGGAGTGATGGCCCGCTTCGGTGAGGCGAACGCGACGCGGACCCTTCCCTCCCCGGCGCTGAACACCTCCGCCGGTGCGGGAACGTCCCGGTAGCGGACCTGGGCGCTCACCCTGATGCCGTCCCGCAGTACGGGAATCGACACCATGTTGATCCCCTCCGCCGTGAGCGAGCTGCCGAGCAGATCGTCCGGCCCCCCGATCGTCAGCGTGTTCGCCTCGGCATCGATCGACGTAACGTACATCCTCCTGCCGTGCGCACCGATCCCGTTCCTCTGTCCGATGGTGTAGCGGAAATACCCGTCGTGCGTCCCGACCCTCTTCCCGCCGTGGAGAATCTCCCCCCTCGGGACCTTCGCGGCCCGTTCGGGAACGTACTCGTCGATGAACCGGCGGTAGTCGTTGTCGGCCACGAAGCAGATTTCGTAACTCTCCTCCTTGTCCGCGGTGGGGAGTCCGTTCTCCCTGGCGATGGCGCGGACCCGGTCCTTCGGGAGTTCCCCCAGGGGGAAGAGAGTCCGGGAAAGCGCCTCCTGGGAGAGTCCCCAGAGGGCGTAGGACTGGTCCTTCGCGAGGTGTTTCGACCGCAGCAGGCGATATCTCCCCCCTTCCCCGGTCGCGCCCCCCGTCCCGGGAGGCTCAACGCGGGCGTAGTGGCCGGTCGCAAGGAAATCCGCGCCGAGTGACATCGCTTTCCCGAGGAGGAGCCCCCATTTGATTTTCCTGTTGCAGATGATACACGGGTTGGGAGTACGGCCCTTCAGGTATCCTTCGGCAAAATCCGTGATCACTTCCGATTCGAAATGTCCGGTGAAGTCGACGACGTAATGCGGGATCCCGAGATGGACTGCGACGCGGCGCGCATCGTTGAAGGCGTCGAGTCCGCAGCAGCTGGTCTCGTTGCCGACGTTCCCGCCGACCTCGTCGAAGGAATAGGTCTTCATCGTGATCCCGATGACATCGTATCCCTCGTCCCGGAGGATGCAGGCGGCAACGGAGGAATCCACCCCGCCGCTCATCGCCACCACGACGCTCCCTTTTTTGGTTTTCCCTGCCATGATCTGATAAAAATACGAAAATCGCCACGAAGCTCAAAATATGGGTGACAACGACCGCGGTACGGGTGCGGCACGACCGTTCAGAAATCAACGTCGAACTGCACACCGACCTGTTCGGACACATTGCCCCGTATTTCCCCCGCTCCCGAACCGATATTTTTCCTGTCCCCGACTCCGATCCGGGAAAATTTTCCCGAGAGCCGTACGACACGGGACGGGCTCCACGAGAGGATGATGTACCAGCGCGTCCCCCGCCCGTAGAGAACGCCCCCGGAGAGCGACCCCGGAAGGTCCGCTTCGGTTTCATACAACCGTGCGGCGAACGAATCCGTTGCGAAGAAGATCGCCCGGAATTTCGCTTCGAAAACCCCCGCCGCCCCGGTGCGCAGGTCGGCCAGGGCCATCGTTCCGCGGTCCTCCCGTGACGAGGTACCGGGAGACACCCGCACATGTTCCACGCGAAACCCGGCACCGGGCCCCTCCCTCACGTTCCACCGCGCCTCCATACGCCACCTGCTCTCGGAGTGAGCCTGGTTGGACGGTGTTGTGATGCCACCCCGATCCACGGGGTCCCCCTTTTTCTCCACCCGGCGGGCCCGGAAGCGCGCGTCGAACCGCAGGGAAGGTCCGCCGCGGATCGTGATCCCCAGGAGACGGTCAACACCCCGCCGCGGATAAAATGCATCGCCTGAAGGTGCCGGTGAGGAAAAGACGTCGAGGTAGGCGTGGAAAGTGAGCGGCGGGACCGGCCCGGTTTCCAGTCCGAGATAGACGCCCCGCTCGTTCTCCGCCCCGCCCCTCTCGCCGAACCCGGCCGACGGCGTGAACCCGCCGGCGACGGGGTACGACCGCCCGGAAAGAATGATCCTCACGCGGGGTCTGTCGTCGAACAATATCCCCACCACGCCCAGCGGGGCGCCCGACCGGGCGGCGATTTCGCCGTAGAACACCACGGGTGCCCGTATCGTGAAATCCAGCGATGCGCACAGATCCCGGGACGGGCCGTGGTCCGATGAATGGGCCGGGACGGCGGAAAGTGCGAACGCAGACAGAGCCACGTTCAGGCCGAGCTGAAGAAATTCCCCCGGATCGAAATTGACGAGAAAACCCAGGCTCCTCTGCGTAACGCGGTTCCGCCTGCCGATTTCCGTCGCGGTCCTGTGATACCCCGTCTTGTCGAGGGATCTGATCGTACCGTCGTCCGTCACCACGGCGGAGTGGTTTCTCCTCGAGAGAAAAGCGGCGAGCCCGACTCCACCCGGCGAGACAGAGAGGGCGAGCCCGCGGTGGTAGTTGAACTCATCGGCCGTCGGGGAGGACACTATCCCCCAGCCGGTTCGTTTCGCGGGAGTAATCACGTCGGACCCTTTCCCGAATGCCCGCCCCCCAGAGAAAATGAGCCGCTGACCCGCCCGGACCCTGAAATCACCTGCCACGATGACCGGAGATCCGCCCGTCGCCCCGAGCGCGACGGACCCCGAGATGTGGTCGGTCACCTTCCTCTCGCCTGGATCCTTTTCGGTGAGGATGCCGGCAGAGAACCACCCTCCCCCGGCAACGGCCAGGCGGCTGTAGAGCTTCATCCGGTCGCCCGCGTACCTTCCGTCGGCGTATCCGCGCTCCTCCTGGATTTTCGTCACGACCCTCATCCGCATCCGGAGGCGCCAGGGATCGGAGTCCTCCCCATCCGCTTCCTCCTCCGGGAGGAGTTCTACAGCGCCGTCCTCGTCGGAGACCACGATCTGTTCCTCCAACCAGTCGTGTCCGCCGGCGAGCCCGGAGTCGGCAGGGGGACCGCCGTCTCCCTCCGTTCCCGCGCCCTGGGCCCGGAGGGTACCGGACGCAACGAGCAGCAGCGCCAGAAGGAGGGTGACCCGGGCGCAGGACATCCCGCTAACCGGGGAGGATGAAGGTGAGCGAGAACATCTGGGAGAGCCCGAGCAGCGGGTCGAGGCTGAACGCGTACCCGACGCTCGCGACCCCACCGTCGAGGATGATGCCGCCATGGAGGCGCCCGAAGTCTCCGGACGCACCCCCGCGCAGCAACATCCATCTGGTGCAACGAACCGAAACGGCGGCACTACCCGATATCTCCCCCACCGCATCCTGCCCTGCCTGGATGGAGCAATCGAGCAGACCTGGCAGGATGAACATCACGGCCACGTTCACCCCCGCGGGGACCCGTTCGCCGGACCCTCCCAGTGACGGTCTGGTAACGTCGGTCAGCCTGACCCCGGCGCGGAACCAGGAGGCCGGCACAAGGAGGCCGCCCAGGTCCGCCGTGACGACTCCCGCGGACCCGTACCCGCGGATTGCGATCCGCCTGTACCGGAGGGATCCCCCGTACCGCAGGGGCCCTGTCCCGGCCCCCCAGGCGACCGCGCCGGTATATTCGTTGTAGAGGTCGAATCCGAAGCGGGTGAGGGCCACCCCGGCACCCCCGGAAGGGACGGGGAAGACGAACGTCACCGCGGAAGCGGCGAGCTCCCCCAGTTCGAAAACGCCAGGCGAATACGCAACCCCGAAACGTGGAGAGCCGACGAAAGAGAGCAGGGGTTGCGCGTCGAGGACGCACCATGGGTCCGACCCCTGCCTGATCCATACCCCGCCCCCCGACACCGCGACGGGATCGAAGCGTTCCTGCGCCCACACCGGGAGGGAGCATCCCACCCAGGCGGCGATGAACAGGGTGATTTTCACCATAACACCTCCCCCGGAAATGTTGACGATCAGCCTGTAATTCGATATATTGATGAAGTGATGATGCCTTCCCCCATAAAATATTTCATAGCCGTCCTCCTCCTTTCATGCGGCGTTTCTTTCGTGACCGCACAGGAACTCGAGTGTTCGGTGACGATCAATACCGAGCTCCTCACCGCCGAGGCCCGGGACAACCTGGAGGATTTCGTCGACCAGGTGCAGAACTACATCAATTCGTACACCTGGACAGACGAGGATCTCGGGTCCCAAAAAATACAATGGACGGTTTCGATCTCCTTCCAGGGGTCACCGTCGCAGAATCGCTACTCCGCCCAGGCTTTTATCGGCAGCCAGAGGCCGGTCTATGGATCGGAAAAAAACACCGCCCTGCTCAGGGTCCTCGACGACCGCTGGGAATTCACCTACCAGCGGGGCCAGCAGATGCTGCACGACGAGACCAATTTCAATTCCCTCCTGAGCTTCCTGGATTTCTACTCGTACGTGATCGTCGGGTTGGATTTTGAATCGTACCGGGAGGGTGACGGACTGCCGTATCTCGAAAAGGCGATGAACGTCATCAATACGGCGCGTGCGGGAGGAAAAGGATGGGCGGCGGAATCCCCGAACACCTATTCACGGGGACAGTACATCGACGAATTACTGAGCGGTAAATACGAGCAGGTCCGGTCGGCGATCTTCCGGTACCACTACCTCGGGCTGGACCTGATGTACCACGATGAGGAGAAGGCGAGAAGGAACATGCTCACCGCGCTGAATAAAATCGGCCGGGTCACCTCGGAAACCAACCAGCCGAGCCAGGTGGTCAAGATTTTCTTCGACACGAAATACCTGGAGATCGCGGAGACCTTCCGGAACGACCCGGACCCCGCCGTCTTCGACACGCTGATGGCCATAGATCCGGCCCACCGGCAAACGTACGAGGATACGCGGGACTCGGCCCCCTGATTCACACCTAACGGACCCGCGTGAGGTCGGAGATCCGGTCTCCCACCTGCACTCCGTCCACGACCTCCATCCCCGACACCACCCTTCCGATGATGGTGTACCGCCCGTCGAGATGAGGCTGCGGTGAATGCGTGATGAAAAACTGGCAGCCCTCGGTGTCCTTTCCCGCGCTGGCGATGCCCACTGTGCCGGCGGTATAGGTGAACTGCGAAAACTCGGACCGAAGGGAATAGCCCGGTCCACCCCATCCGTCCCCGCGCGGATCCCCACCCTGGATCACGAAATTAGGCACGACCCGGTGAAAAATCAATCCCCTGTAGAACCCCTTTTCCTCAGCGAGCCTGAGAATGCTCATGATCGTAAAGGGCGCGGCGTCCCGGTAGAGGTCGATCAGGATGTCGCCGCGCCCGGTCCCGATCTTCACGCGGACCGTTTCGGAAAGGGCCTCCATGTACCCGAAATCGAAATCTGTGTGGAGGGGTGTGCGGTTTCGCGGCAGCCTGCCACCGTAGTCCTTTCCGGTGATGGACGAGAGCGCACCGGCCGCCGCCCGGGATGCCGCCGCGTCATTGCCGTCCAGGAGTAACTCCAGCGCCCCGACCGCGGTGGTGTCCTTCATTCCGGAGAGCGTCCGGCAGATTTCCTGGATCGGTTCGATGTCCGCTGGGGACCGGAGATTCCCGAGGGCCGTGACGAGCGCCCTGACCGACGACATGCCGTTGAAGAGTGTGTCACCGAGGTTTGACGCCGCCGTGGTGATCACCGCCATGTCCGACCCGCCGAGGGCCCTGATGTCGGAAGCGAACGCCCTCTCACGCAGGGCCGTATTTTCGGGATTGCGGACGGCGATTCCGTGCAATGCCTCGAGCGCGGTCCTGCGCAGGAGGGGGTCCTCATCGTCCAGGTACATCGCAATTGTACCCACGGCATCTGCAGATCCGGTGGCGCCGAGGGCCCCGATCATCCCGGCCTTCAGGAGCCGGACGGAGTCGTCGGGGACCCGGAGAAACCCCAGTGCTGAGTCCCCGCCCCTCCGGGCGAGCGCGTTCGCCGCTTCCACCTGAATCTGCCAGGGGTAGCCTCCCTGTTCGTTCATGGCCATGTCCTTCACCGTTTCCCCGAGAGCGGACAGCCCGGCAATCCCCGCGGCGGAAGAGTCGGAGATCCCTCCGATGACCGTCAGCGCGGTGATGGTCACGGAGGGATTGCCGGAAGCGAGCGCCATCCGGAGAGATTCAATCGTGCGCGCGTTCTGGGGAAAATTTCCCATCGCCTTCAGGGCGCTTACCCGCACGCGCCAGTCCGCGTCTGAGGCGGCCATGTCGGCGAGCGGCTCGACGAACGCCGAATCGGAGGTGAGCTTTCCGAAAAGAGTGGCCAGGTTCATCCTCACGAGGGGATCCCCGTGGTGTATCTGCCTTATGAGACGGTCCGCAGCGCCGTAGGTTTCCCCGTGTTCACCGATCCTCTGGAGCGCGTAGGCGGCGACCCAGCCGCCGTCGCTGAAAAGCGCCCCCAGAGTGAATTTCACCGCCGCGGGGGTCGTGACCTTCCGGATGGCGAAACGGGCGATACCCATCAGTAAAGCCCGTCTCTCACTCACGGTCCCGTTCCCGAACTCAAGGAGCAGGTCCTCCAGGGCCTGATCGTCGCCGAATTTACCAAGTTCTTCGATCATGCGTTCCCTGGCTCCCGACCGGGCCAGCCGGTCATGGACGATGTCGTGCGCGAGACGCTCCCTCGGGCCGGGGCTGAGCCCCTGCGCGGTCTGTCCGATGGCAAACGCGGCGGCTTCCTGGACGGGGAGTGGAGAATCGGTGAGGTTGTTCAGCAGGTCCGCCATGAGCGCGGTGTCCTGGAGGCTTCCGCAGGCGGCGACCGCCCGCTGCCGGACGACGGTGTCCCCGTCGTAGAGCATCTCCCTGAACAGGGAGTCGCCCGAGGCCCTGAGGTCGGTGACCCTGAGAACAAGGCGGAGCTTGTCCCGCCGGGTCGCCGGCGGATCATCCGCCCGCAGCATGTGGGATGACGGGCAGATGGACATCGTGAATGCCGCCGCCAGCCAGATCCCGGTCCTTATTTTCATTTTTTTAGTCCTCCGGTACTGTATGTTGCGACCGTCAACGGGGGAGCCCGAGATCCGGTCCGAAGAGGTTCACGGTGTTCCGGAACGTTGTCTCCGCGATTTCCGCGACACTTTTCCCCGTCACCTCCGAGAGCTTCGAGGCGATCAGAGGAATGTACGCCGGCTCGTTCCTCCCGCCCCGGTGGGGATGTGGTGTGAGATAAGGACTGTCGGTCTCGAGCAGGATGTGGTCGAGGGAAACTTCCCCCGCCACCCTGGCCATGAGGTTCGGCCGGTTCGGTTTTTCGGGGAACGTGAGCGGGCCGGGGAATGAGATGTAAAAACCGAGCGCGATCACCTCCTCCGCCATCTTCCCGTCGCCCGGGAAACAATGGAAGACCCCCCGTGCCGGGGGATCGGCATCGGGCCGCCCGAGCCAGTCCGGGTTCGACGCGACGGTTTCACGGACGATCCGGATGGTGTCCTCCCACGCCTCCCGCGAGTGGATGATGACCGGCAGTTTTCGCCTCACGGCGATCGCGAGCTGCAGGCTGAAGACCTCCTGCTGGACGTCCCGCGGTGAATAATCGTAATGGTAGTCGAGGCCGATTTCACCTATCGCGACAACGCCCTCCGCCCCTCCCAGGCTCTCGATTTCCGACAGGACCTCTGCAGAGGCGCCCGAGGCTTCGTGGGGATGTACGCCAACCGCCGCCCGGACCGACGGAAACCGCCCGGCCAGCCGTACCGACTCCCGGCTCGTTTCGAGGTCCGTACCGGGGCAGACGACGGCCCTGACACCCGCCCCCGCCGCCCGCGCCATGACATCGTGGAGGTCAGCCTCGTATTCCCTGAAGAAGATATGTGCGTGCGAATCGATGAACGAGGTCATGAGCCGAATGGGAGCGGTGGGACGATGTTCGGAAAATCCATAATAGAAAACCCCGCCAAGAGATGCAACCGGAACCGGGGCCCCTTGAAAGTACCCGCGGGAATGATATATTACTTCATCCGATATTCACTACCTGGGGAAGCATGCCCGTGAAACAACACCGGATTTCTCTCTACGTGATTGTCGCCGTCTCCGGCGCCTCGGTCCTTTCACTGGAAATCCTCGGCACCCGGATCCTCGGCCCCTTCTACGGGGTGAGCCTGTTCCTCTGGTCGGCGCTCATCACCGTGACCCTCGCGGCGCTGAGCGTCGGGTACCTCCTGGGGGGACGGTGGGCAGACCGCACGACCTCATTCGGTCGTCTCGCCGGCATCGTCTCGCTCGCGGGGGTCTGGATCGTCACCATCCCCTGGATCCAGGGTCCGGTCATCGGCCTGGCGGAAGCATGGGGACTCCGGACCGCGACGCTGGCCACCTCCTTCCTTCTGTTCTTCGTCCCCCTGGCCATGCTCGGCGCCGTGACCCCCTACGCCGTCAGGCTCTCGACCACGGCGGTCGAGAGCGTGGGCACGGTCGCCGGACGGCTCTTCGCCGTCTCCACGCTCGCGAGCGTGGTCTCGGCACTCGTCACCGGTTTCGTTCTGATACCGAACCTCGGCGTCTTCATGCTGACGACCGGCGTGGGCGCCCTGCTGATCTTCACCGGGGCCGCCGGCCTCTTCGCATCCCGGGAGGCGGGAAAACCGCCCCTCCGGACATCGGTCCTGGTGATCATCGGCCTGTCGGCCGCCTGGGCCTCCCCGTCGGAATCCGCCGACCCCGACCATGGGCTCCTCGAGGTGAAACAGAGCCCCTACGCGGAGATCAGGGTCTTCGAAAACGCCGACGGAAGACACCTCTTCATCGACCACGGGATCCATACGCGGGTGGACACGGCGACCTGGTCGTCGACACTGCCCTACACCGCGGTCATGGAAATTCCCGAAAAATATTATCCACAGCCGGGAAGAATGCTCCTGGTGGGTCTCGGCGGGGGTTCCCTGGTGCGACGGTACAGGACGGACGGGTGGGAGGTGGACGCGGTCGAGATCGATCCCGACGTCATCGCGACCGCCAGAAAGTTTTTCCGGCTGGACGAATACGGGGCGACGATCTTCAATCTTGACGGACGGAGATACCTCTCGACGACCGGCAGGAAGTACGACATCATCCTGATCGACGCCTTCGGGAGCAGCGCCATTCCCTTCCACCTGATCACAACGGAGGCGTTCGCGGTCGCGAAGACCGCGCTGAAGCCGGGAGGGGTCCTCGCCATGAACCTCATCTGCATCGGCTGGGACGATCCCCTCGTGGCGCACGTGGCGGCGACCCTCCGCGGCTCGTTCCGGGATGTCCTCGCCCTCCCGATGGCGGAACCGCCCGACCGGCTGGGGAACCTCATTCTTCTCGCCGGAGACAGGGAGATGGAGACGATTCCCGATCCGGAGAGCAATTCGGAGCTGGACCCGGAGTGGCGGTTCAGTCCGGGATACGCGATCCTCCACGCCTGGGACAACCGTTTCAGACCCGCCGCGGACGGGGTCACGCCCTACACGGACGACCTCAATCCGGTGGATGTCCGGTCGGAGGAGATCAAGCTCGCAGCGCGGGCAGAGGTCAGGAAATACTACAGGAAGGTTCTGCCCGGCCGGTGAGCCCGGGCGCGTGACGTGCGTACCGGCCGCTAAGGCCTGAGCGGACGGATATCCCCGCCGACCTCCAACTTCACGGGATAACCACCGATTGTCCGGGGTATTTCATTTCTCTCCTCCGGCCCCTCGTCGCGGAGCATGATGACAAGGCATGGTTTGCCGTCGTCAAGCGCTCCGACATACACTCCCACCACCCCCTCGATTTTCATGAGTGCCGGTGCGTGGTCGTTCAGGACATCCTCGATCGGTTCGATCGCCTGGTTCTCCTCCGGTATTCCGGGCGCCCTTCCTCCTTCGCACCCCGCGGACACAACGCAACAGAGGAACGAGAACACGGCCAGGACGGGAAGGGACCCACGGTGAAAAAAAAGACCCGCCCGGAACCTCCGGGCGGGTTTGAGACAGGGTGGCATCGTCAGGGACGCCGGTGGTCAGTTCCCCACCATCGTGGCCCCGCCGATCCAGTTGAGCACGTCGTTGATCGGGTTGGCGATCGCGGATGTGGCACTGCCGGCGTAGAGCAGTCCCACCGCCCTCGGATTCGTCGTCGCGTCTTCCACCATGAGGGAGCCTGAATCACCGCCCGCCAGGAACTTCGATCCCCTGTTGGCGATGACGATCTGTCCGGTGAAGGTCTTGATAAACGCGGCGCCGCCTGCGCACTCGTTGTCGTACTGGACACTGATCGTGGCGTTCAGACCGCTGACTTTGCTCCGGGAGAGGCCGGTCGTGCGCCCGCTCTTTTTCACGGCCTGGTTGATGGAGGCTCCGACCGTCGAGGATGAGATCGTGCCGACCTCGAGTATCGCCCCGTCACTCCTGACCATACCGGGAATCACCTGGGCGTAGCCGGCGTCGACGTTGGCGCCCGGAAGGCTCCCGGAACCGGAGAGCGTCGCCACGTTCTGTGCGTTCGACGCGTTGCAACCGACGTCGATCAGGCCCGGCTGGATAACATTGTCACCCACGTGGGCGGTCTTCCCGTTTCCACCGTTGACGATGTCAGCCCAGAAGACGTGATAATTGCTGAGGACGTACTGGTTCCCCCCCTTCTGGATGAGGGAGCCGAGAGTCCCACCGCAACAGTAGCCGTTTGCCAGGTCGTCCCGCCAGCCCCCCGAGGTGCCCATCTGAATGGGGGCGGTTTGTTTCGCGGTGTGGCTGACACCGCCGCCGCCACCCGGACCGCCTTTTTTCATGGCGCGGATGACCCCGGTGACTTCGGTAACGACAGGGATCCCGTCGATTTCAGCCGGGATACCCGCGGCCGAAATGCCTTTACCCTTGATGGGTGACTTTGCTTCTTCCTTCAGGTAGACCAGAATGGCGACGCGGCCGTCAGGTGCAAGTCCGGTGGCCGTACCGACGACATTGTTGTTCGCCATCAGGTCAGAGGTGTAGCGATCCTGCACGGCCATAACTGCCCTGACCTGTGCGTTTTCCTTGTTGAGAACGGGGGCCGTCTGGTCCGACGATCCCGGGCTGGAGACATCCTGTGGTCTGTCGCAACCACTCCAGAGGAACATTGAGACCACAACCGTCGCGATGACCGCGATGAGGAAGAGTCCCGAACGCATTGTGCGTGAGTTGATCATGGATTACTCCAATGGTTGATGTGTGATAATTTGATTGGTCTGGTTTCTATTTTTTTCTCGGTGACCGCCCGGGTGGGGCCCCCTGCACCCGGCTTGCGGAAGGCGGTGCCATTAAAACAGACAGAATATTCTAACGAAAAACAGTGAATCTGTCAATACCGGGGATCACATTTTACAAAAATTCCCTCCGGATCGGGCAAAGGTAGCAAATTTATGGTAGGGATGGTCCAAGTAGCTATTTTACAATACTTCCCTCGACAATATCCTCCGAAACAGTCAAAATCGTCAGATTTCCCGATTCGTCGGATGCCGCAAGGATCATACCCTCCGAAATCTCACCCATCAGTTTCGCCGGTTTGAGATTGGCGACGACGACGATTTTCCTGCCAACGAGCGCCTCCGGTTCATAGTGCTTCGCGATCCCGGCGACCACCTGACGCTCGGAATCCCCGAGGGAGATCCGGATTTTCAGGAGCTTCTCCGATTTCGGAACCCGCTCGGCGGCGAGTACCTTCGCCACCCGAAGGGACACTTTCTTGAAATCGTCGAGGGCGATGTGCGGGGTCTGCGCGGCACCAGCCGGATCCCCGTCGCCGGTCGCGCCGGGGAGGGAGTTCATTCTTTCCTCTATCACGGTGTTCTCGATTTTTGTGAAAATGATTTCGGGACTTCCGACGGGGTGGCCGGCCGGCATCAACCCGGACGAAGCGCTCTCCCAGCCCGCCGCGGACGGGTCCCCGGGAAGTCGCAGGATGTCCCAGATCCGCTTCGCGGTAAAAGGCAGTACAGGCTCGATATAGATCGCAAGGGCCCGGGCGAGATTGAGACAGCAGGCTATCGTCGATGCGGCGGCGCCACTGTCGGTTTTTACCGTTTTCCACGGTTCGGCGTCGTTGAAGTACTTGTTCGCATATCGTGCGAGGTTCATCACCTCGAGCATCCCGTCCTTGAAACTGTACCTCTCCCAGGCGGCGGCCGCCTTCTTCCCCGCCCCCCCGATTTCACGGAGGACGGCGGCGGGGGTGCTCCCGCCTCCGTCCGGAACCCGCCCCTCGAAATGCCTGTGCGCGAAGGTCACCGTCCGGTTGATGAAATTGCCCAGGATGTCCGCGAGTTCATTGTTGTGCCTGGCCTGGAATTCGCGCCACGTGAAATCGGCGTCGCGGGACTCCGGGAGGATCATGGTGAGCGCGTACCGGAGTGAGTCGGCGGGAAAGAGGTCCAGGAATTCGTCCACGTCGATGCCCCAGCCCCGGCTCTTTGAAAATTTCTGACTTTCGAAGTTCAGGAATTCGTTCGCCGGGACGTTTTCGGGAAGGATGAAGGGCTCTCCGGGGTTCGCGTCATTCCAGGCCATCAGCATCGCGGGAAACACGATGCAGTGAAAAACCACGTTGTCCTTTCCGATGAAGGCGACGTATTTTGTCGAGGGATCGTGCCAGAACTTTTTCCAACCGTCGGGATCTCCCTCCCGGGCGGCCCACTCCCTGGTTCCGGAGATGTACCCCAGGACAGCGTCGAACCACACGTATAATACCTTTTTTTCGAAACCGGGGAGGGGGATCTTCACTCCCCAATCGAGGTCGCGGGTGACCGCGCGGTCCTGGAGCCCCTCTTTGAACCACCCCTGGCAGTATTGCAGGACGTTCTGTTTCCAGCCGTCCCGTTTGTCGGCGTCGCGGATGTACTCCTCGAGCCTTTTCTGGTACTTTCCGAGCGGGAAATACCAGTGCGTGGTCGCGCGGACCGAGGGTTTTTTCCCCGAGATCTTGCTCCTGGGGTCGATCAGCTCCCGGGGATTCAGAAACGTCCCGCATTTTTCACACTGGTCCCCCCGGGCATCGGGATTTTTACAGACCGGGCAGGTACCCTCGACGTACCGGTCGGGGAGGAACATCCCGGCCTCCTCGTCGAACAGCTGGTCCTCCGTCTTTTCGGTGAGGATCCCCCGGTCGAGAAAATTGCGGAAAAAACCGGCGGCGGTTTCGTGGTGCAGCGGCAGGGACGTGCGGGAATAATTGTCGAAACTCATGCCGAACCTGTCGAACGCGGTCCTGTTCAGAGAGTGGTACCGGTCGACGACCGCCTGGGGGGTGACCCCTTCCTGCTCCGCGGTGATCGTGATGGGGACACCGTGCTCGTCGGACCCGCAGATGAAGGCAACCTCACGCTTCCGGGACCTCAGGTAACGCGCGTAGATGTCTGCCGGAAGATACGCGCCGGCGAGATGTCCAAGGTGGATCTTTCCGTTCGCGTACGGGAGTGCAGCAGTGACGAGGGTCCTTTTGAATGTGCCTTTCACCTTGATTTCCGGGGAAGGGGGTTGTTATGACCTCGCGCCGGCGGCCGCGCCGCGGATCCGGATGCCCAGCGCCTGAAGAACGAGGTGAATATACACATTTTTACGCATATCGGAAACGGCCTCTTCGATGGCATCGATGGCCACCGGGTATCCGAAATCCGGATACTGCGCTGCGAATTTCCCGATGGTGGCCGCGTCATCGACGTTCACCTCCGGAGGTCTCCCCGACGAGACGAGCATCGCGTCCCGGATCCAGGTCCCGAGGAGGAGCAGAACCTCGAGCGCATCGGCCCTCTCGCCTCCGGCCAGGTCGTCGAAGAGAGAGACCATTTCCCGGTGGGGACGGTGCAGAACGTTCCTCAGGAGGTCGACCGCCGCGTCGCGGCGCCCCGCGAGGTCCTCACGGACGAGCCTCACCGCGCTCGAAAAACTCCCGCCGGCAAGTTTCCCGATCATGGCGGCCCGGGCGGCGTCGAGGCCGTGCAGCGTGACCAGCCCCGCGCTGATCTCGGCCTCCCCCAGCGGATCGAATCGGACCTGCTGACAGCGGGAAACGACCGTCGGCAGGATCGCGTCCGTGTCGGAAGTCGTGAGGATGATGAGCGTACCGGGGGTGGGCTCCTCCAGCGTCTTGAGCAGGGCGTTCGACGCTTCCGTCGTCATCGTGTGGGCATCCAGGATGATGAAGATCTTTTCTCCCCCTTCGAACGAGCCCAGGGCGGCCCGCCTGCGGACGGACCGGACACTCGTGAGTTTCACGTGGTTCGCCCGGGGGATGGAGATCCGGTGGTACGGATCGAGGGCCTTCGCCTCGACTTCACGGCGGACGGTCTCCAGTTCCTGCGGCGTGAGCCTGTCGAGGGGCTCATCGTCCGGCGATTCGTTCCTGCCCACCGGGAGGGGAAAATGGACGTGGATGTCGGGGTGGCGGAGTCCCGCGGCGAGCATGCAGTTTTTACACTCCCCGCACGCCTGCTCCCCCTTCCGGTCGCAGAGGATTGTGCGTGCAAGGTCGAAGGCCATCGCTTCCATCCCCGCGCCCTCCGGCCCGGAGAAGAGGTAGGCGTGGGCCAGCCGCTTCCTCCGGATCGAGTTCCGGAGGAATTTCTTCACCCTGTCCTGGCCGATCACCGTGATGGCGGCACCCGTGGTCACCCCGTCAGAACGCATGTCCGATACCGAGGTGGAAAACGCCGCCGGAGACCGTCTCGCCGAAGAATTTTTTATTGAAAATCGTCCTCCTCCCCGGTGCTTCGCCCGGATCGTAGACACGCATGCCGAAATCCACCCTGAAGGGGCCGAAAAGCGTTTCGTACCTGAAACCGACGCCGGCCGCGACGGCCAGGGATGACGTCCGGAAATCCCGGAAATCGTTCCAGACGTTTCCGACGTCGACGAAATAGACCGCCCAGATGCTGGCGAGGTCGAGGCCCAGGAACCTCCCCCTGTTCGGGAAATGGTTCACCCTCAGTTCCGCGCTCCCCTCGAAGACGAAGTTCCCCCCGAATTCCAACAGCTCCGAGGGCATCGCGCCGAGTCTCCGCGCCTTCCATCCCCTGACGCTGTTGCTGCCGCCGGAGAAAAAGCGCCTGTTGAGGGGGATCTTGACGTCGCTGTACTTACTCTCGCCGTATTTATTCTGGTAACCGGTGCGGAATTTCACCGCGAGAAGGCTGGTCCTGTCTTTGCCGAGGTCGTGGTACCACCTCCCCAGCAGGGAGATCTTGTAGTACTGAGTGAATGGCAGGCCCGAACGGATCCCGGGAAGGATTTTCGGCAGCACCCCCGATTCCTCAAGCGAAACGGTGTAAATGT
Organism: Ignavibacteria bacterium; assembly: GCA_003235555.1. Taxonomy (GTDB): domain Bacteria; phylum Bacteroidota; class Ignavibacteria; order UBA10030; family SZUA-254; genus SZUA-254. Next base: position 5,708 of record QJVY01000160.1, on the reverse strand, counting down.
GCCCCTCGCTGGGGGAGAGGATGCCGTTCGTCGCGTCCTTCTGCCAGGTGAAGGCAATAATCGAGTTGAACTGCGGCTGGTCTTCGGTCCTCAGGAGCTTGAGGACCGTATCGGGCTGGTCGGTGGCCACGAGGATTTCCGGTTCCACGCGCTCCAGGGTCCATTCAACGAGACCGACCGCCGTGCGCGCGAGCTGAATGCTCGATCCCATCCTGTTCCGGAGGATCGAGAGGATGTAGAGCGTTTGTTTCTCGATTCCGATGCTCGAAGTCCAGAATCCGCTCACACGCCTCGAGAACAGGTATGGCTGCACGATCCTGAACTCCAGATCGGCGGAACCGATGACCGCGGAATCACGCAGCCGGGCCCCCCGGAGGAGTTCCACGATGGACTGGGTCCTCCCCTGCAGCCGGGCGCTGAAGGTCCTCCCGTCGCCGAAAAAATTCCGGTTCGTGTACGCCACGCCAAGACCGAGGTTCAGCGCGCCGTTTTCATCCGAGACGATCAGTTCCGGGGACAGCTCGTTCCTCGGTTGCGGTTTGACGAGGACATCGATGGGGATGGCGGATGCGTTGAGACTTTCGGGCACCGCGCCCTGGTCCACCCGTGCCGCCTCGAAGAGGTCGAGTCGGTTCAGGTTACGCTCGCTGGTGACCCTCAGGTCGCGGCTGTAGAGGTCCCCCGGCGCGAAGTCCAGGTGCCGGAGAACGAGGCGGTCCTTGATGTCGTCCCTGGGAGGATCGACCTTCACGCTGATCTCCCCGAAGTGGTAGAGCCTTCCCGGTTCAAAAACCAGGCGGATGAAGAAATTGTTGGTGGACGTGTACCGGAAGGCCCCACCCTTTTCGTAATTGAACCGGGCCGTCGGATATCCGTTGTTCTGCAGGATGGTGACCACGCGGACGATCTCGGAGGAAGTGACGCCGGACCGGTAGGGATCACCCCGTCTGATCATGGGGTTGTCGAAAAACCGCGCGGCGAGTTCCGCAGAAACGCTGTCGAGGCCCTCATAGACCAGCGAATCGATGATGGACCTCGGTCCCTCGTCGATGAGAAACCGCAGGCCGACCGTGCCCTCCCTCCTGTCCACGTCGTACTCCCTGGTGACGGAGGCGTTGTAGAATCCCTCCCGTTTGTACAGTTCGTTGACGAGGTCGAGGTCGTTGTCGAACACCGCCGGCTCGGCGATCTCCGCAGGGGACCCGAACGCACCCCAGAAGGTCCCGTGCATGAACTGGGAGAAACCCGAGGGGGATTCCCTCGACTGGATGGCCTCCGCCAGGGTGCCCTCCGAGACGTACTGGTTGCCCTCGAAGGAAATCGACCCGATTTCCAGGCCGGCGATGGAATCGGGCGCCGCAGCCACCTGCGCCGTCAGGGGCGCGGGGATGAGCGAGAGGAGTGCCAGCAGTGGAATGATCCGCACAGGGGGCCTACCCGGGCTGGGATGAACGTGGGATGGGAAACGAATTCAGTGGTGGCACCCTTTTCAAAAAAAACCCATTCAAATGGGGTGAATGGGTTTGATGGCACTGGACTGCCCGCCGGGGAGGTGTCGAAAAAATCTGGTTTGGGGTGTTCCGCCCCCCGTCAATACTCGTTTTCGTCTTCGAAAAAGAAATCCCCCTCGGTGGGATAGTCAGGCCAGATGTCCTCCATGCTCTCATACGGCTCTTCGATGTCCTCGAGTTCCTGGAGGTTCTCGATCACTTCGGAGGGGGCGCCCGTCCGGATGGCGTAATCGATCAGTTCCTCCTTGGTCGCAGGCCAAGGCGCCTCGTCAAGGTACGAGGCGAGTTCCATAGTCCAGATCATGCGGTGAACCCCCTTGAATTTATACACCGGCCTTGCAGAGAGGCAGTTACAGGATCAAACATCTTTGACCAAAGAAAAGTTCGGATGACCGGCGCAGCCGGAGAACGGGAAAACTTCAGTGATTCCCTGCGGCCTGGCTTCTGACGTCCTCCGCGGTGATGTCATCGTAGAAGAAATCCGTGGGATCCATGGAAGCCCCGTTTCGCCTCACCTCGTAGTGCAGGTGCGGACCGCTGACCAGGCCCGATTTTCCGCTGCGGGCTATCGGATCTCCCCGTTTCACCCGCGTACCCGGTCGGACGAGGACCTTCGAGAGGTGCGCATACAGGGTTTGGTACCCGTACCCGTGCTTGATCACAACGATCTTACCGTACCCCCCGCCGCTGTGGCCTGCCATCGTGACGATCCCGTCACCGGCGGCGACGACTTCCGTTCCCACGTTTCCGTGGATGTCCACCCCCGTGTGCCGTTTCATGACGCCCAGGATCGGGTGCATGCGCATCCCGTACCGGTTGGCGGAATAGGACCCCTTCATCGGCTTCAGCGCGGGGAGCGCCGCAAAGTAGGCCTTGTTGGATTCATATTTATTCAGGATCTGCGCGTAGTTCTGCTCCTGGATCTTCAGCTCGCCCGACATCTTCGTGAGAATACTGCCGACCTCGGTGAGGTCGCCCGGGCCGTCCGGCAGGTTGATATTCATCAGATCGGGGATGCTCGAACCGCCTGTCCCCGCCTCCTTCACGGAAGCGTCCACCGGGGGCAGGTCAACCATCAGCCGGAGTTCGTCCCCCTGCCGTTCGATCTGGTCGAGTGATCCGCGCATGTCCGAAACCAGGTCGTTCATGGCCGAAACCTGGGCGCGCAGCGCCGCGTTTTCCGCCGCAAGTGCGTCCACCTCGTTCGACCCGAAACCGAGGAAGTTTACCGAGAACTGGTTGAGCCCGACGATGAGGCCGACCGCGACGACGGTCATGATACATATAATAGAGGCGATTTTCAGGTAAAACCGGCGTACCTCGTGAAGATTGAGGTCACTTCCGAGATAAAAAAACTTCAATTTTTCTCTCTTGAAAATCATTCCGGAATACCCGTATTTTCGCTTTTTTCGCCTGTTTTCATGACAAATATCGGCACAAAAGTATAAAATAAATCATTTCCTGTCAAGACAATTCTCCCGGGGTGTGATCCCCGCATCACTCGAAATCGTGCTCAAAATAGTCGATTGCCCGGTCATCCATTTGCCGTGTTTTCCGGGAGATCACCGTATCGAGGCGTTTGGTGAATTCCCGTGCAGCGTCGTACCCGTAGTGCTTGAGCAGGTAGTTGAGCGCAATGACTTCACAGATGACGGTGACGTTCTTCCCGGGGAATATCGGGAGTTCCACATTCGGGATGGGAACATCCATCAGCGGCATGGTCTTGTCATCCAGGCCGGTGCGCGTGTATTCCTGGTTTTCGTTCCAATCCATCAGTTCGATCACCACCTCGACCCGTTTCTGGAACCTGATTGCCCGGATGCCGAACATGCTCCTGACATCGATGAGCCCCAGCCCGCGGATCTCCATGAAATGTTTCACCAGTTCAGAGCCCGCTCCCATGAGGATGCCCTCGCCCTTGCGCGTGATCATGACGACGTCGTCGGCGACCAGGCGGTGGCCGCGTTCGATGAGGTCGAGGGCGATTTCACTCTTGCCGATCCCCGACCTGCCCGTCAGCAGCAGGCCCACACCATAGACGTCCACGAAGGAAGCGTGGATCGTACATTGCGGGGAGAACTGGTCGTCGAGAAAGTCCCCGAGGAAATAGACGAACTTCGTGGTTTCCAGGGGACTCCGGAAGACCGGGATCCCCCTCCGTTCGGCGATCGAGCGGAACTGGTCGTCGATCGCGTTGTCGCCGGTGATCATCACGCACGGAACCTCGAATTCGAAAATCCGTTCGAGCGTCGCCCGTCTCTCGTCCGTGTTCAGCTGCTCGAGGTACCGCATCTCGGTGTTGCCGAAGATCTGGACGCGGTCGTACCTGAAGAGCTGGACGTACCCCGCGAGTGCCAGCCCCGGCCGGTGGACGTTCTTATCCCGGATCTCCTTCGACAACCCCCCGGAGCCCGCCACCATTTGCAGGTGCAACCGGTCCTTGTTGCCGTCGAAGAGGAAACCGACGGTGATGCTCTCCTTCCTGTTTTCCTGTAGCTGTCGCTGTGGCATGGTCACTCTCCGCCGTCGTTGGTGACGGAGTCCTCCTTCACCCGGCGGAGCGTTTTTTTGTTTTTCAGCCGGACCCGCGACTTGTACTTCGACAGCTGGCGTTCAATTTTACCGACTGCCAGGTCCACCGATTTCACGAAATCGTCCGACTGTTCACGGGCGGTCAGGACATTACCCTGGACGTGGACGGTCACCTCCGCCCACTTGACGCTGTTGGACGACCGTTCATACCCGAGGACGACGTCACCCCTGACGATCCCGTCGAACAATTTGGAGAGCCCCGACACCGCCCCGGTGGCGTGGTCCTTGAGGGTCTCGTGCGCCTTGAACCTCCTCGCGGTAAACTGAATCTGCATATCCTGTCCCTCGTAGTGTGGTATTACGCCCTGGGATGCGCCTGATTATAGATACGTTTCAACTTGTCAACTGTTACATGGGTGTAGAGCTGGGTGGTCGTCAGGCTTTCGTGCCCGAGGAGCTCCTTCACGGCCCTGAGATCCGCCCCGTGATTGAGGAGGTGCGTCGCGAATGTGTGCCTCAGCACGTGCGGACTCTTCTTTTCGATGTCGGAAACACCGGAGATATATTTTTTCACGATTCTGTACACCCCGCGCCGGTTGAGTTCCCCTCCCGAGGCATTGACGAACACCGGACCCCGTGTTGTGGCCCCCCGCCGTGCCCCGAGGTAGCGCGAGAGCGCCTCCGAGGCCCTCTTCCCCACCGGGACGATCCTGTCCTTGCTCCCCTTGCCGCGGACCTTGATCGTTCCGCCCTTCAGGTCAAGATGGGAAGCCGTCAGGCCGATCAGTTCCCCGAGCCGGATCCCCGTCCCGTAGAGGAGTTCCAGGATCGCGCGGTCCCGGACGCCCGCGGGTGTCGTGAGATCGGGCAGCCGCATCATCCGTTCCACCGCAGGTTCGTCGAGGAACGAGGGGAGCTTCTTCGGCACCTTCGGTGACACGATGTTGGCGGCGGGGCTGGCGCCGAGGATTTTCTTCCTCACGAGAAAACGGAAAAACGAGCGCAGGGCGGCCAGCTTCCTGGCGACGGACCTCTTCTGCACGCCCTTCTCCGACAATTCGCCCAGGTACAATCTGAGCGTGAGATGGTCGATCGCCTGCGGGGGCGTTGCGGGATCCCCGGAATGCATCGCCCAGAATTCACGGAACTGCCCGAGGTCCGACGCATACGCCCTCAGGGTGTGCGCCGAGTACCGACGTTCGGACCCGAGGTGCCCGAGAAAACCACCGATATGGTCGTCGAGGGATCCCGGCATGGTCAGACCGCGACGGATTCCTCTTTTTCCACTTCGCTTTTGCACGAGGGGCATTTGAGATACTCCCCCCGTTTCTGGGAATATTTTTCGACCATGTAGGGCGAACCGCAGGTCTCACACCCGGTCGCCGTCGGTTTGTCCCAGGAGGCGAAATCGCACTCGGGGTATTTCGAGCAGCCGTAGAAGGTACGGCGCCGCTTGGTCTTTTTTTCGATGATTTCGCCCGTCGGGCATTTCGGGCACTTGATCCCGGTGGTGATCGGCTTGGTATTCTTGCACTTCGGGTAGTTCGAGCAGCCGAGGAACGTCCCGAACTTGCTCGACCGGATGATCATTTCCCCGTCGCAGAGGTCGCACTTCTGCCCGGTATGGTGCTGGGTCTTTTCCCTGTCCTCGGGGAGGGGTTTGGC
>QJVY01000117.1 GCA_003235555.1 Ignavibacteria bacterium | reverse complement strand
CAGTTTCTTCTCGGCGGGCATCGAGGGGGGGCTCATCGTTACCGCGGCAATTTTCATCATTTACGAAGCCATCCAGAAATGGGTGTCGGGTCTCCGGGTCGAAAACCTCGACAACGGGACGCTCATCGTTGCGTGTGCCGCGGTCCTCAACGCCGGGCTCGGCTGGTACCTCCTCTGGCAGGGGAAAAAACACGATTCCATTATTCTCGTCGCCAATGGCAAGCACGTCCTTACAGATTCCTGGACCAGTTTCGGGGTGGTGGGCGGCCTCCTGCTGGTGCTCTGGACGGGGTGGCTTCCGTTCGATCCCATCCTGGCAATCTTCGTGGCACTGAACATCATCTGGTCGGGCGGGAAGCTCATCAGGATTTCCGTCGGCGGACTGATGGACGAAGTCGACCCGGAGGCCGACCGCCGGATACGCGAAGTCCTCGACGCTGAAACGAGGAAATACTCGCTGGAATACCACGAACTTCGCAACCGCAAATCGGGAAGCACTGTCTGGATCGACTTCCACCTCCTCTTCCCCTCGGGGACGAGCATCGAAGTCGCCCACGACCTCGCCACGAAGATCGAGGCGGCCATCAAGAAATCCATGCGGGAGAGCTGCGTGGTCACCTCCCATCTCGAGCCGGCCGAAGACCACGAACGGATCCACCGCCACCTCGAAAACCTTTCCTGATGCCCCCGGCGGCCACCCGCCCCCCGGCCGGGGCCCCGGTCCGCTGCGGCTGGGAAAAAGGCGACGACCTCTACCGGAAGTACCATGACGTGGAGTGGGGCGTTCCCGTCCACGACGACCGGAAACTGTTCGAGATGCTCTGCCTCGAGGGCGCCCAGGCCGGCCTCAGCTGGATCACCATCCTGCGAAAGCGTGAGAATTACCGGAGGGCCTTCGACCGGTTCGACGCGGGGAAAATCGCCCGGTACGACGGGAGGAAGGTCGAACGGCTCCTCCGGGATCCGGGCATCGTGCGCAACAGGCTGAAGGTCAACGCGTTCATCAGGAACGCCCGAGCCTTCCTGGAGATCACGGCCGGGCCGGGTTCCTTCGACGCGTTCATCTGGCGCTTCACCGGTGGGGCGCAGATCGTCCACAGGTACCGGTCCCTGAAGCAGATCCCGGCGACGACCGCAGAATCCGACGCGATGAGCAGGGAATTACGGGCGAGGGGGTTCACATTCGTGGGTCCGACGATCTGTTACGCGTTCATGCAGGCATGCGGCATGGTGAACGACCACCTGACGGACTGTTTCCGCCACGGGCAGGTCTCTCCCCGCGTTTGACCGGCGGTCGACCCGTCCCGCCCGTTTCCTCACACGTGGTTGCGGAGCATGAGCTCCCTGGGGTGCGGGTTGAGGTAGGTCTGGTTCGCGATGTACGCTATTGCATGCGCGCGAACATGGTGCCTGAGGAGCGTCACGGGGACCACCAGCGGCACGTATCCGCGGCGGTAGTCCTCCACCACCTGCAGCACCTCCTTCCTGTCCCCGTCCGGGATCCCATCGGGGAGGAACCCCACGATATGCTGCAGGACGTTCACGTTCTTTTTGACCGTCGCGTGGAGCTTCAGGCATTCCATGAAGGTCCCGGAGTATGAGTCCTTCAGGTGCGCCGGTGCCGCCTTTTTCGCGTTACCGACGAGGCGCCCGAGCTCGCGGTAGTGTTTCGGGCTGTGGGACATGAGGAGGTACTTCTCGGCGGTGTGGAACTCCACCAGTCTGCCCGTCGTGAACCTTCCGGACATCAATCGCCGGAGCCTGTGGTAGGCGAACACCCTCACGATGAAATTCTCCCGCAGTACGGGGTCGTTCAACCGGCCCTCCTCCTCCACCGGGATGAGGGGATGACCCCTGATCCACGCCTCGGCGAAGATCCCGACGCCGTTCTTCGAGGGCGCTCCCTTCCCCGAGTAGATTTTTACCCGCTCCATTCCGCAGCTGGGCGATTTACTCTTCAGGATGTAACCACAGAGGTCCAGTTTCCCGAGCTGGGCGACACGTTTGCTCGCATAGGATTCCATCCGGCCCGTCCAGTCTTCGCCGGAGTCGATCCCCACCATGCGCGGTTTCGACGCCGACCCCACGAGCCGCACGGCCTCGCGCGGTACCCCCATACCGACTTCCAGTTCGGGACAGACCGAGACCCAGTCGACGTATCCGCCCAGGACGTCGGTGAGGAACCGGTCGCGTTTATGGCCGCCGTCGTAGCGGACCTGTTCCCCGAGCAGGCAGGTGCTGATACCGATCCGGATCCGTTCATCCATGGTAGACCTCCTCCAGGGCGGTCATGAGTTTCGGGAAGCGAAAGTCGTATCCGGCCCTTTCGAGGGCGTGGGGCACGACTTTCTGCCCCCCCAGGATCATGTCGGCGAGCTCCCCCACGAGCAGACGTACGGCGAATCCCGGGACCGGTGCCCAGGAAGGACGGCCGAGCGCCCGTCCGAGCGTCGAACAAAAGTCCTTCATCGTGAGTGTCTCCGGCGCGGCGACGTTCACCGGGCCGCGGAGGGTGCCGTTCGAAAGCGCGAAACGGGCGATGCCGGTGACGTCGGCCACGTGCACCCAGGGAAACCACTGCCGTCCCGACCCGATAGGCCCGCCGACGAACAACCTGAACGGTAGGGCGATCCGCCCCAGGGGGCTCCCCTCCCCCCCGACGACGAACGCTGTTCGCATCAGTACGAGCCTCACGCCCTCAGATTCGACCCGCCGCGCCGCCTTCTCCCAGTCCACGCAGAGCGAGGCCAGGAAACCCGCGCCGGGCGGGTGCTCCTCCGGCACGTCACCCTCGTCGATATTGCCGTAATATCCCACCGCCGACGAGTTGATCATGACCGCGGGTTTGTGTTTCGATTTCGCGATCGCGCCGGCGAGCGCTTCTGTGGTTTTCACGCGGCTGTCGACCAGGATTTTTTTGCGCGCGTCGGTCCACCGGCCCTTCCCGACCGATTCCCCGGCGAGGTTGACAACCGCCTCGGCCCACCCGACGAGGGGTTCGAGGACGTCCGCGTCCATTCCGGGAGAGGACCCGCCGCCGTTCCAGGTGACGTACCGGACTTTCGGTGAGGAAAACAGGCCGCCGTAATCCGTCCGCCGCGTCAACGAGACGATCTCGTGCCCTTCCAGCGAAAGTTCGCCGGTCAGGCGACGGCCGATAAACCCTGTGCCGCCTGCGAGAAGGATCTTCACGGGGTGACCCCGGCGGATGGCCGGACAGCCGGGTGTTGCCTGTCAACCGGGCCGGCGGCGGCCTTGGACCGTGCGGTGCCCGCGGTCCCGAAGATCTCCGCGACGGCCTTCGACCTGTAACCGAAAATGTCGTCCAGCCGGTCCCTGACCGCGATCGAGTGGGCGAACCGACCCAGGAATCCGAGAGGAAGCGCGTAGCGGACTTCGTCCCGAACGATCGTCCCGCCCGGGACCTCTTCGAAGCCGTGCGCGTGGTGCCAGTAGGAATAGGGGCCTTTGAGTTGCTCGTCCACGAACGAGCGGCCGGGGCTGAACTCCGTGATGAGTGTCGTCCAGCGCACCCGGATGCCGAGAAGCCTGATCGTGTAATCGATCAACGCCCCGGTTTTCATGCGGATCGGAGGAGGGGTGAGGATCACGAAGCCGAGATCCGGGGGTGTGAGCCTGGCCAGGTTTTCCGGTTGCGAGAAAAACCCGAAGACCTGGTCCGGGGGGGCCGGGACGAATTGGTTTCGATTCAGAGTGTACAGACGCATGCAATACGTGGCGGTTCTGTGTCTTGATAATGTTGGAATATTTCCCCGAATAAAAAAACCGGCACCCCGCGGGTATGAACCCCGGGACGCCGGCCGGTCGCGAGCAACCCTTTTAACGGAAATAGAAGTGGAACCCGACCTTGTCGAAGGACAGCGCCCTGAGGGCAGTGATCCCCCAGTCGTCCGAACCGGAAAGCTGGAATACCGAGAGGCCATGCCCCACGCTCAGCGAAAACCGGTTGCTGACGAACCATTCCGCCCCGAGATCAGCAGTCACGATCGTCGTTCCCGTCATGGCACCACCGGCGTCGGTGCGGGAGTTGGTCTGGTACTCTACACCCGGCCTGATGAAGAAATTGACATCCCCGGTCGTGACCACGTTGACGGGGATCCCGACGTTCACATGAACGCGCGAGTCGGCACCGCCCAGCGCCTTGTCGTTGGCGAATCCGAGACCGACGTCGATGCCGATCTGCGGGCTCACCCAGATTCGTCCGCCAACCGGAGCGGTGGGCGAATACCATCCCAGTCCGAAAGTGCCGGGTTCGGGCGCCCCCGCCAGAGCCGTCGGGACGACGGAGAAGAGGAGAAACATGATGGTCGTTATGGAGGATTTCATATGGTCCTTTCTGTTGATATCGTTATGTGGAAATGTGGTGTGAATATTCGACCGACTTTCACCGGAGACGGGGGGACGCCCGCCCCCCGGGACATCCCCTCGCCCGGTGTTTGATCTTTACTTGCCGGCTTTCACGGTCGCCGCCCGCATCGACTTCCATCCCAGGGGAACCATCAACGCCGCGAGTCCGACGAGCGCGTACACGATGCGGCTCACGACGCTCATATTCCCGAAGATCGATGCAACCAGATCGAAGTTGAACAGGCCGACCAGGCCCCAGTTCAGTCCACCGACGACCAGAAGAACCAGCATGAGAAGATTGAATTGTTTCATGTCGACTACCTTTCTGTTGTGTGCTTGTTGTGTGTGTTGTTCTGTTGCCTAAACCGAAACGATCCCGGCCGGATTTATCCGCCTGCCCGCACCGCGGTCATCGCGGCCTTCTTTGCAGCCGGCACCATTGCCGACTTTTTCCCGTGCCGGAACTTCCCGAGGGCACGGGCCCTTTCCTCCGGGTGATTGACGATCGGCGCCGGGTATTGCCGGCCGATGATGACACCCGATTCCCTCTGAACCCGTTCCGGCATTTCCCAGGGTGAGTGCAGATACCTGGCGGGAACTCGTGACAATTCGGGAACGTATTTTTTTACATAGCTTCCCCCGGGATCGAAGCGTCGTCCCTGGAGGACGGGATTGAAAATCCGGTGCCACGGCTGGGCGTCGGTGCCCGTGCCCGCGGACCATTGCCAGCCGCCGTTGTTGAGGGCGAGGTCGCCATCGGCAAGCCATTCCATGAAGTGCTTTTCACCCATGCGCCAGTCGATGTGCAGATCCTTGGTGAGAAACCCCGAGACGATCATCCTGCCCCGGTTGTGCATCCACCCTTCCATCCTCAGCTGGCGCATGGCGGCATCGACCACGGGATACCCGGTCAGGCCTTCCCGCCAGGCGTTGAAGGGGCCGTCGTCCGTTATCCACGGCAGGTCGTCGAACTCTTTCCGGAAGGCATGATCAACGACGTGGGGGAAATGGGAGAGGACCTGGTTGTAAAAATCGCGCCAGATGATCTGCGTCAAAAATTTTTCAATTCCCTCCAATCGTTGCACGGCTGAGGCCCCGGCGTTGCCGTCATCCCTCCGCGCATCCCGGATCGCCTTATAAACAGTGCGGACACCGAGGGATCCGATCGCCAGATGGTGGGAAAGACGGGAGGTCCCATCGGCCCCCGGGACATCCCGTCGCTCCGCATATGAGCCGACCCTTTCCCCGAGGAAAGAGCGCAGGGTCGATATGGCGGACTTTTCACCGCCCTCGGGAAGCCTGGCACCCGATGGAAATTCCGACGGAGTGACACGGGGGAGTTCTCCCGGGTCCAGGACGGGGGAATTCATTTCCAGGAGGGAAGGAAGAGGTGGCGCAATATCGTCCCTCCGCGCCAGCCATGCGCGACGATACGGCGTGAAAACCCTGAACGGCGTACCCGCGGACGTGAGGACCGCGCCTGCGTCGAAGATCACGTTATGCGCGAATGACCGCCAGACCCTACCGGCGGATTCCACCTCCGACCGGAGTTTATCGTCGCGACGCCGTACCGCCGGCTCGTTGGAAGCGGTGAGATACACTCCCGCGGCCCGGGCTTCACGGAAGAGTTGGTTGAGCACTTCGGCGGGCTCGCCGGTTCGAATGATCAGGACTCCACCGATCCTTCTCAGGTCATCCCGCAAACCCGCCAGTGCCTTGAGCATTACGTGCCGCCTGAACGGCGAAAGAGAGAGAAAATCGCGGTCGATGATGAAGAGTGGGATGACCGAGCCAGCATCCTGTGTGGCCGACCAGAGCGCCAGGTTGTCCTGCACCCTGAGGTCCCGCCGGATCCAGACGATAAGCCTGTCAGGCTTTGAAACCGATATTTCCCCTCGACGCTCCATTGCCACTTTGACAAATAAACCGAAATGTTCGTTATGTACGATTTAATATAACAATCCTTTTCTCCCATGTCAAGAGATTTCGTAATTTTATTTTTGGATTACGCCCTAAGATGTTATCTTTAAATACTTTACATGGAAGATCGAAGGCCTCCGGCGGGACGGGTTTCAACCGTAAATGGATCGGCCCCACCCTGTTGGATGTCTGGATGATCAGAAGTACATTTCATTCTCATGATTATGACGAAGCACATCATCCGGACCGGAGACCGTGAAAACAGACCGCCAATCGTACGTTGCCGGCGATGTTGAATGAACTCATCGGCGCGATCCTTCAGGTCGCCGCCTTCAGCTTCATCCCTTTCGTCGTCCATCTCTTCAGGATGCGGTCTGCGAAGGGATTCCCCGGTTACATCGGCCTCGTCCGTTCGAACGCCCGGGCGAACATCCTCGCAGTCTTCGCGTCCCTGCTCTTCGCGGCACCGATCCTTCTGTTGACGCTGACCAGCGGGCCCTTCAGGGAAATCATGTTCGACCCCGCCAGCGTCACGGGAAAATTCAGGTCCCTGGGGTTCAGCACGGAAGCCGTTCTCCTGCTCCTGATCCTGGCGCTGATGAAAACCTCCCTTTCGGAGGAAATTTTCTTCAGGGGCTTTCTGGCGAAGCGGCTCATCGCGGCAATGGGATTCAGGAAAGGCAATACCATTCAGGCGGCCATCTTCGGACTGGTCCACACGCTCCTCTTTGCCTTTATCACGACAAATGTCGTTTTTCTCCTTATCATTTTTTTTGTTCCGGCGCTCGGGGCGTATTTTTC
>QJVY01000144.1 GCA_003235555.1 Ignavibacteria bacterium | reverse complement strand
GCAGGAGCGCCCGGGACGGCCGTCAGGGTCTGAACATCTTGGAGTTGGCGCCGAATTCTGCTATATTAATTGCTTGTTTTTAACGAAAAATGGCAAATTCTACTCTCGATACCGGTGGCTCAATGAACGATAGAAGGATCAACCGCCTCATGGCGGCGGGCGTCTTCATCGTTTCCCTGGCTGTCTACATGAAGACACTTTCGGTGACGGTCGTGTTCTGGGACGTCGGGGAGTTCCTCGCAGCATCGAAACTCCTGCAGGTGCCCCATCCGCCGGGGGCGCCGCTTTTCCTGCTGCTGGGGAAGGTCGTCTCGATGGTGCCGTTTTTCACCGATTTCGCCGCCAGGATCCACACCATCTCCGCGGTGGCAAGCGCCCTGAGCAGCATGTTTCTCTACCTGGTGGGCGTGAAGCTCATGTTGAGAATGCGGGGCCCGGTCGAAAATCTGTTCGATCGAATCATGGTGTACGGGGCATCGGCCGTCGGGGCCCTCGCCATGTCCTTCACCACCTCGACCTGGGACAATGCCATCGAGGCCGAGGTGTACGGCCTCGGGATGTTCTTCGTGGCCGTCATCGTCTGGCTGGCCCTGCGGTGGTGGGAGAGGGCGGAGGATCCGCACAACGAAAAATACCTTCTCCTCATTGCCTACCTGATCGGTCTTTCGGTCGGGGTCCACCTGCTCGGCGTCCTCGCCCTCTTCTGCGTCCTGATGCTGATCTATTTCAGGTTCTTCGAGGTGGACCGCGGCAGTTTCATACGGTTTTCGGCGGTCGCCCTCGTGACGTTCTTCGTGGTCTACCCCGGTGTCGTCCAGATCCTCCCGTCGATGCTCGACGGGGACGTGAAGCTTCCCGGGTTTTCGACACCGCTGAAAAACAGCCTCCTTCCTCTGGTGCCGGTGGCACTCATCGTGGCCGCCGCCTGGTACGCGTGGAAGTCGATCGGACGAAACCAGCGGATCGTGCATGTCGCCTGCCTTTCCTTTCTCTTCATCGTGCTGGGGTACACGACGTACACGGTGGTGCTCATCAGGGCCAACGTCCCCGACCTGCCGATGAATGAAAACAGACCCAGCGACATGGCGGGACTCACCGCCTACCTCAGCCGCGAACAGTACGGCGACACGCCGATGCTCAAGGGGCTCAGCTGGGACAACAACCTGCAGACCTTCCGGGAGAAGCTCTTCCCCCGCAGGCATTCGCAGGAGGCCATGCACGAACCGACGCGCCGCGACTACACCAGCGACATGGATTTCATGTGGAGGTACCAGATCAATGAGATGTTCATACGCTACCTCCTCTGGAACTACGTGGGGCAGGAGGGGAGCTGGCAGGGCGCGGGGGAGGACTGGTCGAAGACCTACGGGATACCCCTCTTCCTGGGGCTGTTAGGGCTCTTCCATCATTTCAAAAAAGACTGGAAGATGGGGCTGACGTTTTTCACGATGTTCCTCATCATGGGAGTGGTCCTCGCTCTCTACCAGAACCAGCAGGACCCGCAACCGCGGGAGAGGGATTATTTCTACGGGGGGGCGTACTACGTCTGGGGACTCTGGGTCGGGTTCGGCGTCTTCGGGCTCCTGGAGCTCCTCCGCGAACAACTCGGGAGCGCGCCCGGGTTCAGGGTGGTCTCGGCGGGGACCCTCGCCGTCTGCGCCCTCGCGGCGCCCGTCAACCTCGTCCGCATCAACTGGTTCGAACATGACAGGAGCCACAATTACGTCGCGTGGGATTACTCCTACAACCTCCTGCAATCGTGCAAGAAGGACGCGATCCTCTTCACGAACGGGGACAACGACACATTCCCGGTCTGGTACCTCCAGGACGTCGAGGGGGTTCGGAGGGACGTCAGGATCGTCAACCTGAGCCTCGTGAACACCTCCTGGTACATCAATGAAATGAAAAACAGCCGCCCCCACGGGGCGGAAAAAGTCCCGATATCCCTCAGCGACCAGCAGATCGCGGACATCCGGCCGATGCAGTGGAAACCGCGGCAGATCGACCTGCCGGTGCCGCCGGAGGTGACCAAGCGGTTCCTGGCCGAGACCTACGCCGAGCTCCCGGTCCCCACGGTCCTCGATTCATCCGTCCTCACCAACGGGAAGATCCGGTATTCACTCAACGGGGTGGCCCTTCGCGAAAACCTGAACGTCCTCCGGGTCCAGGACATCATGGTCCGCGACATCATCACCACCAACAAATGGAAGCGGCCGATCTATTTTGCCGTGACGGTCTCGCCGGATTCGAAGATCGGGCTCGAGAACTACCTCTGGATGAACGGGCAGGCCTACGAATTCAAGCCGATCAGGTCCAACATGGCCGAGGGCGCCCTCGACGTGAAGACCATGTCGGAAAACGTGCTGGCGCGCGACGTGGTCCCCTCCACCGGACCCCAGAACGGGTTCCTCTACCGCGGCCTGAACAACCCGGACGTCTTCTACAACGAAAACCACCAGCGTATGGCCCTGAACTACCGGGCCGGTTTCATGCGCCTGGCCGATTACGCGTCTCGCTACGAGAACGACAAGACGAAGGCGAAGGAGATCATGGACCAGATGGAGTCGACCCTCCCGGTCGATGTCATACCGGTTCTCGACTGGCGGTACATGGTCTACATGATGCGGCTGCGCCAGGGATTCGACGACACCGCGAAGGTGGCGTACTACGGGTCGCGGGTGGAAAAACAGGCGAGGGAAATCCTCGCCGGGGGTTCGGCGGACCAGCGGGCCAGGGGTGAGGCCTTCCAGCTCCTCCTGGAGGTCTACGACGCCACCGCCGATTACGCCTCGGCGATCGCGCTGCTCGACACGCTCGAAAAGGAATACCCGGGCGACGCGGAGATCGGACGGCGCCGGGAGTATTACCGCGGACTGATGGCCCCGCCCGCGCCGAAGGACACGAACAGTCCGGATTGACGGGCCCCGCGCCCCCCGGACCGGACGATGCGGATACTGATTTTCAACTGGCAGGATATCCGGAACCCCGAAGCGGGGGGGGCCGAGGTTCACCTGCACGAGATATTTTCGCGCATCGCGGGATGGGGGCACGAGGTGACCCTCTATTGCTCGACCTTCCGCGGCGCACCCTCTGAAGAGGTGCTCGACGGCATCAGGGTGATCAGGCAGGGGGGGCGGTACCTCTTCAATTACCGCGTCCCGCTCGCCTATTTCCTCCGGTTCCGCCGGGAGCGGTTCGACCTCGTCATCGACGACATGAACAAGCTGCCCTTCTTCACCCCTCTCTTCGTCCGCGAACCCCTCTACATCGTCACCCACCACCTCTTCGGAAAAAGCATCTTCCTGGAAACCTCCTGGCCGGTCGCGATGTACGTCTACCTCATGGAGAAGGCGGGCTTCAGGATCTGCCGCTCCCGGCGGATGCCGTTCATCGTGGGGTCTCCGAGCACCCGCGGCGAACTCACGGACATGGGCATCGAACCCGCGCTCGTCACCGTCGTCAATTACTGCGTCGACAGGGAGGTCCACCACGCGACGGGCGCCGAACGGAGCGCGATCCCGCTCGTCGGGTATTTCGGACGCCTCAAAAAATACAAATCGGTCGAACAGTTCCTCGACGCGCTGGCGGCGCTGCGCGGCGACCTCCCGGCGGTCCGGGCGGTCATCGTCGGGGAGGGCGATCACCGGCCCGCCCTCGAGGCACACGCCCGGAACCTCGGGCTCGGTGACGTGGTCCGCTTCACGGGGTTCGTGGACGCGGCGACGAAGGTGCGTCTCCTCAACGAAGTATGGTTCGCGGTGAACACCTCGTCGAAGGAGGGTTGGGGGCTGACCGTCATCGAGGCGAACGCCTGCGGGACCCCGGTCCTCGCCAGCGACGTCCCCGGACTGCGCGACGCGGTCCGGGACGGTGAGACGGGCCTGCTCTACACCTTCGGGGACGTCGCGCTGCTGGCCTCGAAGATCAGGCTGCTGATCGGGGACCGTGACCTGCGGGAGCGTCTCGGCGCGGAAGCCCGCAGGTGGGCTGCGACCTTCGACTGGAACAACGCGGCGCGCGACACGCTGGCGTTGCTGACACGACGGGCGAAGGACGCCTGACCGGATGATCCCCCCCGGCCGAAAATCCGTTGTGCTCATCTCCGCATTCGACACCCCCTTCATTTCCGACGACGCTTCCCTGCTCGCGTCGGGCGGCTTCGACGTCACCCGGCTCAGCGGCAACGGACCTCTCGCCCTCCTCAGGGCGGCCCGGGCCGCCTGTTCCGCAGACGTGGTCTTCTGCTGGTTCCTCTCCGTCTACGGCGCCGTCGCCCTCCTGGCCGGTTCACTCCTGGGACGGCGGTCGGTCCTGGCGCTCGGAGGGGTCGACGTGGCCCGGGACAGGGATCTCGGTTACGGCCTCTGGTTGTCCCCCTGGAAATCGTTCCTCGCGCGGCGCGCCCTGCGGAGGGCCGACAGGGTGCTGGTCGTTGCAGAGCATCTGCGCGACGAAGCGGTCCGCCTCGCGGATTACGCCGGAGCGAACATCCGGTATCTGCCCACCGGGTATGACCCCGGCTTCTGGTCGCCTGCCGGCACGTCTCAACCCGGTGCGGAGCCGGGACTCCGGGGGGGAAAGGTCCTCTGCGTGGCCTCGGCGGAGGATGCGGTCCGGCTGCGGGTGAAGGGGATAGACGTGCTCGTCGGCGCCGCCAGGCTGATCCCGGAGATGTCTTTTCTGGTCGTGGGGGTCGACGCCGCCCTGGCCGGCCCGCTCGAACCCCCGCCGAACGTCGAGTTCGTTCCGCGGATGGACCGCCCGCAGCTCCTGCGATACTACCGGGGAGCGAAAGTCTACTGTCAACCCTCACGCCGGGAAGGCCTGCCCAACGCACTCTGCGAGGCGATGCTCTGCGGGTGCGTGCCGGTGGCGACCGACGTCGGCGCCAACGCACACGCCGTCGGGGATACGGGTTTCATCACGCCGTCCGGTGACCCCGCCGCCCTCGCCACCGCGATCGGGAGGGCGAACGGCCTCCCGGACGACCATGGTGCATCCGCGCGCGCGCGGATCGCCCGGCTCTTCTCCGCGGAGCGTCGGCGGACGGGACTGCTCGCAATCATGAAAGAGATCACAGGTGGAACACCCCATGAGTGAAGACGGTACGAGGGTCCGGTTCATCTCCGGACTGCCGGAAGTGACCGGGCACGCCGGGAGCCGGCACCATAATCCCGCCGCGCCTCCCGAACCTCCCCCGGGTCCCGATGGGGGGTTCGCCGTAGCGCACATTACGGGGACGTCCACGGAGGTCCTCGGGGCCGCCGGCGGACTGCACGCGGCCTCCGTGCCGATTGTCTACAGCCCGATGCTCGGCCGGGGTGTCGCCCGGGGGAACCGGTGGTCGCGCGGCATCATCTCCGGATTCGATTCGGGGCTCGATCCCGGCGGGCGCGGGGGGGCGGAAAGCCTCTCGCAGGCGGGACGGATCGGGGAACTCGCGGTGCGGGTCGCCGCGGAGAATGAGTTCATGGCGGGGTACCTGGCGGAGTTCGCGGGGATCGACCGGAAGAAAATCGTCCACGTGGGGATGCCCCCGCCGGGGGCGCAGACCGTCGACTTCCCGACGAAGGGGGCGGAGCGGGAGGGCAACCTCCTCGTCGCACTCTGCGACGACCTGACCCCGGAATGGAACGTCCTGCACCTGGTCTACGCCCTGGAGAAGATCAACGCGGACGCAGTCATCGTTTCGACCCGCGCGAAGGGCGCGTACGCGGACTCCTGCCGCGCTCGCGCGGAGCTGAACCCAAGGGTGAAGCTGATCGTCCCCGGAACGGGGCGGGGAGGGCCGGACGTGGGAGAGGGCGCGGCGATCACCGCGGCGCTGGAACGGGCGGCCATCCTCGTGGACCCCTCGACGGAGGGCCTCTGTTACCCGTTCATCGCGTCGGGGGTCGCGGCGGGAATCCCCGCGGTCATCTCGCGACGGTCGGTATGCAGGCTCTCGATGCCCGCCGAAGTGGAGCTGTTCGAACCCTCATCGTGGGAATTGCTCAACCACGCGGTGACCACGGCGTTCAACCGTGCCGCGGCGGCGGACCGCCCGGCGCGCGCTCCCGCGCACTCCCGGGCCCGAACGGCGGAGAGGTTCGGGAAACTCTACGATGACATCACACGTGAAACCGGCCGGTCATGAAGAGGACCCCGGTGACGACGGGTTGATGGCCAGCAGTTTCAGGAAAGCCGCGCGGAAGGGATATTCAGTTTTTGAGAGCAGGTCGACGACCTCCGGTGAGAACGGCCTGAACCTCCGTATACCCCAGAGATAGATCAGGGCGCCGCAGGCGACCAGTATCGGCACCTTCACGGCGACCGGCCCTTCCCAGAGGTAGCCCGGTAACCCCACCGCGCCCGCCATGATCAGGGCGGCGGCCAGGCTTTTCAGGATGAAGCCCCGGTTGTACCGCGGCCGCAACATCCTTCCCACCAGCCACGCTTCGAAGATCGTGATCCCGACCATGACCGCCGACGTGGCGGTCACCGCCCCCAGCGCTCCCCACCTGGGGATCAGGAAGAGGGCCCCGGCGAGGTTCAGCAGTCCGAAGAGGAACCGTGCGCCGACGAGTGTTTTCTCCCGGTCGAGCACGACCAGGAAGTACGACGTGATGCTGCTCAGTTTCCCGACGGTCATCGCGGCGATGAACACCACCATGAGCGCCGCCGCACCTGCATTCTCCGGGCCGTACACGAAACGGACGATCCAGGGGGCGAGCAGCAGGCCGCCGGCGGCCACCGGCAGGCAGTAGACGTAGATGAATTCGAAGAGGCCTGTGAAGATCTTCCGCAGGAGGGGTTCGTTACGCGCGGTGTGCGCTTCCACGATGAGCGAGACGACGAAGTTCGCCGACACCGCGATGTCCATCACGCTGAGCGAGTAGTACGCCAGGTTGAACGCGATCAGGTACCAGGCCACCTGCGTGAGGTCGCCGGTGATCGCGCCGATGAGCAGAACGTCCATTCCCTTGCCGAGCACGTAGAGCAGAATACCGAACAGGTAGAGCGACCAGCTGTACCCGATGACGCGGCTCCCGGCGATGCGGCTCGATCCCCGCTTCCCGGGCAAACCCTCCAGCGTCTTCCCGAACTTCATGAACAGGGCGATCGCCGCGGCCCCCTGCGTCAGGATCAGGGCCGAGAAGACCCCCTTGAGGCCCGCTCCCATCCAGACCGCCGCCGCCGCCCCCGCGATATAGGCCCCCTGCGTCACGGCGTCCACCATGCTGATGTATTTCACGTGGAAGAAGGAGTCGAGGAATGTCCGGAA
>QJVY01000068.1 GCA_003235555.1 Ignavibacteria bacterium | reverse complement strand
AAGAAGAGGTCCTGATAGGTGGAGTAGTAGAGGCGGATGCCGTAGGCGGTGCTGCCGCCGCCGACCTGGACCATGTTGTTGGAGATGTTACCGCGGGGCGTGGGCAACCCGTTGCCGCCGTCGCAGTAGTAGACATAGATGCCATGGTTGGAGCCGACCGAGAACGTGTTCTTCTGGATCTTGAGGGCCCCGTCGCAGTAGTGGAGCTCGATGGCGATGTTGGTGCTGCCGCCGCTGCCGGTGTTCCCGGTGATGACCGGGGAGTCCTGGTTATCCAGGTAGATGTACCCGTAGCCCTGGTTGGAGAACGTGTTGCCGTTGACCTGCGTGCCCGAGGAGTAGCTGGTGGTGCTCGGGCCGCCCATGACGATACCGTAGGAGCCGTCGGTGAAGGTGTTGCTGTCGATCATGCGGCTGGTCCAGAGCTGGCTGGGGCCGTGGACGAGGTACCGGTTGGCGTCGCCGGCGGTGGTGGAGGTGCCGATGATGCTGTTTCCGACGATCCGCGCATCCTCGACGCCGCCGCTGAACAACAGGACGCGCGCGTAGGTGGAGTTGGCGACGCTGTTGGAGGCGAGGGTCATGTTGCGTATCCGGATGTAGTCGGCGCCCAGGAGCCGGACGACGTAGTTGTCGCCCGCACCGGCGGCCGCGTAGTAGAGGATGGCATCGGACGGGGTGCCGGACTGCGACTGGAAGGTGACGGTGTTCGTTCCCGAGGCACCCGGCACGGGCGGAATGGAAATGTGCTCGATGTAGGGGCTTGCCGTCAGGACGTTGAACGTCACCGCCGCCGACACGCCCTTGAGCACCAGGTCGTCGACCGCGTCATTGAAGGTGGTGTAATCCCCTCCCGACCCGATGGTGTAGGCGCCGGAGAGCGGGGTGGTGGTTCCGGGATCGGCGGTGAACTCGTCGGCGCCGATGTCGGGTGGGTTCGAACGGACGTCGCCGTCGATGTCGGTGGTGATCGCCGGGCTCACCGTCGAACCGGCCCCATCGAGCCACGGGGAGACCGAGTGCAGGTCGGTCGAGGAGGTGTAGGCCGGGTGGACCGAGAGGGAGTTGGCGTCCTTGCTGCCGGCGGCCTGGAAGTCGGAGAGCATCGTCCGGGGGGCGTTGTTCCAGTAGCCGACGTACTCGCCGACGGTGTAGA
Organism: Ignavibacteria bacterium; assembly: GCA_003235555.1. GTDB lineage: Bacteria > Bacteroidota > Ignavibacteria > UBA10030 > SZUA-254 > SZUA-254. Next base: position 23,046 of record QJVY01000068.1, on the reverse strand, counting down.
GGTTGTTGTAATCGGAGGTGTTGATCCCGCCGGCGGCGCCGGCGCCGTCGACGACGTAGGCGTAGCCGCCTCCCGGGTTGGCCAGCGAGTTGTTCATGACGTTGATGCTGGTGACGACACCGTCGATGCGCAGTGCCTGCCCCGCGGTGGCGTGGCCGCTGGTGATGTTGACGCTGTTGAAGAAGAGGTCCTGATAGGTGGAGTAGTAGAGGCGGATGCCGTAGGCGGTGCTGCCGCCGCCGACCTGGACCATGTTGTTGGAGATGTTACCGCGGGGCGTGGGCAACCCGTTGCCGCCGTCGCAGTAGTAGACATAGATGCCGTGATCGCTGCCCACCGAGAACGTGTTCTTCTGGATCTTGAGGGCCCCGTCGCAGTAATGCAGCTCGATGGCGCGGGCGGACGTACCTGAGCCGGTGTTGCCGGTGACCACCGGGGCGTTCTGGTCCTCGAGGTAGATGTACCCGTAGCCCTGGTTGGTGAAGGTGTTGTTGGTGATCTCGGTGCCGTCCGAGAGCGTGGTGTTGTTGACGCCGTTGATACCGACAGCCCACGATCCACCCTCGATGGTATTCCCGGAAATGATGGTACTGTCCGCGGAGGTATTGACGGAGTTGATGACAATGAAGTTGATGTTCGTTTGCGAGGAGACGCCGTGAATGATATTGTCGAGGATACGGTTGTTATCGGCATCACCGTCGATCGAAAACACCTCGCCGTAGGAGGTACCCGTTGCAGAGGAGAAGGTCATATGCTGAAAGGTGACGTAATCAGCTTCGTTCAGCTGGACCACATAATTGTTCCCCGGCGCCGTCGGGGTGAAGGAGAGTGTTACGTCCGACGCTGTTCCAGACTGCGACTGAAACGTGATCGTGTTGGAAGCGCTCGCCCCGGTAATGGCGCCGATCGAGATCTGTTCGTTGTACGTTCCGGTCAGGACATTGAACGTGACCGGACCGGATACGCCGTTGTTCGTCAGTGCCGTGACGGCGGCCCCGAAGGAGGTATAGTTCCCGCCGCCGCCTATCGTATAGGAACCGCTGAGCTGCGCCTCGGTTGGGGAGAGGCCGAGCCCGGCGAGGGTGAGGATCAGGGCGAAAAAGCCGATCCGCGAAATTGAGAAACAGGTGGTAAGTAGGGAGCGCATGGTATCCTCCTGCGATGGTAGATGTGGATGATTGACGTTATAAATCCGTGCACCGATGTCCCGTGATGAAGTCTCTCTGCGCGGGACATCCGGATGGTAAAATTATTTCAGGAGCAACATTTTTTTGGTGAACACCCGGCCGGGAACAACCAGCCTGCAGAAATACACACCGCTGGCGTAGCGTGAGCCGTCCCATTCGAGGACATGATCACCCGCTGTCGCCGGTCCCTCGGCCAGGACCGTGACCTCCCGGCCGGAGTAGTCGTAGATCGTCAGGCGGATCCCGGATTCCGACGGGATCGAGTAGCGGATCGTCGTGACCGGGTTGAACGGGTTCGGATAATTCTGCTGCAGGCCGAATTCCACCGGGATGCCGGCTGGTGATCCCGTCATGAGCCGCATGGAAAGATGTTCGGGAGCATGCCGCAGCACGGCCGACCCCTCCCCGGTCAGCGTGAACCGATCGCCGCGTTGATCGGTGAGCTCATACGTCTCCCCCGCGGGATCCACCTCCCAGGTGATCTCGACAGGCGCCTGCAGGTTCCGGGCCGTGACGAGTTTTTCAATATCACCGGGATCACCCCCGTCCAGCGTCTCGAAGCGGCGTCCGGTCGCGAACCTGACGTCTCCGCCGTTGCCGGGCGCCGCCGGCGGGAGCTCGGCCCACCCACCCGTTTGCGGCTTCGTCCCCGACGAAAAATAGAGGATTTGTTCAAATCCGGCAGCGTCGGTGATCGTCAGACTGTTGAAATCGTCCCACGCCGGCGCCGGTCGCGCCGCCGGTGCTGCGCCTGCAGTCCCTGATGAAAGATGGAGTTTCCCGCTCACGTTCGCCTTCACCCAGTAGCCCCTTCCGGGTACGATCGTATCCGTCTCGCTGTATCCTTTTCGGTAACCGAACACCGACGACTTGATGAGGCCCGGGGGGTCTTCGACGATCTCCGAGACCATGACGGGCCCGGAGATCGAACCGATCATGTTCCACCCCGGCTGCACGTTGATTGAATCGGTAAACAGGGAATCGCCCGTAAAATCGGTGAACTGGGGAGCGTCGAACTTGATCCAGAAACTGCTCCCGTTGAAGAGCGTGTCGCGAACGACGTAGCCTTTCTGGTACCCGAACGCATTCGACACCGCCGTCGGGTAGACCGAGTCCTTCAGATAGTTCGCGAGGCCGAGGGGCACCGAGACCATGTTCCATCCGGCCAGCAGGTCGGGGTTGACGATGACGGAGAAAGCGGTCGGATTGACCGACGCCGGGGTTCCGCCGTCGGAATTGCTGACCCGGATGACACCCTCGCTCGTCGCGACGGCCGGAACGGTCCAGTCGTACTGTTGTTCGGATGCCGGGACGCTGTCCGCGACCGCCGTCCAGTCGGTTCCGCCGTTGGTGGAATACTCGATGTCCACGAACGAGGTGTACGATTCGTCCCACGTGATCCGTTCCACGAATCCGGAGATGAGGACCTCGCCTCCCGCGGGGAAGGTGAGCGCGAGGACAGGAGTGCGCGGAAGGTGACGCTGGTACACGCCGTTGCCGAACGTTGCCGCGCGGAGAGCGTCGTTAGAGGGCGATACGACCAGGTCGAGGATCATCGCGTCGGGCATGCCTTCGGTGAATTCCGTCCAGCTCTGGCCTGTGTCGCTGCTCCGGTAGACGCCGAGGTCGTTCCCGACGTAGAGGTGACCCGGGTAGACCGGGTCGACGGCGATGGATTGGTGGGGGAGATCGGGGAGAGCGGCGCCGATGTCGGTCCATGACGCGCCCAGGTTCGTCGTCCGGAAGACGTGCGGTGTCCCGTACCCGGAGTAGGTGACGTATACGACGCGGCTGTCCGTCGGATCGAACTCCAGATCCGTGGGGTACCGGTCCGGGAGGGAGCCGGTGACGTTCACCCAGGCGGCCCCGCCGTTGGTCGACGAATAAATTTCGAAGAGGGGCGTTGCACCGATCGACCCCGATCCGGTACCCGCCAGCAGCGTGTCCGCGCTCGTCCGGGAGACGGCGATGCAGGAAACGGTGGTTCCGTTCAGGTTTGCATTCCCGTCCGCCGGGAACCAGAACCCCCCCTGGTTGGTGGTCTTGTAGACGTTCTTACAGCCGGCATAGAGGATGTTCGGGCTGGAAGGTGCGATGACGAATGGTGGGATGAAGTTCCACTCCGACTGGCTGCCGGGGAGTCCCGAGGTGATCGAGGAGAAGGCAGGCCCGCCGGAGTACGACCGCACGATCCGTCCGTACTGCGATTCGGCGTACATGGTGTTGGGGTTCGACGGATCGATGGCACACCACCCCCCGTCCCCCCCCCACACCGGGGTCCACGCCGGGTTCCCGGTGTACCGCAGCGTCCCGTTGTCCTGGAGCCCCCCGAGGGCGACGGATGAATCGTCGGTCGCGGTGGCGAAACCCGGATAGAACTGCGTGGTGACGAACCCGTTGTTCAGGTCCTTGAAAGTCGTGCCGCCGTCCGTCGTCCTGTACATTCCACCGTCGGTACCGAAGTAGACGATGTTCGGGTCGGAAGGATCGAAGGCGATGGCGTGGTGGTCCACGTGCACCGAACCGTTGCTCACAGCCGGGAGGGTCGCCCCGCCGTCGTCCGATTTGTGCGCGTCGAAGCCGGAGGCATAGATCGTGAAAGGGTCGGTGGGATGCACGGCGAGGGCGTTGTTGTACCATCCCTGCGAGCCGACGTAGTTCGTGGTCGTCATGAGGTCCCACGAACCGCCGCCGTTGGTGGAACGGTAGAGGCCGATGGTCGTCGAGTTCGCCCCGTTCGCAATGCCCGCGTAGACGTACGAGGGGTTGGAGGGTGAAACGGCCAGCGCCGTCCTCCCGAAGTTCGATACCGGGAGCCCGCCGTCGATCTTCGACCAGGATCCACCGGCATCGAACGTCATGTAGAGCCCCGGGTTGGGGGAAGAATTCAGGTTTCCGTGTGAGGAGATCAGGATTGTCGTGTCCGTGGGATTGATCACCACGTCCATGGCCATGAGGACGCTGTTGGAGAGCGACCATGAATCCCCGGCGTCGGTGGATCTGAACACTCCCTCGCTGGTGGCGGCGAACAGCGTGGAGGTGTTCAACGGGTTGATGACGATTTTCTGCACGGCGGTGACACCCGCAAACGACCAGCTGAGACCGGTGGTGTCCCACGTTGCACCTCCGTCGACCGACCGGAGGATCCCGAGGCCGTATGACGACCGGGCCCCCACGACTCCGATGAGGGGACGCTCGTACCTGCTGATTTCACCGGTCCCGAGGTAGATCGTGTCCGGGTGTACGGGATCGATTGCCAGCGCGCTGACGGAGAGCACCGGATACCCGGTGTTGACGTATGACCAGGCACCGGACCCCGTCCCCCCCGTCGTGGTTTTCCAGAGACCGCCGCTGGCCGACCCCGCGAAGACGGTCGAAGTGTTGACGGGGTGGACGGCGATCGAGAGGACCCTGCCGCCGATGTTGGTCGGGCCGAGCGATTCCCACTCCGTCAGTGATTCGGCGCTCCGGCCTTCCGTCCGGTTCCCCCCGCCGATCACGGCCCCGGCCGCTTGCCGCAGGGCTGTCTTCTCCTTCCAGAGGAAGGCTTTTTTGAGGGCACCGGGGGGGATGTGGGAGTTCGGGTAGGCGCGTTGTGCATACCACCATTCGAAAGCATGCCAGGCATCCCCCCGGGGGATGGACGGGTGCGCGGTCTCAGGTCCTTGATGATGCCGGCTGAAAGCGAACAAAAATATGAGGAGGGACAGACCCCCCGCGATCGGTCCGGTTTTCACAACTGAGGGCTGAAAAGATCCGAAGTGAGATTAGGTTCAACGTTCAGAAACGATACAGAAATATATCCGATCCCGTTCTTAAAGTCAACACGTCAACCTTGCATAAAACCATTATTATTTCTAATTTTAAGTGTATTTTCAGAACAAGACGGATTTCATGACTTCATCGACCCCGGACGAGGAGGTTTCCCTCCACGTCGAAAACGACAGCGATGTGGCCGTCCAGACGCCGGCCAGGGTCATCCTCTACAATGACGAAATGCACACATTCGAGGAAGTGATCGGCCAGATCATCAAGGCCACCGGATGTGATCTTTCAACGGCCGAGGCGCTCACCTGGGAAGTTCACACCAGCGGTAAGGCGATGGTTTTTCAGGGTGAAGTTCCCAAGTGCATGCGCGTCAGTTCGGTCCTCGAGGAGATAGACCTGATGACGCACATCGAAGTCTGAACCGCCGGATCCAACCCCCCCCGCCCGCCATGAAATCTTCGGAGATCAGGAAATCGTTCCTGGATTTTTTTTCCGCGAAGGGGCACACCGTCGTCCCGAGCGCGCCGGTCATCCCGGCGGGAGATCCCACGCTGTTGTTCACCAACGCCGGGATGAACCAGTTCAAGGACGTGTTCCTCGGGACGGGAACCAGGCCGTTCACGAGGGCCGCCGATTCCCAGAAGTGCATCCGGGTGAGCGGTAAGCACAACGATCTCGAGGAAGTCGGGAGGGACACCTACCACCACACGTTTTTCGAGATGCTCGGGAACTGGTCGTTCGGTGATTACTACAAGGAGGAGGCCATCACCTGGGCATGGGAACTCCTGACGGACGTCTGGGGCATGGATCCCGCGAGACTCTATGCCACGGTCTTCGAAACCGACGACGAAGCGGAATCGATCTGGAAGAGACAGAAAGGCCTGGATCCCTCGCACATCCTCCGTTTCGGGCGGAAGGACAATTTCTGGGAGATGGGGGAGACCGGGCCGTGCGGACCCTGCTCCGAGATCCACGTCGACCTCACCGCCGACGGCAGCGGGGGGAGACTGGTCAACACCGGAGACCCCAGCGTCATGGAAATCTGGAACCTCGTGTTCATCCAGTACAATCGCGATGAGGGGGGAACTCTCACCCCACTCCCCGCGACACATGTGGATACGGGGATGGGTTTCGAGCGGGTCGCCGCGGTCCTCCAGGGAAAGACGTCCAACTACGATTCGGACGTGTTCATGCCCGTCATCAGCGGTATCGCCTCCCTCGCCGGGGTGAAATACACCGGCAGCCTCAGCGCGCCCGCCGACATCGCCATGCGCGTGGTCGCCGACCACGCCCGGATGCTGACCTTTTCCATCACCGACGGGGGGGTACCGTCGAACGAGGGGAGGGGTTACGTCATACGCCGTATCCTGAGGCGCGCGTCCAGGTTCGGAAGGACGCTCGGCTTCAGCGAACCCTTCCTCCATTCGGTCGTGCCGATGGTGGCGGACGTGCTCGGGGGACAATACCCCGAAATCGTCGCGGGGCGGTCAGGCTGTGAGAAGATCATCAGGGCCGAGGAGGAAAGTTTCAACCAGACGCTCGACCGCGGGCTGGAGATTTTCGAGGACGCCGCATCCGGTCTCTCACCGGGAGCCGTCTTTCCGGCGGACGGGGCCTTCCGGTTGTACGACACCTTCGGCTTCCCCCTCGACCTTACGAGGCTCCTCGCCGCCGAGAGGGGGCTCGGGCTCGATGAAGCCGGGTTCGGTACGCTGATGGAAAGGCAACGGGAGATGTCGCGCGCGGGCAGGGGGACGGGGCCGGCAGGCGGCGGGGCAACGGACAGCGTGGATTCCGCCTCCGCGAGGACACTCGATTTCGGGGGCGGGGCGCCCCCATCGGTGTTCACCGGGTACACCGCCACCTCCGGCAGCTCCGAGGTCGTCGCGGCCGACCGGAACGCCGTTGTCCTCGCCGAGACCCCGTTTTACGCGGAATCGGGGGGGCAGCAGGGGGACTCGGGCGTCCTCCTCATCGGGAACACGCGCCTGGAGGTCGTCGACACTCAGAAATCCGGAGGAATCATCGTCCACCTGTTGAAAAAACCGGCGGGGTTCGGGCCGGGGGAAAGGGCGGTGACGGAAGTCGACGTTGTCCGGAGGCGCGACATCACCCGGAATCACACGGCGACGCACATCGTGCACGAGGCCCTGCGGATGGTGCTCGGCAACCAGCTGCACCAGCAGGGGTCGCTGGTCGCGGCCGACCGGCTCCGGTTCGATTTCAACCACAACGAAAAAATTTCCGCCGACCGGCTGCGGGCGGTCGAGGACATCGTCAATGAAAAAATTTCACTGGGCATCCGGGTCAACGCCCTGAACGATCCTGCCGACTGGCTGACGATCGCAGAGGCGAAGCGACGCTATCCGAACGTCAAGATGTTTTTCGGTGAAAAGTACGGGGAGCGCGTCCGGATCGTGGAGATCGATCCGGCTTTTTCAGTCGAACTCTGCGGGGGTACCCACACGGCGTCCACCTCCGACCTCGGATGTTTCAAGATCGTGACGGAAACCGGGATCTCCAGCGGCGTCCGACGCATCGAGGCAGTCACAGGTGACGGGTTCCGCGCATACCTCGAATCGCTGATCGGGGAAACGGGAGAATTGGATGCCCGGCTGGAGGAACTCCTCGCCGAGCATGACCGGCTCGTCCGGGAGGTCGGCGGGGGTGCGGCGCCTGCTGTGAGGCCTGTATTCGAACGGCCGAGGCTCGGGGAGTTGACGATGGCATCCGCCGACGCGCTCGGGGAGGCCATGTCCGGTCGCCGCGGGGCGATCGAGGAGCTCGGCCGGGCGACCCAGTCGCTGAAAAGGGAGCTCAGCAGGAAACGGGTCGGCGAGGCCGGGTCGGTGCTCGACGGGTTCATCTCCGAGGGGAGTGTGGCCGGCGGAGCGAAGGTGGTCGCGGGTATCGTGGAATCCTCCGACATGGAGGAGCTGAAAAACATGGGGGACCGGCTGCGCGAGAAGATCGGCTCGGGCGTCGGCGTCCTCGGAGCGGTCATCGGCGGAAAGGTGGCGCTCGTCTGCATCGTCACCGACGACCTCGTGAAAAAGAAAAAACTCTCGGCCGGAAAAATCGTGGGAGAGATCGCGAAACTGGTGGGTGGCGGTGGCGGTGGCAGGCCCCAGATGGCCACCGCGGGGGGGAAGGACACCGCCGGACTGCCCGCGGCAATCTCGAAGACGGGCGATATTGTTGCGGGGATGACGTGACCCCCGCACGCGGCCCCCAGTCCGCGGGGAAACGATAAAGGAGAAGAGATGCACGACGCATACATCACCGAACAGCTCCGCGCGGGCGCGGAGGTAAAAAACAAAATCGCGGCGGAATGCGGCGCCGCCATCGGCGCGGCGGCGGAGGCTCTGGTCGCGGGGTTCCGCGGGGGGCGAAAAGTCCTCATCTGCGGGAACGGGGGAAGCGCCGCGGACGCACAGCACATTGCGGCGGAATTCGTCGTGCGCATGACGCTGGCGGGCCGGCCGGCCCTCCCCGCCGTGGCCCTGACCACCGACTCCTCGGCGCTCACCGCCGGCGGGAACGACCTCGGTTTCGACCGGGTGTTCTCACGGCAGGTCGAGGCCCTGGGGGTGAAGAACGACATGCTGATCTGTATCAGCACCAGCGGGAACTCGCCGAACGTCGTGAGGGCGGCGGAGGAGGCCCGGGAGAGGGGGATGGTGACGATCGGTCTGCTGGGAAGGGGCGGAGGGAAAATCGCGCCGCTCTGCGAACACGCCATTGTCGTACCCTCTGATGACACGCAGCGGATCCAGGAGGGACATATCGCCATCGCTCACATCCTGGTGGGCCTCGTCGAACGCGCATTGTTCGGGGAGGGGGCGTGATCACCCTCCTGATATTCTATCTGCACACCGTCGCGGCGGCGACGATGTTCACGCTTTACTGGCAGGATGAAGGGCTGAAGGGCGGCCTCGCGGCCCTGGGATTCCTGGTGCTCATTTTTTCGGCCGGCTGGCCGATGGCGACCATCGTGCTGAAACTTTTCATGGCACCGGGCGGTTTTTCCCCGTGGCTCGACCGGGACACGCTCTCCCTGCTCCTGTTGACCGTGGTCGAAACAGCGGGTGGCTGGTATTACCTCGGCAGAAGGGGCAGGAAGACCGTTTAGCCCCCCGGCGGGTATGTCCGCAGGAACAGCTCCTCCGCCTCGGCGCTCCCGATGAGGATGATTTTTCCCGACGCGGGGATCGCCGAATCGGGAGGGGGGTTGATCTCCATGGTCGCCTCGTGCTCGAAGGCGACGACGATGCAGCCCGTCCGCTCGAAGATTCCCGCCGCCGCGATCGTTTTACCCTCCAGCGTCTCCGGAATCGCAATCCGGAAGACGTCCAGACCCTCCGCGATCATCAGGATGTTCCCGCCCCGGAGCATATTCAGCATGAAGTTCGCCCCCATTGACGCATAGGACATAACGAAGTCGGCGCCCGCCTGGTGGAGTGTCTGCACGCTCGTTTCCGCCGTCGCGCGGCTGACGATCTTCAGATCCGGCCTGACCTTCCGGCACAGGATCGTGAGGTACACATTCGTGGCGTCGTCGTTGGTCGTGATGATCACCGAGTGGGTGTCGTTGATTCCCGCCCTGACGAGGACCGCCTGGTCTGTCGCGTCCCCGCGTATGAAGGACTCGTCGGGGACGTCGGCATGGGGATGCAGGTCGATGAGGCGGTAGGTCATCCCCCGTTCGTGGAGATCCGCGCCGGCTGCCCGCCCGACGCTTCCTCCGCCGATGATGATCACGGGAGCCTCCGAAATATGGTAGATGCAGAACAACTCGTCGTAGGTCTTGAGTTGTTGACGCGAACCGGCGAGGACGAGGATGGTGTTGTCGGTGAGGACCCGGTCGGCCTCCGCGCCGCGGTAGACGCCGCGCTCCCACGTTCCGAGGACGGTCAGGCCCGTCATGTTCCGCAGGTTGCTCTCCCGGAGGGTTTTGTTGACGAGCGGGGTCCCCGACACCGTCGCCTCCGCGATGAGGAGGGTGTCGAAGTGACCGATCACGTGCGTCATCGCGTCGCCGCCGAGGGTCCTCCGGGAGAGTGACTGTCCGAGGAGCTCGGAGAGCGGGAGGATCCTCGTGCATCCCGCGTGGACCAGGATGTCGCCCGAAGCGAGCGCGCGGGCCGTGGCGACGATGGGAACGTGCGGATGGGCCTCCCTGATCTTGAGGGCCATGCTCGTGTTGAGTTCGTCGGTGGCGGTCAGGGCCACCATGAGCGCCGTATCCACCCGGGCCCGGCGGAACGTCTCGACGCTGTCGAGCTCACCGATGAGCACATGGTACCCTTCATCGTGGAGTTGCAGACCCCTTCCCGTGTCCTCCACGATGATCACGTAGGGGTAGGAGAACTGGTCGAGTTTCCTGATCAGCGCCTTCGTCACCACGTCGGCATCGATCAGGACGATGTGGCCGCGTGTGCCCGCCGGGAGGTCCCGGGGCGCCCGCTCCACGGACTGGAAAAGCCTGATGAGCATGAAGGGGATGAAGATCAGGAAATAGACGATCCCGGAGAGGACGACGCTGAGGGTGAGGACCCTCCCCGCCGCGCCCGTGAACACGATGTCCCCCAGGCCGAGCGTCGTCATGGTGGAGATCGTCCAGTAGACCCCCGTGATGAAGTCGTGCTCCTGCCCCTCCATCCCCATGATCAGGTGGAAGAGGAGGGTGGACACCGTGACGATGAGGAGGAACACGGCCAAAAACCTGCGGAGGAGCTGGAGGTTACGGCTGCTCGCCCTCCGGCGCAGGAGGTCTCCCGGTCCGCCCGCCATCACGCGGTTCAGCGGGGGGGGCATCAGGACGCCCCCGTCGCGGAGTTTCGGCCGGTGGGGAGAATGAGAGGGGGCACGATCACTCCAGCCTGATGGTGCGGTAGACACCGTCGACGGTGCCGGCGAAGACCGTCGCCGCGTCGTTGACCGCGAGCGCCCGTACTTCCTGGCTGCCGATGCCGCTCTCGAGTTTTATCCATTGGACGCCCGAATCCAATGAGAGGAATATACCTGTCCCCGTTCCGGCGAACAATTCGCCGTACTGCGTGGCGCGAAACACGATCACGTCGCGGCTGACGCTGCTCCCGCCGATGCTCTGCCAGAAGACCTGCCCAGGTTCCCCCCTGAAGAGGCCGCTGCTTCTCGTACCGGCAAAAATATATCCGAACCAGCCCGAGTAGAGGCTGTTGACGAAAAGGTCCGGGAGGCCCGTATTTTCCGGCGCCACCGTCTGTGACGTTTCCCCGAACCTGTAGACGCCCCCCCCCCAGGTGGAGGCGTAGATTTCCTCGTTTGAACGGACCAGGATGGAGGTCACCGAACGCGCCAGGTCGGTTCTCTTCTCCCAGAGAGGAACAGAGTCCCCCGTCATCCAGATCTCGCCTCCCCCTGTCCCGGCCACCAGCCTTCCGCTCGGGAGATACGCGAGGCAATAGACCGCGGTGTCTCCGAGGCCCCCGTTCAGCTGGAACCAGGACTGTCCGTTGTCCACGGATTCGAAGATCCCGTGGATATCATTGGCGATGAACATCCGCCGTGTCGGGTCGAGGAGGATCGCGGTGATCCCTCCCTCCTCGACGGGAAGCGGTATGCGGACCCAGTCGTCGCCATCGGTGATCGTGCGGAAGAGCCTGCCGCTCTCGGTGCCCGCGAACAGGTTTCCGTCCCTGTCGGTCCTCAGCGAGAGGACAGCCTCCCCCGGCATCCCTTTCGTCCTTTCCCAGATGATTCCCTGTCCGGAGCCGGGCGGCGGCGGTGATTCGTAGTTGATGATTTCCCGGCACCCGGTAATGGCGGCCGCGGAACCCGCCGCGACAATGAGGGCGAGGGCCACGAACGCGGACGTCAGGCGGGTCCGAAGCCGTTGTTTTCCGTATGGTCTGCAGGGAGACAGGTCGTCACCGGCCCTTCCACTCGGGCTTTCGTTTTTCCACGAACGCCTTCATTCCTTCCGCCTGGTCTTCGGATGCGAACAGCAGGTAGAAGTTTTTCCGCTCGAACTCCAGCCCTCCCTCGATGGTGGTGTCGAAGGCCTTGAGCACCGCCTCCTTCGCGAGCCGTACGGCGAGCGGGGGTCTGGAAGCGATCTCCCGTGCGAGAGAACGGGCCTCGGAGAGGCAGGCCTCACCGGGGACGACGCGGGTAACCAGTCCGCAGTCGAACGCCTCGGCGGCGGTGATCATCCTGCCGGTGAGGACCATCTCCATGGCCCGGGCCTTTCCGATGGCCCTGGTCAGACGCTGGGTTCCGCCCGCGCCGGGCATGACCCCGATATTCACCTCCGGCTGACCGAACCGTGCGCTCTCCGATGCCACGATGAGGTCGCACATCATCGAGAGTTCGCACCCCCCGCCGAGGGCGAATCCGCTCACGGCGGCGATGAGCGGTTTGTGGATTTTCCGGATCCTGTCCCATCGGGCGAACTGGTCCCGGATGAGCATGTCGATCGCGGAGGCATCGGCCATTTCCTTGATGTCGGCGCCCGCTGCGAACGCCTGCTCGTTACCGGTGAGGACGACGGCCCGGACGGAATCGTCCAGGTCCGCCTCTTCGAGCGCCGAGACGAGTTCCCTCATCAGCGCGACGTTCAACGCGTTCATCGCGGTCGGCCGGTTGAGCTGGATCGTGAGGATGGGGGGGTCAGGATGAAGAAGGAGCGTACTGTACATGGATTTCACCTGCTCTAGTGTGTCTATCGAATTAACAGAATTTTTTGTTCTTGAGAAAATCCGGCGGAGCTCAGCCTCGCGATGTAGATGCCCCCGGCGAGCGCCCCGGCGTCAAAACGCAACGTCCGGTCTCCGGGATGGGGAAGTCCGTGGAAGAGTCGTGTCACGCGGCGACCCGCCAGGTCGAAAATTTCCAACGACACGACATCGGTGCCGCCGGAGGTGAACCTGATCGAAACCGTTGAGTTGAAGGGGTTTGGCCAGGCCGGATGGAGCCGGAGCTTCACGGGTAACGCGGGCTGCGGATCCACCGCGGTCGGGTCCCCCGGGGGGACGGTCGCGGAAACGGAATCCATCAGGACGGGGGCCGATCGTCCGCCGGAATCCCACGCGTTGAAGAGCTTTTCCCCCCAGGAATTCCAGTCGAAGACATTTCCCAGGTTTTCATCCCGCAGGAACTCCGCGTATTCCCTGCTGACCGACTGGTACCAGAGCGAAGCCCTGACGAAGACCGCCGGGGACGGAAGAGGATACTGTGCGTCGTCCCAGAACACGCCGTCGGCGTACGAGGCCCCGACCGGGCCCGCGAGGCGTGACTGGAATCCGGCGTTGGTGAAGCCCTTCGGCGGAATCCGGTTGTCGGAGAGGATCGTGTCGTTCACCGAGAAATGGTGTGACGCACCCGTTTCCAGGCCGTACACTGCCGCGGTCGAAGAGGTCAATCCGTGGACCGCTTCGTATCTCCTCAGGAAACTGTCCGGGGCGAGCGTCGCCGTGAGGTCATCGTACGCGCCCGAAATGAACACGGTGTCCCCGACGCTGTCGGTCGCGCAGACGGTGAGCCACATCAGTCGCCCCTCGGGATACCCGGTGGGGAGCTTATGGCCCGTCAGGTTCGTGACCCTGACCGTCGCGGAGACGGCCCCCCCGGAGCGTTCGGCGGTGAGCGTGAGGGCGGCGGCCCTTCGGAGGGTCTCCTCAGCGCGGACGGCGCCGCGGTGGAGGGCGGCCGTATCGAGACCGCTCCAGAAACGTGACAGGATGCGGGGGACGAAGGAGTTTCCCCCCGTCAGGTCGTGAGCATGGATGTCTTCCCGGAGGGGGGCGGAGAGGAGGGTGGTGGAGTAGCCCGGGGCGGGGGACATGTGGCATCCCTGGCAGCTCCCCGCGGGGCCCATCGAGGGGTAGTCACTCATCAGCCATTCGCTGTAGGTCCGTTCGAGAGGGGAGTACATGTGGGGCGGGAGGTCGATGCGTTCGCTGCCCGCCGTCTGGTACGGATTGCTCACGTCGTGACAGACACCGCACAGTTCGCCCTTATCCTGGAACGGATCGGCGATTGCGGGGTGGACCTGGATCACGCTGTCGCGGGGTCCGCGAAGGGGCGAGGAGGATGTCTGTACGAGGTGCATGCCGTTACCGTATCCCGGGACGGGGAAGACACCCGGGAGGATGGTCGAATCGGGGTTCAGGGGGTCTGCGAGCCTGTGACAGTACTCGCACTGGACACCGTCGAGGTCCGTGCCGCGAAGCGCCCGGGCGGTGATGTCCTCCGAGCGGGCGGCGAGCCACCCGGTCGGGGAATGGCAGCGGATACAGTACTCCCCGGTGTTGGTCCCGGCGACGACGGAGTATTTGTTCGCCACCGCGAGGGCGGCGTAGAAAACGGGGTCACGAGCCGACTGGGCCATCATGCTCCCCGACCAGTCACCGAAGATGTGGACTTCGCGGGATCCCGGCTGGGTCGCATGACAGGCCGAGCAGGCGGCGGCTCCCCCCGCCGAAACGGTATCCACGGTTCCCGGCTGCGACCCGGGGAGGAAGATGAGCACCGATTCCGGCTCCGCCTGCCTGCCGGAAAAACCAGCGGCGAAAAGGACGGCCGCGACGAGATACGTGCCGGCGTTTCTGATCAATGCACCGCGCGCGGCGCCGGGGCTCGTGTGCATCGCCGTCTATTTTTTCTTTCCGCTCTTCCGGGCGGCCGGACGGGTTTTTTTTGGTGCACGGAGTCCGGCATAGTCCACCGGCCGTTTCTCGGCAAAGGCCGTGATCCCCTCGGCGACCTCGGCTGACCCTGTGTGGACCGTCAGCCAGTCCTTCACGTGGCCGATTGTCATGCTCCACGAGAATTCCCGCCAGAAGTTCAACTGTTGTTTGGTGTACCGGAGGGAATCGGGGAGCTTGTTCACGAGTTTTTCAGCCATGTCGTTCACCGTCCGGTCGAGCTCACTGCGGGGGACCGCCCGGTTGATGAGTCCCCATTCGACGGCCTTCGGGGCCGGGATTTCCTCGCAGAGCAGCAGGATTTCCCTCGCCCGCCGGTCTCCGACGATGATCGGGAGCCATTGCGTCGCACCCGCTGACGGCACGCTTCCACGGGAGACCCCCACATGCCGGATGAAGGTATCGTCGGCGGCCACCGCGAGGTCGCAGGACATCTGGAGTTCGTTCCCGCCGCCGACGACCATTCCATTGATTCTCGCGATCGTGGGCTTGCCGATGTTCCTGAGCCTCTCGAAGGTTTCAATGAACACTCCCATCCATTTGTAGAAATCAGGCGGATTGGGAAGAAAATCCTCCTTCCATTCGGTGATGTCGGCGCCGGTACAGAAGGCTTTCGAACCCGCGCCGGTCACGATGACCACCGCGGTGTCGTCGTCCCAGGCCGCGTTCCTGAACGCTTCGCCGAGTTCGCGAAGCGTCCTCAGGTCGAGGGCGTTGCGTACGCCCGGCCTGTTGATGGTGATCGTCGCCTTCGCGCCCGATTTTTTGTATCGGATGTTCCTGAACCTCAGCGAGGCGGCCGGTTTACCAGAGTATTTGCTCATGATCGGGGGTCTCCGTTGAATGGGGCGGGAATGGTGATCGACATCGTCACGTCGGACGGACGGTCCGGGAAATATACCGACACCCCTCAACAGAATCAAGCCTCCTCCTCGCCCTGGCAGGATGGCATCAGTACCGAAAATTGCCTACTTTCAGACCTCCGGCCGGGACCCCCGTCATGACCGATCGTCCGACATATGCTTTCGCCGTTCCCGCCACTCTGGCGGTCGCCGTGGCGACAATTTTCATGCTGACCGCAGCACGGACGGTTGTGTTCATCGACAGCGGGGAATTCTCCACGGTTGCATGGACGCTCGGGATACCGCACCCGACGGGGTATCCCCTCTATACGATGCTTTCGTGGATCGCCGCCCATCTCCCCCTGCCGGCGGAGCCCGTATTCATGCTGAACCTCCTCTCTTCCGCATTTTCGGTGGCGGCGGTCGTCCTCATGTACGGATTCCTCCACAACCTGGTCCTGACACGACTGGCCGCCCCCGCGAAACCGACCCCGGCCACGAGGAACCGGGGATTCGCACCGGCCGCCGGGGCATGTTTCGGAGCCGCCACCCTGGCGTTTTCGGGGACCTTCTGGTCGGGATCCACGGCGGCGGAAGTGTACCCTCTCCACGCACTTTTCCTGGTCGTCCTCTGCCGGCTCTTCGTCGGGGCGTTCATGCCGGAGGGAACGATCAGGGGGGCCCGCGCCGTCCCGGAGGGGCGAAAGGCCGTCCTCTTCGCCTTCACGGTCGGGCTCTCGTTCACGAATCACCTCAGCACCCTGTACCTCGCACCGGCTTTACTGTTCACATATTTCAGGATTCACGGAACTTCCCGGTGGAGCGTGAGGACGCTCGTGAGGCTCACCCCGGCTTTCCTGCTGGGCCTGACACCGTATCTCTTCCTGCCGATCCGGGCCTCCTCCGCACCCATCATGAACTGGGGGAACACCGTCGGGTGGGAGGCGATCATCCGTCACCTGAGCGGGCGCCAGTACAGTGTCTGGATATTTTCGTCGGCCGGGACAGCCGTGAGGCAACTCGGATACTTCTTTTCACATCTCGGGGCTGAGTTTTTCTACCTGCCACTGGCGTGCGCCCTCTGGGGCATGAAGGTGCTTTTCACGAGGGACCGCACGCTCTTCTATTTTTTCCTTCTCCTTTTTGCGGGCTGCCTCTTCTTCGCCGTCAACTATGACATCAACGACATCGATTCCTATTTCCTGCTCGCCTACACTGCCGTGGCTGCCGCGGCGGGAATCGGTGCGTATTCCCTGTTTTCATCGTTTTCACGGACGATACGAAAGGTGGCCGTGGCGGTTGCCATCCTCTTCCTCGCGCTCCAGGTCACGATGAGGTTTCCGGAGGTGGACCAGAGCGACCTCAGAGTCGTGGAACAGTACACCCGCTCCATCCTCGGTTCGGTGGAAGAGGGTTCAGTGGTCCTGAGCTACCAGTGGGACTATTTCGTCTCCGCCTCCTACTACCTGCAGATCGTGGAGGGATTTCGACCCGACGTCGTCGTCGTGGACAAGGAACTCCTCCGGCGGTCCTGGTATCTCGGATATCTCCGGCAGAGATTCCCGCGGATCATGGAACGGGCGGAAGGGGCAGCGGCCGCCTATCTCACGGAACTGAGAAAGTTTGAAAATTCCCTCCCCTATGATCCGGCCGTCATCGAAGCGAAGTACGCGCGCTTCATCGCAGCACTCCTCGGGGCGGGGGAGGCAGGTCACTCCTATGTCACCGCGGAGATCGAACCGCAGTACACCTCGGGGTATCTGCGCATCCCGCACGGCCTGACGTTCAGACTGGTGAGGCCCGGCAATGACCCGGAATGGAAGGAGGTACCCGTGGTGATCGACTCGCCGCCGCCTGTCAACCGGTATATCACCGGAATTACCATGCTCGCCGCCCGTGCCGAGCTCAATAACGCCCTCTACCTCGAACGGGAGGGGAGGAACCCGGAGGCAGAAAAAGCGGCCCGGCGTGCGCTCTCCATCCGCCCTGATCTGGGGGAGGCGGGCACCCTCCTGGGGCGACTCGGGAAATAGCCCTGGGGTGGCGGGTTCAGTGTGTTCCGCACCCCCCGAAATCATTCAAAATCGATCAAATAACGCCATATATTTTTCACCAACCTCAGGGTGGGAAAAAAGTCGGGAAATCTTTGACATTCTTCCGAATTATGTTATATTGATAGGCTTGATTGGAAAAAAATCCCCCCTTCTGACACTGAAACGTTGAGACATCCGAATCAGAAACACTCACGTCGCGGGTGAGTTGTGCGCATTCGGAGGGGGAGGATGGTCGGACCCGACGGGCGACGGCAATCGGCCGGCTCTCACGAGGCGAAACGCACAGCACTGCCGATGTAGCTCAATTGGTAGAGCAGCTGATTTGTAATCAGCTGGTTGGAGGTTCGAGTCCTCTCATCGGCTCGGAACACCGGCAACAGACAACCGGTCTGATCAGTGAGTCACGGATAGGCTTGCCCGAAAGGGACAAGCTTATTTCATTTGTCCCGAGCCGGGGAGTCGACCGGACAGGGGTGTGATGAGGGAGATGCGGGCAGGTAGCGAAGCGGTCAAACGCAACAGACTGTAAATCTGTCGGCTTCGGCCTTCGGAGGTTCGAATCCTTCCCTGCCCACTGGATCCAGACACCGGCGGGGCCGGGACGGGAGGTACGGTACATCGCGGGAGTAACTCAGTTGGTAGAGTCACAGCCTTCCAAGCTGTTGGTCGCGGGTTCGAGTCCCGTCTCCCGCTCGCGCCATTGCTTGCGTAGCTCAGTTGGTAGAGCACATCCTTGGTAAGGATGAGGTCATCGGTTCAATCCCGATCGCAAGCTCAAGACACAGCCGGTGAGCGGCGGACAGAGACGAACTTGACAACGGACGGACTTTATGAGAGACATTATCACCCTCGAATGTACTGAGTGCAAGCGCCGGAATTACACGACGACCAAGAACAAGAAGAACCAGACCGGTCGCGTGGAATACAAGAAATACTGCAGCTGGTGCAACAAGCACACACCGCACAAGGAAACCAAGTAAGGTGTCTACGTCAGTAGCTCAATTGGCTAGAGCAGCGGTCTCCAAAACCGCAGGTTGGGGGTTCAAGTCCCTCCTGACGTGCTCGACTGGCGACACTCAACCGAAAAAACCGGAATGAAAGAGAAAATACTAGCATTCTTTGCCGACGTCGTCAAGGAAATGAAAAAGGTGACGTGGCCTCGCAGGGAGGAACTCCAGGAGTCCACGCTCATCGTCATGGTCGTCTGCGGCGTGATCGCACTGTTCGTCTACGGCGTCGACATGGTGGTCAGCACGCTCATGAAGGCGGTGCAATAGGAGTATGACGACCGCACCCGCCGGCCAGAACGGAAAAAAGTGGTATGCGATCAGGACCTACTCCGGCCAGGAGAACAAGGTCAAGGCCCATCTCGAGAACGAGGTGAAGCTCGCCCGCCTCGAGGAAAGGATTTCGTCGGTCCTCGTACCGTCGGAGAAAATCATCGAGATGAAGGAGGGGAAGAAAAAGAGCAAGACGAAGACGTTCTTCCCGGGGTACATCCTCGTCGAGGCCGTACTGGACAAGGAAACGAAACACCTCATCCTCAACGCGCCCGGTGTCATCAGTTTCGTGGGGCCGAGAGGGGAGCCCGGACCGCTGCAGCTCGAAGAAGTCCACAGGCTGCTGGGCCGGATGGAGGAACGGAAGGATGTCGAACTCATGGAGATCCCGTTCCACGTCGGGGAGGCGGTAAAGGTGACAGAGGGCCCGTTCAACAACTTTACCGGATTCGTGCAGGAGATCAACGAAGAGAAGATGAAGCTCAAGGTGATGGTGAGCATCTTCGGACGCCGCACCCCGGTCGAGCTGGATTTCAGCCAGGTCGAAATCGAAAAATAACAGGAAGAATTTTCCCGATACCAGATGAAAAAGATCACCGGATACATCAAACTGCAGATTCCCGCCGGCCAGGCGAACCCTGCGCCGCCGATCGGGCCCGCCCTCGGACAGAAGGGCGTGAATATCATGGAATTCTGCAAGCAGTTCAACGCGAAGACGCAGGACAAGGCCGGATTGATCATCCCGGTCGTGATCACGGTCTTCCACGACAAGTCGTTCACCTTCATCACGAAGACTCCCCCCGCCGCGACGCTCCTCGCCCGGGCCGCAAAAGTGGAAAAAGGGTCGGGTGAACCCAATCGGACGAAGGTGGGAAAGGTGACGACCGCCCAGGTGCGGGAAATCGCAGAGCTGAAAATGCCCGACCTCAACGCCAACGATGTGGAGGCCGCAATGAAAATGGTCGCCGGCACGGCCCGGAGCATGGGCCTCACCGTAGAAGATTAAAGACAACCGTGGGAGTCCGGGACCGGTGCCCGGACGATCGCACCACAACCTATTATAGAGGATACGATGATTCATCACAGCAAGCGATTCAAGGCGGTCGTCCCGAAGGTCGACCCGACCAGGAAGTATTCCGTGGACGAGGCGGTGGCCATCGTCAAGGAGACCGCAACGGCCAAATTCAAGGAATCCGTGGACATCGCCGTCCGGCTCGGCGTCGATCCCAAAAAGGCCGACCAGGCCATCCGCGGGACCGTGGCCCTTCCCCACGGGATCGGCAAGGCCGTCCGGGTCCTGGTGCTCACCAGGCCTCCGAAGGACAAGGAAGCACTCGCCGCCGGTGCGGACCACGCCGGTCTCCAGGAGTACGTCGAGAAGATCCAGGGCGGTTGGGCGGATATCGACGTCATCATCGCTTCCCCGGACGTCATGGGTGAGGTTGGAAAGCTCGGCAAAGTCCTCGGACCCCGGGGGCTCATGCCGAACCCGAAGAGCGGGACCGTGACCCCCGATGTCGTCAAGGCCGTGGGTGAGGTCAAAGCCGGCAAGATCGAGTTCCGGGTCGACAAATCCGGCATCGTTCATGCTTCGGTCGGCAAGGCCGAATTCGAAAATCAGAAACTGGTCGAGAACATCAACAAGTTTCTCGACGTCATCATCAAGGCGAAGCCGTCCTCGGCGAAGGGACAGTACGTGAAAACCGTCACCCTTTCGACCACCATGGGCCCCGGAGTTCCGGTCGACCGGGCCTCGATCGGCGCGCACTAAAGACATTACGCACTCAACACAAACCACGACACGCTGTCCGCACCGTGCGGAGCTTCTCAGCGTGCCAGTCGTCGCAATACAGAGGAAACCATGAAACGTTCTGAAAAAGATCAGATCGTCGCCGAAGTGAAGGAGAAAGCCGGGAAGGCCAGCGGGATGTACCTCGCCGATTTCACGGGGATCACCGTCGAGGAGGTAAGCGAACTCCGGAGGGAATTCAGGAAATCGAGCGTGGACTACCAGGTGGTGAAAAATACCCTGGCGAAAAAGGCCCTCGCCGAACTGGAAGGCTTCGAGAAGGTGGTGGAACACCTGCAGCAGCCCACCGCCATCGCCTTCGGGTACGACGATCCCGTCGCGCCGGCAAGGATCATCAAGAAGTTCAGGGACAAGAGCAAGAAGCTGAACGTCAAGGTCTGCGTCGTCGAGAAGCGGGTCTATGAGGGCGCCGAGATCGACATGATCGCGAAACTCCCCACCAGGAAAGAGGTCATGGCGGGAATCGTGGGCGCGGTGGCGTTCCCGGCAACGGGCATCGCGGGCGCGGTCAATGCCGTGTTGCGCGACCTGGTAGGGATCATCGATGCGATTGAAAAAAAGAAAGCGGCCTGACGCTTCCGGCGGGGCGGTTCAACCACACAATTGAAAACACTCAAGGAGATCCACACATGTCAGCAGTCCAGGAAATCGTAGAAAAGATCGAAAAGCTCACTCTCCTCGAGGCCTCGGAATTGAAAAAGGCCCTCGAGGAAAAATTCGACGTCACCGCCGCCGCGCCGATGATGATGGCCGGGGCGATGCCCGGTGCCGGCGCGGGAGCGCCCGCGGCGGAGGCGCAGACGGAGTTCACCGTCGTGCTGAAGGCGGCCGGCGCCCAGAAAATCAACGTGATCAAGGTTGTCCGCGCGGCCACGTCCCTCGGCCTCAAGGAAGCCAAGGACCTCGTCGACGGCGCGCCGAAACCCGTGAAGGAAGGGGTGAGCAAGGATGAAGCGGAAAAACTCAGGAAGGAACTGGAAGAGGCGGGAGCCCAGGTAGAGGTAAAGTAACACCTGCCCGCCTGAGGAGCGACGTGTACCCGGATCAACAGGGATGCCACGCCGTTCCGGCTCTTTTCAGTTGTGTGTAACCGGTAACCGGTCCGTCAGGAGCGGTTACCGGTTTACTGTTTTCTCCGAGGCGCTGAACCCGCCCCCTTCCACGGTCGGCGGGGTGTCACGATCAGACAGACATCGAACCCATTTGCAGAGGACACATCGTTGAAAGTCGCAGAAAAAAATACGAACGACAGGATTTCCTTCGGCCGGATCAAGTCGGTGATTCAGTATCCCGACCTTCTCAATTTCCAGACTGAATCCTGGGACAGTTTTCTCCAGGCAACGGTTCCGCCGGAGAAGCGGCAGCACAAGGGACTGCAGCAGATTTTCAAGATGAACTTTCCACTGACCGACGCGCGGGAAAACTACCTTCTCGAGTTCGTCGAATACTACGTGGAAAACCCCAAGTACTCTGTCATCGAATGCCAGGAGCGCGGACTCACCTACGCGGTTCCTCTGAAGGCGAAACTCCGCCTCTCAACGAAAAGCGACGACGGGAAGAGTTACGTGGACACCGTCGAACAGGAGGTCTACCTCGGCAACCTCCCGATGATGACCCACCGGGGCACGTTCATCATCAACGGCGCCGAACGCGTCGTGGTGAGCCAGCTGCACCGGTCGCCGGGCGTCTTCTTCGACGAATCGATCCATCCGAACGGCATGTCGATCTATTCGGCCCGCGTCATCCCCTTCAGGGGCTCGTGGGTGGAGTTCACGACCGACATCAGCAACGTCATGTACGTTTACATCGACCGGAAGAAAAAATTCCCGGTCACCACGCTCCTCCGGGCGCTCGGCTACTCGACCGACGACGAGATCCTGAAACTCTTCAACCTCGTCGAGGAAGTGGACGTGCCCAAGGCCAACCTGAAGGAGTTCCTCGGACGAAAGGTGTGCAGCGACGTTTTCGACAAGAAGACCGGGGAGATTTTCATCAGCAAGGACCAGGAATTCACCGACGACCTCCTGAAGAAGGTCAAGAAGTCCGACGTGAAGAAAATGCGCTTCCTGAAATCGGATGGCTCTCCCGAGAGTTCGGTGATCGCAAACACCATCCAGAAGGACACCTCCCGCTCGGACGAGGAAGCACTGAACGCGATCTACCAGCAGCTCCGCTCCGGCGAGGCGCCCGACCTCGAGACGGCGAAAAACCTCCTGGAGAGGCTTTTCTTCAATGAAAAACGATATGACCTCGGGGACGTCGGGCGGTACCGCATGAACGCCAAGCTCGGTCTGCAGGTCCCCTCCTCGGTGACCACGCTGACCAAGGAAGACATCATCGCGATCATCAACTACCTGCTCGACCTCCAGGAGGGCCGGAAGACGGTCGACGACATCGATCACCTCGGCAACAGGCG
>QJVY01000110.1 GCA_003235555.1 Ignavibacteria bacterium | reverse complement strand
TCCCCCGACGGGAAAATGCTCGCCTTCGTCATGACGGACACCGCGGGATCGTCCTCCCTGTGGATCAGGAACCTCGGGTCCGACGAACCGCGCCGCCTCGACGAGACCGAGGGGGCCGAATATCCCTTCTGGTCGTACGACAGCAGGTTCATCGCGTTCTTCGTGCCGGGGAAACTGAAAAAAATCCTGGCGAGCGGGGGACCGCCGTTCGTGATCTGTGACGCCCCGAACGGGCGCGGCGGATCATGGAACCGGGACGACGTCATCATCTTTTCGGCGAGGTTCGACAGGACGGGGATCGACCGGGTTTCCGCGGGCGGGGGACCCGTGACGAATGTTATACGCCTTGACACGACCCGGAACATGTCCAACGCACGGTGGCCCCACTTCCTCCCCGACGGTGAGCATTTCCTCTATACGACACAAGCCGCGACGAGGTCGTCCGACTTCAGCGGGGCGATGTACGTCGCGTCCCTGGACGGATCTGTCGACAAACACCTGATGGACATTTCGTCGAACGTCGAGTACCGGGACGGGAAAATCCTCTTCGTGAGGCAGGACGCACTGGTCGTGCAGGATTTCGACGCCGGCAGTCTGGAGATCGCCGGCGACGCGGTGCCGGTGGTCAACAAGATCGGGTACGCCCCCAACAGGAGCAAGGGGGTGTTTTCCACCTCCCGGGACGGCGTCCTCGTGTACCTGAGCGTAAACCGGGTGGGCCGCTCCCTCTCCTGGATAGACAGAAAGCAGAACGTCCTCGTCCCGATCGAAAACGTGCTGATCGACAACGCCGCCTCCCTCTCGGTGGACAACACCAAAATATTTTTCGACAGTTACGATCCCGTCGCCAAGAATTTCGACATCTGGGTGCTGGATGTGGCCCGCGGGTTGAAAAGCAGGCTCACCTTTGACGCCTCCGACGATTCCGATCCGGTGCCCTCGCCCGGTGGCGACCGGTTCGTGTACACGATCTGGAAGGAAGGCAACGAGTTGTATATCAAGAGCTCCGCGGGGACGGACGAACCAACCGTTCTGCAGCGATCGGGCGTTTCCACGCAGGCGACGGACTGGAGCCTGGACGGAAAGTACCTCCTTTTTCAGGACGTGGACCAGACCGCCGACTGGGACCTCTGGTATCGCTCGATGTCGGGGGAAAGCCTCGCGGTCCCCTTCGTGAAAACCGATTTTACCGAAGAGAACGCCAAATTTTCCCCCAACGGGAAATGGGTGGCGTATAACTCCGATGAATCCGCCCGCAGCGAGGTCTATGTGAGGGCCTTCCCGTCGGGCAGGGGGAAATGGCAGATTTCGAGCGGCGGGGGCATCGCTCCCGTCTGGGACAGGAAGGGCACCATGATCTATTACCAGAGCGACCGGGGCGTCATGGGGACGGCCGTCCAGATGACCGCAACCTCCTTCGACGTGGGAGAAACGAGGATGATCTTCCGGAACCCTTCACAGGCCGGGTTGAGGATCCACGGTATCACCCTGGATGGAACCAGGATTCTGGTCAGTCACCTGCCGACGAACCAGACCGCCGTTCCCCTCACGCTCGTCACGGACTGGCGTTCCTCGTTGAGAGAGCCGTAGAAACGACCGTCCACCATTAAATGGAATTTCCCGCGAACGAGTCAGGACACATGAACCGGAGTGGATGATGATCGGCCGGACAATCTCTCATTATCGTATCCTCGAGAAGCTCGGTGAGGGCGGGATGGGCGCGGTGTACAAGGCCCTCGACACGCGGCTCGACCGGACGGTGGCGTTGAAGTTCATCTCCACCGGGGCCTGCGGTCCGGGAAACGACTGCGCGGAGATCCTGGAGGAGGCCCGGGTCACCGCCGCGATCAACCACCCGAACGTCTGCTCTCTCTTCGACGTCCACGACTCCGCCGACGAGCCCTTCCTGGTGATGGAATACATCGACGGCCACAGTCTCCGCTCCGAGATCGAACGCGGTCCCCTTGATGCCGGGCGGGCCGTCGGCCTCGCCACGCAGGTGGCCGAGGGGTTGCGGGCGGCGCACAAGAAGGGTTTTATTCATCGTGACATCAAGCCGGAGAACATCCTGATCACCGCCGAGGGCGTCGCCAAGATCACCGATTTCGGGCTGGCGAGGAAGGCGGATGTGTACGCGACCGCGGACTTCCTCTCGGGGACGATCGCCTACATGTCCCCGGAGCAGCTCCGGGGGGAAAAGCTCGACAGGCAGACCGACATCTGGTCGCTGGGGGTGGTGTTGTACGAAATGCTCGCGGGGACGAGGCCGTTCAGGGGGGAATACCACGAAGCCCTCATGTATTCGATCGCGAACGAACCCACGCCGCACTTCCGGGAGGAAAAACCCGGTTCCATGGGAGGGGTCGGCAAGGTGGCGGGCAGGTGCCTCGAAAAGATCCCGGAAGTCCGTTACGCCGACGCGGATGCGCTCCTGGCCGACCTGAAGGAAGTGGCGGGGAGGCTGGCGCACCCGGAGGATTGCCTCGAAAAGGCCATCGCGGTAATGCCGTTTTCCGATTTGAGCGCGGGTGGGGACAACCGGTATTTCAGTGATGGGCTCACCGAGGAGATCATCAACGGGATCTCGAAGATCAGGACGCTCAAGGTGGTCTCGCGGACGACGGTGACCCAGTACGACAGGTCGGGGAAAAACGTGAAGCAGGTCGCCACCGACCTGAACGTTCAATACATGCTGGAGGGGAGCGTCCGGAAAAAGGGGTCGGACCTCCTGATCACCGCGCAGCTCATCGACGCCGCCGCAGACACCTACCTCTGGTCGGAAAAATACCCCGGGACCATGGACGACATTTTTTCGATACAGGAGACGGTCGCGTCGAGGATCGCCAAGGCGCTCCGGCTGCGCCTCAGCCCGGGCGAAAAGCGCACGATCAAGAAACGACCCACGCGGAGTGCCGACGCCTACCAACTCTACCTGAAGGGGAGGTTCCAGTGGAACCGGAGGAACCTGGAGGGGATCGAGGCCGCGATCAGGTATTTCCAGAGGGCCATCCGGAAGGACGCGAAGTACGCCCTCGCCTGGACGGGCCTCTCCGACGCGTACAACCTCCTCTCGGAGTACAAGAGGCTCACGAGGGATGAGAATTACGCAAAAGCCAAGAAGGCGGTCCTCCGCGCCCTAGAGCTGGACCCGCAGCTTGCCGAGGCGAGGACATCGCTCGCCAGCCTGCTGATGCTCTACGAGTGGGACTGGGCCACGGCCGAGAAGGAATTCCGCCTTTCGCTCTATTTGAAGCCCGACTACGCCACCACGCATCACTGGCTGGCGGAGTTGCTGAACTTCACCGGGCGGGGGGAAGAAGCGATCCGCACCGCGGCACGCGCCACCGAACTCGACCCGACATCCCCGGCGATCGTGAAGGACGAGGGGCTGGTCCTGTATTACAACCAGCGGTTCGAAGACGCCATCGAGATGGCGAAAAAATCCCTGGAGATGGACAAGACGTTCGTAGCCTCTCACAGGCTCATATCGCTCTCCCTGGCGGGGCTCGGCCGCATCGACGAAGCGATCGCCGAAAACGACCTTTGGGGGGAGATCACGGGGTTCCGGGACGAAGCGGATATCTGGCGTTCATATCTCCACGCTGTGGGCGGGGAGAGGGAAAAGGCGAGAAAGATCCTCGCGTCGGTTCCCCGGGAGGGTTTCACGAGCGGGTTCCACTTCCGCGCGCTCGCGGTCGCTCATGCGAACATCGGAGAACCGGACGAAGCCTTCGCCTTGCTCCGGAAGGCGATCGACCTCCGTTCAGAGGCGGTGTGCTCACTTAAAATCGATATCAAGTTCGCGTCCCTGCGCGAAGACCCGCGGTTCAAGGAAATGCTCACCATGATAGGACTCCCGGTATGATTGGAACGTCAATTTCCCATTACACCATCCTCGAAAAACTCGGCGAGGGCGGGATGGGCGTCGTGTACAAGGCCCGCGACACCAAGCTCGACCGCGACGTCGCGCTGAAATTCCTGCCCGCGCACCTCGCCGCCTCGGAGACCGACAAGGCGCGGTTCATCCAGGAGGCGAAGGCGGCGGCGACGCTGAACCACCCGAACATCTGCACCATCCACGACATCGGCGAGGCCCCGGACCCGGAGGGGAAGGGGTCGCAGATGTTCATCGTCATGGAGTTCGTTCAGGGGCAGATGCTCCAGGACCGGAAGGATTCGCTGACGCACCGGCAGGCGACCGACATCGGGATCCAGGTGGCCGAAGGCCTCGCCGCCGCCCACGAAAAGGGCATCGTCCACAGGGACATCAAGCCCGAGAACATCATGCTCCGCAAGGACGGTATCGCCCAGATCATGGATTTCGGGCTCGCGCGGGTGCGGACGGGCCGATCCACGCGGCTCACCAGGGAGGGGAGCACGGTCGGGACCGCCGGGTACATGTCCCCCGAACAGGTGCAGGGTCAGGACACCGACCACCGGTCGGACATTTTTTCACTGGGCGTGCTCTTGTATGAAATGTTCACCGGCCGAATGCCCTTCCAGGGGGTGCACGAGACCGCCATTCTCTATGAAGTGGTGAACGTGGACCCGCCGCCCCCCACGTCGGTCAAACCGGAACTCGACCCCGAACTCGACCGCATCATCCTGGAATGTCTGCAAAAAGAGCCGGACGAACGGTACAATTCCGTAAAGGACGTCGCGAAGGACCTGAAGCGTTTCAAGCGGGAATCGAGCCGCGAGAGGACGAGCCGGGTGACGTCGGTGAACAGGGCGGCGCTGCGCCCGGGGTCATCGAAAGTCAGGCCCGCGACCGAGCCGGGCACCACGCCGGCCGCGTCGAGGGGACGGCTCTGGCCCGTGCTCGCAGTGGTCGGCCTGGCCGCCACGGCGGTGTTGCTCTACCTGCGGTTGACCGGCACAGGGGCTTCCACGGCGGAGGTGAACAGGTTCGTCGTCCAGGTCCCGGTGGGGCGCGTGCTCGCGGGGGGAACGAGTTCCCTCGATATCTCGCCCGACGGCAGGTCGTTGGCGTACATCGTCATCGACGAAAAACCACCCTTCCGGTATATCGTCATCAGGAAAATGGACGAGTTGACCGAGAGGACGGTCCCCGGTACCGAGGGTGCAGCCGACGTCCGGTTCTCACCCGACGGGGCTTCGCTCGTATTTTCCGCAGGCGGGGAGCTGAACAAGATCCCCGTCAGGGGCGGGTCGCCGGTGACGCTCGCGAAAATCCAGCAAACGCGTGGTATTTCCTGGGGAGACGGCGATAAGATCGTCTACACACCCTCTCCCGGCAGTCCGATCTTCATGGTATCCGCATCATCCGGGGGCGAGCCGACACAGGTCACTACGTTCGATTCCGGGTCCGGGGAAGCGAGCCACCGGCTGCCGGAACTGTTGCCGGGAGGCGACGCCGTGTTGTTTACGATCAAAACAAAGTTCATTTCGCGGTTCAGCGAGGCGAAAATCGCGGCGGTGAGGATCAGCACCGGCGAAAAGAAAATCCTCATCGAGGGCGGTTCCGGCGCGCGGTACATGAGCGACGGCCACATTTTGTATGTCCAGGGATCGGCGATGTTCATCGCTCCGTTCGACGCCGAAAAGCTCGAACTCACCGGCACGCCGGAAATGGTCCTCGACAGCGCCGGGATGCTCAACGAAGCCTTCGGCTATTTCACGGGCGGGGTGTCCCGTATCGGGACGTTCGTCTACGCGCAGGGCGGCCCCCTCCCGGCGTCGAAAAACCTCATCATCACATTCGACAGGTCGGGTCAGCGGGCCCCGGGCATGGGGTTCGAAGGGATGGTGGGCCCCTTTTCGATTTCCCCCGACCGGAAACGGATCGCCATGCAGATGTTCGCCGCCAACGACGATGTCTGGATCTACGACGTGGACCGGAAAATCGAGACGCGCCTCACCTTCGCGGGCGGGAACAACTGGTACCCCCTCTGGATGCCGGACGGTGCGAACATCATCTACACGGCTGAACGGGGAAGGACGGCAAACCTCATGCTGAAACCGGCGGACGGCAGCGGGACCGAAAGACAATTGACCACGCTTCCCGGCAGGCAGAACGCCACCTCCATCACACCGGACGGAAAATACCTGGCCTTCGAGCAGCAACCTCCCGATGGGGGGAGTGATATCTGGCTCCGGTCCATGGACCCGGATTCCGCGGCCCGCCCTTTCCTGGATTCGAGGTTCGATGAGGGACAGTGTAAAATTTCCGAAAACGGACGGTGGATCGCATACGTGTCGAATGAATCCGGACGGCCGGAGATCTACGTCAGGCCCTTCCCCTCGGGCGCCGGTAAATGGCAGATTTCAACCTCGGGAGGATTCAGGCCCCAATGGACCAGGAAGGATTCGGAAATCCTGTACGTCGGCTCGGACCTGTCCCTGATAAGGGTCCCGGTCGAGGCGTCGGCGGGGTTTCGGCCCGGAACGCCGACGGTCCTGTTTAAACTCCCCATGAACCCGATCCAGCTGAACGCGTCAGCCGACGGCGGGCTGATCACGATCTCGGCATTCGGGGCGCAGACCGAAATCGACAGGTTCGTGGTGGTCACGAACTGGTTCGACGAGCTGAAGCGTCAGCGGGCGAGGGAGAAGCTCAACTGAACGTCCGTCTCCCGCGGGCGAACCGCACACGGTAGTATTCATTGAAGGTGTATCCACGATGATCGGGCAAAAAATCTCGCACTATTCCATAACCGAAAAGCTCGGCGAGGGAGGGATGGGCGTCGTCTACAAGGCGCGGGACACGGACCTCGACAGGGACGTGGCGTTGAAATTCCTCTCGCCGCAATTGGCTACGTCCGACCAGGACAAGGCACGCTTCATCCAGGAGGCGAAGGCCGCGGCCGCCCTCGACCATCCCAACATCTGCACGATCTTCGGCATCGAAGAGTTCGACCCGGCGTCGATCGGGGCGTCCGGCGACAAACAGCTCTTCTTCGCGATGTCCTTCGTCGACGGGACGACGCTGCGGGAAAAGATTTCGAAGGTCTCGTTGAAGCAGGCGATCGACATGGCCATCCAGACGGCAGACGGACTCGCGGCGGCGCACGAGAAGGGCATCGTCCACCGCGACATCAAACCGGAAAACATCATGATCCGCAAGGACGGGATCGTGCAGGTGATGGACTTCGGGCTCGCGCGCCTGCGGGAGAAATCCAGCAAGATCACCCGGCTGACGATGGCCGGCAGCACCGTCGGGACCGCCGGCTACATGTCCCCCGAGCAGGTGCAGGGGCAGGACGCGGACCACCGCTCGGACATCTTCTCGCTCGGCGTGGTCCTTTACGAACTCTTTACCGGACAGCTCCCCTTCAAGGGGGTGCACCAGACAGCCCTGTCGTATGAAATCGTGAACGTCGATCCGCCGCCGATGTCGGCGGTGAAAGCGGAATTGGATCCCACACTCGACGCG
>QJVY01000072.1 GCA_003235555.1 Ignavibacteria bacterium | reverse complement strand
ACCCCTGGTCCGGTACACGACGATCGCCGGCGTGCCTCTCGCGGAATTCATGGACAAGGCCGCGATCGACAAGATCGTGCAGCGCACGAGGGACGGCGGCATCGAAATCGTCAACTATCTCAAGACCGGAAGCGCCTACTACGCGCCATCGGCCGCGGCGGTCGAGATGGTCGAGGCGATCGTGAAGGACAAGAACCGGATTCTTCCCTGCGCAGCCTGGCTGCAGGGTGAATACGGAATGAAGGACACCTTCGTCGGCGTCCCCGTGAAGCTCAACCGGAAGGGGATCGAAAAAATCGTCGAGGTGCCCCTCACCGCGGAGGAGAAAGCGGGACTGGAAAAATCGGCGGGGCACGTCAGGGAGAACATCTCGAAACTGAAACTCTGAAGGGGAGGTCCGGGCGACCGGCCGCCGGCGCGAGGCAGTCAACGGGGGGAGGGCCGGAAGCGGGACGGACGTCCCGTGGTGCGTGAAGAGAGGCTGTGATACCGGGGTGCGGCCGGAACCCGCGGAGTCACTCTATGAAGCGCTGTCCGCGCCGCCGTTGATCCCGACCTTCATGGTCACCTCCCATCCCTCGTCCAGCTTTTCGAAACCCACCGAGTCCATCAGCGATTTCATCAGGAACACCCCGCGGCCGTTTTCCCTCATGAGGTTTTCCTCGGCGAGGGGGTCGGGGAGCGCTTCGACGTTCACGCCCTTACCCTCGTCGCGGACCCTCACCACGAGCGTCGACGAATTGACGTCCACCCTCAACACGACTTTCTTGTTCCTGTCGCGCTTGTTGCCGTGAATGATGCCGTTGTTGACCGCTTCGGTCGTCGCGACCAGGAGCTTGTTGAAGAGCATCTCGTCGAGCTTGATTTTCGCGTTGATCTCTTCGAGGAATTTTTCGACGGCCATGACCTCTTTGGGGTCACTCGGGATCTCGAGCTGATAGGATTCGGCCATGGCGTGAAGGTACTGTTAAAGACTGAGATTGAGGGACATTGTGATGTTGGCGATACCGTGGACCGGCAAACCGGTCCGTGTCTGCCGTTCGTACCAGCCTCTCACCGAAAGGGACGTTCTCCCGCCGACGCTCCAGTCGATGTGTGTTGCCGGACCCACGCTTCGAAGGAAATATGCCGGAAAACGACGGTTACCGCTGTAGTCGAACCGCATCTGACTAAAATAACGAATACCGAGGGAGAAAATCAAGGCCGGGGCCAGCCGGTACCGGACCATCCCGAGATGGGAGAAATCCTCGAAATAACCCACCGGTTGTTCGGTAAAATCGCTCCACCGGAGGTTCCCTCGCTCGTACAGCCTCACGTACGAGCTCCACTCCACCCACGTACGGCGTGACAGCGTGAAAACAGTCGAATCAGCGAATGCGAACTGGCGAAAGGCGTAGCTCCTCACCTGCGTCCCGGGCGTGTCGAAGTCGTATGCCGTGTAGTTGGCAAGCACCTCGAACCGGTTCACCGTGCTGAGGAACCTGAACGGCGTGTAGGTGATTTCCGGGGAGAGCCGGAAGATCCTGTTCCAGGTGTTGTCGGCGCTGCGCTGTGACGAGAGGTAGACGAGGTGGGTCAGGCTCGCGTCGGCGGTGAGCGTCAGGCTGAGGTGGCCGCTCAGCCGGTGACTCGATGTCACCTTGAGGAGGTACCAGAGGTCGTCGCGGTCGTCCGTGTTGGAGAGCGCCGGGGTATCGTACCGCAGGATCGTACCGGATGCGGATGCCGAGAGACTGTGGGACGGTGAGAAGCGGACGGTCGTCTCGAGCGCGACGGAGGTCCGTTTCGACACGTTGTTTTTTCCCTCCTCCGCCCTTCGAAGGGAGTCCACCGCGGATTCCAGGTACCCGTCGTCCCGGTCGGCCTGGTGCGTCTCGTTCCGCTCCTGGAGGACCACGAGCACTTTTCCTTCCGCCGCCCGGCCTGCCGACCAGGCGACGGAGAATTCGCCCCCGATCGTGAGTTCGTCCACCGAGGTGTTCAGCGTCGGCCTGAACGGATCGGAGTAGGATTTGTATTTTGATTCCCTTCCGATGCCCCGCGAGAGGATACCCGCGTTGACCGCGAAGACCAGCCTGTCCGATACCGTGTAGAGGAGGGAGTCCGTCACCGAGAGAAGCTCCTCGACGCGCGATTCGATGTTCCTCTCCACCCCGAACTCGGCCGATACCGCTGTCCCGGCCGGCGTGTAAAAATCCCGGCGGTTTCTCAGGTACCTCACCCCGAGCGCGTTGGAGGAATTCCCCGGGAAGGTCTTCCGCGTGGAGAAGCGGGCGCTGCCGGTTTCGAGTGCCCTGGGATCGAGGCGGACGTACTCCCACGACCCGGCGGCGGCGGAGGCGTACCCCTCGTACCCGAGGGAGTCTGCGGACACGTTGACCAGGTACGATATCCCGCGGTCGGCGATGCCTGCCTGTTTGTCCACCCGGTATCCCACGAGCGGTTCGATCGTCAGTGCGGGAGAGGGGTGGTAGGACGCGCCGCCATGGAACGACACCGTCGACACGTCGCTCAGCCCGAGCCCTCTCCTGTCCGACTGGACGAACGCGTTCACCCGCGCCAGCGGGTCCACCGGGCCCCCGGGCCGGAACCGCACGGCTCCGCTGAACGATTCCTCGTCGGTGATCAGGTTCGATGACGTCTTCACGAGCGTGGACCGAAAGAGCTGGTTGATGTCAAAGGTGAACGCCGGGGTCGAGGCCCTGTACACCAGTGGGGCCTGCCAGTGGTAGGTGGAGAGCACCTTGTCGAAGGCGATCCCCAGCGAGCGCGTGCTGTCCGGGGGGCTGCCGCCGGACAGTCGGGGTTCGGCGGCCGGCTGGATCTGTGCGAGGGCCGGCGCTGTTCCGGCCGACAGGACGATCATCACTGTTCCGGCAGCCCGGAAAAAGCCGGTCCGGAAGTGGTGGTTACAGTTCAAACTTCTCCCCCCGGGAGGGAATGGACGTATCGTATCCGAACCGCTCCACGAGGGCCTCACCGAGCGCGGCCGCCCTTTCCTCGTCGCCGTGTACGAGGAAGACCTTCCCGAGGACCTTGCGATCGAATCTGCCCGCGTAGGAGAGGAGCCCCTCGTGGTCCGCGTGTGCGCTGAAGGCGTTGTACTTGACCACCTCCGCCTTTCGCTTGTGGACCGATCCGAGGATCTTCACCTCCTCGGCCCCGTCGACCAGGCGTTTCCCGAGCGTGTGCTCGGCCTGGTAGCCAATGATCGCGATCGTGTTGCGGGGATCCCCGATATTGTTGGCGAGGTGGTGGAGGATCCGTCCCGCCTCGCACATTCCCGAAGCCGAGACGATCAGGCAGGGGTCGGGGCTGTCGTTGAGCTTCTTCGAGTCTTCCACGTTACGGATGTATTTCAGCCTGCTGAAGCCGAACGGATCGTGATGGTCCCGGACGTGCGCGGAGATCTCCTCGTCGAACGTTTCCGGATGTTTCTTGAAGATCTCCGTCGCGTTCACGGCCAGGGGACTGTCGACGTAGACCGGGAAATCCGGGAGGCTGTTGGCGTCCTTGAGCTTGTGGAGGATGAAGACGATGTTCTGCGTCCTTCCGACGCTGAACGCCGGCATGATGACCTTTCCCCCCCGTTCGACCGTCCGCATGATGTCCCTGCGCAGGTGCTCCTCCCGGTCCACCGGCGGTTCGTGGAGCTTCCCGCCGTACGTACTTTCGCTCAGGAGCACCTCAACCTCCCCCATGAACTCCGGGTCCCGGACGATCGGGAGGTCGTCGGGCCCGATGTCGCCGGTGAACCCGAGGAGGAAGCTCCTCCCCTTTTCCCTGACGGAGAGACGGACCGATGCGGAGCCGAGGATGTGGCCGGCGTCCGAAAATGTCACGGAGACCCCGGGAAGGATTTCGGATTCCCGGTGGTAGGGAAGTGTCCGGAAGGCGGCCATCGCCTTCAGCGCGTCCCCGGGGGTGTAGAGGGCCTCGACGGGCGGTTCGCCCTTCCGGCGGTTCTTCTTGTTGAGGTACTCGGCGTCGCGCACCTGGATATACGCGCTGTCGGCCAGCATGATCTCGCAGAGGTCGCGCGTGGCCGGGGTGCAGTAGACCGGGCCGGTGAACCCCTGCTTCACCAGCCCCGGGATGTTCCCGCTGTGGTCGATGTGTGCGTGTGAGAGCACGATGGCGTCGACGGAACGGGGGTCGAACGGGAACTCCCTGTTCCGCCGCTTCGCCTCCTCACGGTGTCCCTGGAAGAGGCCGCAGTCGAGGAGGACCTTCTTTCCATTCGCATGGACGACGTGCATCGAACCGGTGACGGTGCGGGCGGCGCCCTGGAATTCAATGTGCATCGGTGTACCCTGTTTGGTTGAAGCGACCGAAAACGGCCCCGGACGACGCCGGCACCGTGGTGTCCGCACCGGCGCGTGGTTCCTTCCCGGCCTGGTGTACGCTCCGGGGCCCGGCGAGCGCCCTCCAGGAACCCTCACCAAGCCCGTACTCTGCGGATTCCGAAGGATGGAAATTCAGCAGTACAATATAACGATCGAAAGGTCGCGACGCAGTCGGCCGGTCGAGGGTGATCGTCACCACCGCGAGGGAGGGATCTCCGCGTGGAAACGCGACCGACCTCGTCCCCCCGACTCCCGCGACCGCCGGGTGGCGTTTCCGCATGGCGACCAGGTCCCGGTAATACTTCAACAGTCCGCGGGCGGCGGAAGCCCGGCCATAGTCGATGTAGTTGGTCCCGTTGTCCTTGTTGTAGCTGTCGTGGTCGAACATGCCGACGGAAGGATCGTCGGCGTCGGTCGGGACCACGACCTTGCTCCGGGCAAATTCCTGTCCCTCGTGCATCATGACCGGGCCGGGCGACGTCAGCAGCGCGAGGGCGGCCAGCCTGTGGACCGCGAGGCCGGCGCCAGCGGGTGCGCCGGGCCGCTCCCCGGGACCGAAACGGTGGTCTGCGGGGTATTCCCCGGTGGCGATCCTGACGAAGTCCCCGAGCGTGTAACCGTCGTGCGATTCGAGGTATGAGACGCCGTGGCGGAGGTCCGAAAAAAGGCCACCCGATTCCTTCACGCTGCCGAGGAGAACGTTTTCAATCACGTCCCCACTTGCCGGTCCGAAGAGAGCCCCCCGGCCCTCCACGGGGTCGCGGCCCTTGACGGCGTCGCGGAATTTGTCGTTCCAGGAGGACCATCCGAGTTCGTCGAACCAGGGGGGATGGTGCTTCTCCCCCCCCCAGGGCTCGGCGATGAGGAGGGCCTTAGGGTTGAGCCCCCTGACTTCTTCGGTGATGCGCCTGCAGGTGCCTTCCTCGATCATCGCCGCGAGGTCGAACCGGAAACCGTCCACGTGGTACTCCCGCATCCAGTACAGGAGGCTGTCGATGATCAGCCGCGCTCCCATGGGGCGGCCGGTCTGAAAATCGTTCCCGCAGCCGGACGCCTCGAGGAACCCGCCCCCGGCGTCGCAGTGGTAATAGTATTGCTTGTCGATGTACTTGAGCGGGTTCCGGTCGTAGTGAGACGTGTGGTTGTAGACGACGTCCATGATGACGGAGATCCCCCCGGCGTGCAGGCTCCTGATGAGCTCCTTCAGTTCCGTCACCGCGCGGCCGTCGGTGCCGTTCCACGCTTCCGGTTCCGTCGTCCACCCCGAGGCGTACCGTGTTTCCGGTGCAAAAAAATAGGCGGTCATGTACCCCCAGTGATTTCGCGCGTAGGGGTTCCAGGTGTTGACCTTCCCCCCGTCGCTCCTGACGGAGTCGTCGCGGTAGGGTATTTCCATCGTCCCGAATTTCATCAGTGGCAGGAACTCCACGGCGTTCACCCCGAGGGAACGGAGGTGCGACCGCGCCTTTCCGCGCCGGTCGGAGAGCGCGGCGTAGGATCCCCTCTCCCCGGCGCCGGTTTCCGCGGTCAGGTCGCGGACATGGCATTCATAGATGATCAGGCCGGCCCTGTCTTCCGGCAGGGGACAGGAGTCGTCCCCCCAGTCGAACGCCGTGTCGATGATGAGGCTCCTCGCTTCCATCCGCCAGGTGTTTTTCGTCGCAACCGACCGGGAGTACGGGTCGGCGATGACCACCGATGGATCGAACATTTCCCCCGGACCGCGGGGACCGTCGACCCTGTACCCGTACCACGAACCGGTGAGCCTTCCCGGTAGCGTGGTTTCCCAGGTCCCGTCGTCGTTGGGGGCCATCGGTGTCTCGCGTCCGGCAGCGGAGTCGTGCCTGTCGAAAAGCAGTACGCCGACCGAGGTCGCCCGTGGCGCGAAGACGCGGAACGTCGTCGCGTCCGCTCCGACGATGCACCCGAGGTCCTTTGCTGACCGGAGGTGGTCGGGGAACTGCGGGGTGCCGCTCACAGGAACGACGCGATGCTGAGGGTAAGGTACAACCGCCGGGGTTCCCTGAAGCGGTAGGTGAGGTCGAGCCGCGCGAGGTCGAAGATGCGGTTGATGCCGATCCCGGTTTCGGAATACCACCCGCCCGGAGCGGGGGTGCCCTCGTCCCATCCCCTCGCGACCGCCCCATGGAGGATGAGCTCCACGCCGTTTTCATAGAGGAAGGGGAGGTTCAGCATCAGGAACGGCAGGCTCCTGAAATTGTGTTCGGCCGTGATCGAGACGACGGCGTCCCCGCCTGCCTCCGCGGGCGATCCGGCTCGGAGCGTACCGAAAGGTCCGAGGAAACCGGAGCGGCTGTCCGCCCGGAACCCGCGCTGGGGCGGGAGCGTCCCGAAGCCCTTCCCCGCGAACACCCTCACCCGCAGGGAGGGTGGAAAGAGGAGGTCCCTGGTGAACGTGGGGACCGACCAGGTGAATGCGGATGACACGCGGGTGTAGTCGAACGAGCTGTGGATGTCCTTCGAAGAGTGCTCCGCGGTGATTTCGAGGTTCGTGGTGGTGACGAAGTCCAGGTCCTCCCGTTCCCTGCCGAACCGGACGGCGACGCCGAGTGAACGCCGGTTTCCGGGTGTCGCCTGCGGGTTGGGACGAAATCTGCTGTCCCCCCGAAGCAGGCTGTAATCGGCCTCGACGTCCATCGGGTTTTCCCGCTGGGACGTGACGGTCAGGCGCGCGCTGAAAGTCCGTCCCGTGGATGCCTCGGCCCACGCGGTCCAGCCGAGGGCGCGGTAGTAGTCCGGCGCGTCGGATTTGTCGATCACCGCCGTCACGGAGTTGACGAGCGTCCCGAAATACCCCCCGTCCGGGATCCGCTCGGAGCGGTGGTATCCCGAGATCCCGAGGATGAACGCCCGGTCCCCCGTCGGCCGGGTCGTGAGCGTGATGCCGAACTGCCCCCGTTTATCGGAAAGCCCGTAACCCGCCTTCACGCCGAGCACCGCGTCCGCACCGGCGAGGCGAAAGTCCTTCGATCCGCCGAGGTACAGGCCCTCGACGCGCGTGTACCGCGCGTCCACCGCGCCGAGGAGCGACCCCGCCCTCCCCCCGTCGTCATCGCTGAGGCCGCCGAGCACGCCCCCCGGCCTGAATTGTTTCCCGAGCGTCTCGGTCGAATCGAGGGTCCGGTAGGCCATGCTGTCCTCGCTCGTCAGGGGGACGACCATCTCCGATTCCCAGGTGGTCGAATCGTAGACGCCGGCGAGCGAGTCGGTGGTGACCGTCCGCCGGTTGAGCACGCTGTCCGGTACCGGT
>QJVY01000079.1 GCA_003235555.1 Ignavibacteria bacterium | reverse complement strand
AGATTCGGTCCGCGGGGCCCGCTTCCGCCGCGATGATGTCGGCAAAATGCTCGTTCACCCGTACGTACTCGTGCCACATCACGCTGTTGTAGTGGGTGTACGACGGGAAATAATGGAAGAGGGGCCAGATGGTCTTGTTGCAGAACCCGTGGTAAAAATGATCCATTTCGGACTGGCTGAGGTACACCGGCAGCGAACCGTACTCCTTCAGGGCCATTGCGGTGATCTCCTCACGGTTCGGGGTGTGAATCGTCGAGCCGGGCCACCCCACCCAGAGACACGATTCCAGCTTGGGGAGAACCTCCTCCTGTTTTTCCAGGAAGGATTGCAGGCCGGTGACAAGCCCGCCGGCGCTCGGTTTGACGACCACCTGACCCTTTCTCATCCCGATCGTGAAGGGAAGGCGGTTGGAGACCATGATCAGCCGTCCCCCTCCCGTTCGCTCCCCCGGCAAACGGCCCGGGAGGTCCCGGACATTCGGAAATTTACCCGAGGTAGACAAGGTCACCCTCGTACATCAATGAGGTAAAGAGCAGCAGATAATCCCGTATATGCCGGGTGATGAGGTAATTATTCTTGATATGCTCCCGGCCGTTTTCACCGAGTTTGCGGGCGTACTCCGGTTCATTGATCAGCTGTTTGATCCACTGTGCCGTCCCCTCCACCGAGTATGTGAGAATCCCGGAGTGTTTGTGCGTGATTTGAAGGGGAATCCCCCCCACAGCTCCGGCAATTGTCGGCTTGCCCTTCCACAATGCCTCCGCCACGGTCAGTCCGAACCCCTCGCGAAGGGATTTCTGCAGGATGATTGTCGATCCCCGCTGGAGGGCGTTGATCTCGATATCGCTTGAGGGCGGAAGGAGTAAAATATGGATATCCTTGTCGTTGGCGGCTTCGGCCTGCACCTTTTCCATGACCATGGGACCTTCAGGATCGTCGGTCGCGCCCCCTCCGGCGAGGACGAGCTGGATGTCCACGTGATTCTTCGCCTTCCTGTACGCCCGGATAACCCCGACCGGGTCCTTGAGGTAATCGAAACGGGAAATCTGGGTGATGACAGGCCTGGACCGGTCGATGCCGAAACGTTCGAATGTCTGTTCGATGACGGGGTCGGGGAGCTCCTTGTTCTTGTCGCTCAGCGGATCGATGGAAGGGGAAATGAGGACCTGAGGGATCGGTAATGTCCTGGCGAAGGCGGGTGCCGAGAATACCGCAGAGTCATACTGCGTGACGTATTTCTGCATAAAATTCCAGATCCGCGGATCCGGGCGGGAGAAATCGATGTGACAACGCCAGACCCATTTCCTCCCGTTGGTTTTTCGATGGTCGATCAGTGCCACCGGCTGCGGATCATGGACGAAAACAATGTCCGAAAATTCCATGTCGTCCGCATTTTCCTCGTTGACATGAAGGAAATGCTCGTACTCTTCCTGACTGATCTCGACCTCCACGCCGTGCAGCCCGTTGTGGAATTTTTTCGTGATTTCAAAGAACTTCTCATCGCCACGAATGACGTCCCACGACGCGGACACCCCGAGCTGTTTCAGCAGCGGGATCATCCTGTTGAGGATTTCTGCGACCCCTCCGCCGACGGCGGTCGAGTTGATGTTCTGAATGCTCCGGCCCTCGAGTTTACCGGCCAGAAGGAACAACTCTTCGATGAGCACCTTTCCCACGATCGATTCGTACTGCTCTATTCTGATCATCGTCAGTCGACCTCCCCGATCGCCCCGATGATGTTCTTTCTGAGTCCTTCCATGGTCTGTGCGTACGGGTCCAGTTTCCGGATTTTTTCAGCGATGTCCGGCCTGCCCCTGTCCCTGAGCCAGCGTGAAAAATCGTTCTCCTCCCTTCCGAGCCTCAGGCGAGCGTCGAAAATATGATAATAGAGCGACTCGATGCTCACCCCTCCGATCATCTCGCGAAACTCCCTGATGTCATGCGCCACGAACGACGTGGGGAGAACAAAGGTCCTGGAGGCCATGAAGTGGAACGGCTCGCCGTGGTCGGTGTCGGGCCTGTAGGCGT
Source organism: Ignavibacteria bacterium (assembly GCA_003235555.1). Taxonomy (GTDB): domain Bacteria; phylum Bacteroidota; class Ignavibacteria; order UBA10030; family SZUA-254; genus SZUA-254. The sequence goes on along the minus strand of QJVY01000079.1, from coordinate 5,590 downwards.
CGGAGGAAATGTGGGTTTCGAGAAGGCTGATGAATTTATCCCGAAGCCCCGTGATCGAATCGAACGCGACGATGTCCACACTCCCCAGGCTCTCACCGAGGGCCGCGTTACCCACGAGCTCGCTCACCCAGTAGGCGAAATCGTTCGGGGGTTCGGGCGAGAGGTACTGGTGCTGGAGGAGAAAATGGTGTGTGTGGAAATAGACGGAGGACTCCGGAACGGACCCGATCCCGTCGAGCAACTGGACCACGCTCCGCGCCTTGATCCCGAGAAGCAGCGTCTGCTCGAGTTTGGTGTGAAAATGGAAGGCGCTTTCGGAGTTCGGAGTCATTCTACCCGTTTAATGTAATGGATTTACGCTAATAATCAAGGATATCGCAGTTTTCCGAACCAGCCGATGATTGGGAGATCAACCCCATTCTGTCACATCTTCGCGCCTCATATCTTCCGGGGTGATCGAACCGACCGCACCAGAATCCGGTATGGCCGCCGGCAGTCCCCGGAGGTACCGTTGAAAACGCCGGCGCAGGCGATGTACTCCGTCGTCCTGAGCGGCGCGACCGAAGGGATCGGGGCACGCGTGATCAGGGTGGAAACTCATATCGCCGCGACGATCAGCATGTTCACCGTGGTCGGGCTTCCGGACAACGTCGTGCGGGAAAGCAGAGAACGTGTGTACGCAGCCATCAAGACCTCGGGGTTCCGCTTCCCCACGTGGCGGATTACGGTCAACCTCGCACCGGCGGAGATCAGGAAAGAAGGGTCCGCGCTCGATCTTCCGATCGCCGTCGGGATCCTCACCGCGGTCGGGGATGTCCGGTCAGCGTTGCTGCATCAGTATCTTCTCCTGGGAGAACTTGCCCTCGACGGGACGCTCCGGCCGGTTCACGGTGTCCTCCCGATCGTCATGGAGGCCCATGACCGGGGCGTTCCCGGCGTGGTGGTACCGCGGGAAAATGCGCCTGAGGCTGCCCTCGTCGATGGAGTGAAGGTGGTTCCCGTTTCCTCTCTGGCCGAGACGATCTCATTCCTGCTGGGCACCCTTCCCTCGGCGATTCCCGTCGGACCTCCCCCGGGTGGTCGCGGGGGGGCCGGGTCCCCGCCTCAGCCCGATTTCTCTGACGTCCGGGGTCAGGATGTCGCCAAGAGGGCCCTCGAGGTCGCGGCGGCGGGGGGACACAACCTCATCATGATCGGTCCGCCCGGTTCGGGGAAAACCATGCTTGCCCGACGACTCCCCACCATACTTCCTCCTCTCGAATTCCGTGAGGCCGTCGATGTCGCGAGGATCCATTCTGTCTCGGGTCTCTTCGCCGGGGGCGGGGTTCTGCCTGAATCCAGGCCCTTCAGGTCACCGCATCACACGATCTCGTACGCGGCGATGGTCGGCGGGGGTCTCCACCCCAGGCCGGGGGAAATATCCCTGGCCCATCGGGGCGTCCTTTTCCTCGATGAACTTCCCGAGTTTTCCCGCAACGTCCTCGAAGCCCTCAGGCAGCCGATGGAATCCGGTCGTATCATCGTCAACCGCGCCCGTTCAACCGCAGAGTTTCCGTCGGAGTTCCTCCTCGTCTGTGCGATGAACCCCTGCCTTTGCGGTCATTACACCGATCCCTCACGGCAGTGTACCTGCACGCCTGCTGAGATCCGTAAATACATGGGAAAGATTTCCGGCCCCCTGCTCGACCGTATCGATATCCACATTGAGGTTCCGGCGGTTGCCCATCGGGAGCTTGCTGGGAATGATCGCGGGGAATCGTCCGCGTCCCTCCGGGCACGGGTTGTCGGGGCCCGGAAGGCGCAGTCGATACGGTTCGGCGGGGCGGAGGGTCCGGCGTGCAATGCCTGGATGACTCCCCGGGAGATCAGATCATACTGTGGTGTTGGCGGCAGCGGGAAAAAACTCCTGAGGGAGGCCATGGACGGTCTCGGCCTCTCGGCGCGGGCGTACGACCGGATACTCCGTGTCTCACGGACGATCGCGGACCTCTCCGGGACCCGTGAAATCCTTCCCGAACACCTCAGCGAAGCGATTCAGTATCGCGGTCTCGACCGAAGCCGTCTCTAATGGAACCGTTCCGGCCCGGAGTGACGGCTTCAGTTCAGGGCGGCTGAGGGTGCGGGGGCGTCGTACACAAAATCGTGACGGGTTTCGCCCCCGTCCTCCCCGATCGTCACGTCGACGGTGACCGTTCCCAGCTCTTCCTGCCAGCATTCTGCGACGTAACGCCCCGGAGGGATCCCGGACAGCTCAAACCGGCCGTCCTCATCGGTGACCGCGTGGTAAGGATGGTCGACGACGATCACCCACGAACTCATCCAGCCGTGGACGTCGCATCTCACCGCGATCCTCTCCGGACTGGAGAAGGTTTTTCTGATTTCTTTCAGCGCTTTCGGTTGTGCGACATTGAAGGCGGGGTTGATTGAGCTGTATGTGTGGATATTGTGGAGGACACCGTCGCGGTTGAGGACTCTCAGCGTTCCGCCGACGGGGACGAGGAGTACGTGCGGAAAATACGCACAGCTCTTCTGATCGAGGACGAAGTCGTCACCCATCGCGGCGATCCCCCGGCCCCCCTTCACACCGTTGATCGAGACGACCGCGTTCCTGATCCCTCCCCGGTGGTCGACCACGAGGCGGTCGTCGAGATGATCGATGATCCCGCAGACCGCGACGTCCTTTACCACCTGTAGTTTCCGCGGTTTCGGGGGGTCTCCCCGGAGAATGACCCTCCCCCGGAAGACGCCCTGTCCCGCGGAACCTCCCGTGAGCTGTCCTGTCGCCTTCGCCTCGGGACCGATACCCGGCCGGTCGCGACCGGCGGGCGGAGGAGTCGTCCCGGACTGCTCCGAAGCGCCGGGCCTTGCCCCGTCATTGCAACCGGTTCCCGCGAGGATGACCAACAGGATCACATGCGGGATGAACCTTCCGAGGCCGGTCATTTACCGGGCGCCATCTCACCCTGTGGAGGGGGGATGGGCAGCGGGACCTGATTTTTCACCGGTGGCAACGAATGGAGGTAGGCCCAGACGGATTTCAGGTCCGTATCGGAGGCCTCTCTGATCATCGGCCAGGGCATCGGCGGCAGGATCTGCCTGCCGTTCGGCTGCCCCTGGTGCTTGCCCGTGCGGATCGCCTGGAGGAAGGCCTCCTCGGTCCACTCACCCAGGCCGGTTTCTTTGTCCGGTGTGAGGTTGGCGGTGAAACTGACTCCCCAAGGTCCCGCCCAGGCACTCAGATGCATGTTGGTCGAGGCCATCATGTTGCGCTTCGCCAGGTCCTCCGGCGACCATGTCGGGTAGGGAGCATCATGTGGTTGCCCCGAAAGTAACCTGGTGGTATCGGGAACCGGTCCCAGCACCGGGTCCATCACCTTCGGGGAGTGACAGTCGTTGCAACCCATGATCGTGACGAGATATGCTCCCCTCTCGACCGTGGGAAGTTCGGGGGTTTCCGCTTTCTGGCATCCGGGCAGCATGGTCAGAATGATCGCGGAAGTGATCACCAGGAGAATGAAGAGAGGAGGTTTTGAATGGAATGGTTGCATCGGTGCAGTCCTGTCTTGTATGGTGAGAGGATAGCGAATTCCAGTAAATCTATCCAACAGAGACCAGATTAGCAAGTTTTTTGATGGAACCGGCGAACATCCCCGGGAGTTTTATAAGGGGCGAGGAAACAGTTGATATAATCGAATATTTTAGCTATTATACGCTCCATTAGTGGTTTTTAACACGTAAGGGGCCTCCTCCCGGTGAACGCATGGAGAATATTGAGGGCCCCGTTTTATTTTTACATCATCCATCAGGAGAAATACCATCATGACCAAGCTGTTCCCGATCTTCTTCGGCATCTTCCTTCTCATCGCAACGACCTCCGGCTCGATGGCGGGCACCCTCACGGGCAAAGTCAATTTCAAGGGTGCGAAGGTCGTCCCCGTCAAGATCAAGATGACCGCCGACAAGAAATGTGAAAAAATGCACGGCGGCAAGGATGTCTATTCCGACCAGGTCGTCGTCAATTCGAACAACACCCTGAAGAACGTCTTCATCTACATCAAGAGCGGACTCCCGAAAAAGAAATACCAGACGCCGAAGGAAAAGGTGCGTTTTGATCAGAACGGCTGTCAGTATTCACCCCATGTGTTCGGCGTCATGGTCGACCAGAAGATCGAGATACGCAACGACGACGAGACCCTGCACAATGTTCACGCGCTGCCGAAGAACAGCAAGCAGTTCAACATCGCCCAGCCGAAGAAGGGGATGAAAATGATCCAGTCCTTCTCCAAGCCCGAGGTCATGGTGAAAATCAAGTGTGAAGTGCACAACTGGATGGCCGCCTATGTCGGGGTCATGGACAACCCGTACTTCGCGGTGTCCGACGACAAGGGCGCGTTCACGATCCCCGACCTGCCCGCGGGCGAATACGAGGTCGAAGCGTGGCATGAGAAATACGGGACGAAAACCATGAAGCTGAAGGTCGGCGCGTCCGACACGAAGACCGCCGAATTCACGTTCGAAGGAAAGTAAGGCGCCTCCGGATTCATCCAACGTCATCCCCCACGATCACTCAGGACAGGCGAACGATTCTATGAGCAACCCAGATTCCCAGGCTGCTGCGGACCACTCCGCCCATCCCGGCGGCGGGCACGGCCACCACGAGGAAAGTTTCATCCGCAAATACGTGTTCTCCCAGGACCACAAGGTGATCGGGATCCAGTACGGGATCACTTCCCTGGTTTTCCTCCTCTTCGGATTCACCCTCATGATGATCATGCGGTGGCAACTTGCCTACCCCGGCCAGCCGGTCCCGGTGCTCAAGTTCGCCCTGCCGTTCGGCGTGGTCGGGTTGATCGTTCTGGGGCTCTCCCGGTTCCGTTCCGGTATACACCTGATCGTCGGGACCGCGTTCGTCCTCATGGCCTGGATGGTCTACTATCTCACGACCGACGAACTCTCCATGCCCGACGGGATCATGCTTCCCGAGTTCTACAACTCGCTCGGGGCGATGCACGGCACCATCATGGTCTTCCTCGGCGTGGTACCCCTCGCCGTCGGGGCCTTCGGGAACTATGTCATGCCGCTCCAGATCGGGGCTCCCGACATGGCCTTCCCGAAACTGAACATGATGAGCTACTGGGTCTACTTCCTGGGCGGGGTCGTGATGCTTGCAAGCTTTTTCGTCCCCGGCGGGGCCGCCAATTCGGGATGGACATCCTACCCCCCGCTCTCCGACATCGCAACCACCGGACAGACTGTCTGGCTCTTCGGAATGGTTCTCCTGATCACGTCGTCGCTCCTGGGGTCGGTGAATTTCATCGTCACGGTCGTCCAGCTGCGGGCGAAGGGACTCACGTTCATGCGGCTTCCATTCTTCGTCTGGGCACAGTTCGTCACCTCGTTCCTCCTTCTGCTGGCATTTCCGCCGCTCGAGGCGGCCGGTGTGCTGCAGTTGATGGACCGGCTGGCCGGGACGAGTTTTTTCCTCCCGAGCGGTCTCGTCGTGTCCGGAGAGGTCCTCAGGAACACCGGCGGGGGGAGCCCGCTCCTCTGGCAGCACCTTTTCTGGTTTCTCGCTCACCCCGAGGTCTAC
>QJVY01000005.1 GCA_003235555.1 Ignavibacteria bacterium | reverse complement strand
TTCGTTCACGCGCGGGTCGGCGAAACCCCTCCTGAGCCTCGACCAGCTCTCCTCCTTCCGGGACGTGATCTACTCCCTGGAACAGGAGTTCGAATTCATCATCGTCGACATGCCCCCTGTGGGGGCCGACGAAATCCCCGTCCTCTTCACGAACCAGCTGAACGGACTTCTGATCGTGGTCGACCAGGGGCGGACCCGCAAGGAGGACCTGGACGCAATGTTCCAGAAAATCAACGAGGGGCAGGTCCTCGGATTCGTCTTCAACAGGCTCGGGGAAACGGAATGATCGCCTTCGCCGGGACCGTGGGGATGCTCCTCCTGATCATGATCGTCGGGAAACGGAGGGAAAAAATCAGCGCCTCGGCGGCGGTGATCGTGGCGGTCGTGGCCGCCATCGAAACCTCGCTGGTCCTCCTCTATATGTACACCATGTCCATCCCCACCCCGTAATAACCCGTCGATCGCAGAGTATGGTATCGAAATTATACGAGAGGGCGCTCGCCCGGGGACGACGCTTCGCGCCGGATTCGGCGGCGGGGAAGTACGACCTGCTGTACGGCATCGCCGCCTCGGTCCTCGTCGCCGGGGTGTACGTCGGGTCCAAGGGCTCGACCTTCGCAGCCGTCGCCCTCATCTGCACCGTCGCGGCGGTCATCCTGACCTTCTACCGCGTCGACTGGGGGTTCATGCTCTTCGTCGCCGCCACGCTCATGTTCGACCAGTACCCCCCCCGGGGGTACGAACGTTCGATCATCGGGGTGGAATATTTCCAGAACCTGAAGTCCCTCCCGATCTTCGCGAGCGTCGGCCCCGCGGTCGCCACCCCCCTCGAACTCCATCTGTCGATCGTGGTCCTCGCCTGGGTATTCCTCATCATCACGAGGAAACGGGTGGTGCTCAGCCGCATCTCCGGCTGGATCCCCGCGGCGTTCTTTTTCGGCTGGCTGGCCCTTGGGGCCGCCCTGGGGATCGGGACCGGCGGGGATTTCCTCCCGGCCCTCTGGGAAGTCCGGGCCCTCTTCTACCTCGGGGTGCTCTTCGTGTTCGTACCACAGATCATCCAGACCCGGGAGCAGGTACACCAGCTGCTCTGGGTGGTCATCGCGGCGTTGTCGTTCAAAACCCTCCAGGGGGTCGCCCGGGTCGTGAACCTGGGTTTCAGCTTCGGAAGGCGGGACGAGCTCACCACGCACGAGGACCCGCTGTTTTTCGTGACACTGGTGATCCTCCTGGCGGGCCTGTACGTCTACAAGGCGAGGTCATCACAAAAATTGTACCTCACCCTCCTCTTCCCGCCGATGATGGCCGTCTTTTTCCTCGCCCAGCGCCGGGCGACCTGGGCCGCCCTGGCCGCCTCCGTCGCGGGATTCTTTTTCCTCGTGGAGAGCCGTCCACGAAGGTACTTCATGAAGGCCATGATCCCCCTGGCAATCCTGGCGGCCGTCTACCTCGGGATTTTCTGGGACAGCCCCTCGGGGGGGTTCGGTCACGGCGCGTTCCTGGTGAGGTCCGCATTCGGTACGACCCGCGAGGAGGCCGGGGAACGCTACTATTCCAACCTCTACCGGGAATTCGAGAACTATAACCTCTCCCAGACGATTCAGTCCTCCCCGCTCGTGGGAATCGGGTTCGGCAACAAATACGAACAGCCGATCAAACTGCCGAAAATCCCCTTCACGCTCGCGGAGTACATACCGCACAATGAGATTTTCTGGATGATGGTCAAGGTGGGAGCCGTGGGTTTTTTCCTCTTCTGGGTCTTCCTGTATTCCCACGTCATGAGATCGGCGTGGCTGTTCTCCCGGTTGAAAGACCCCTACCTCAAGGCCGTCTGCGCCGTCACACTCATCGCGGTGATCGGGCAGATCGTGGTGTCCTTTTTCGACCTCCAGCTGACATTTTACCGGAACATGGTATACCTCGGCGTCCTGATGGGGCTCTATCCGACGCTTGAACGGATCCACCTCGAACAGGAAGCGGCGGAGAGGAACTGAAGATGGCGCAACCGACAAAAGCCGTGGCCGCCGTGCACTCCGCCGGGGACACACGCGGACATTCCGGCTCCGGTCTTCGACGGCCCCGGTCCGCCCGCATCCTCGGGGTGAGGGTGGACGACGTCACCAACAGGGAGACGGTCGACCTGATCGGTCATTTCGTCCGCACCGGCGGCAAGCACCAGGTGGCCACCGTCAATCCCGAATTCATCATGGAAGCGACGCGCAACCCCGAATTTTTCGAGACGCTGAACTCGACCTCCCTTTCCTTTCCGGACGGGATCGGCGTCGTCTACGCTTCGCGGCTATACGGCGCCCCGATCCGCGAACGGGTCGCGGGGATCGATATCGTCCGGGCCCTCGCCGGGACGGCGGCCGCCGAGGGATTCACGATGTTCTTCCTCGGGGCAGGACCGGGTATCGCCGACCGCGCCGCGGAGATCCTGAGGGCGGGCCATCCCGGTTTACGGATCGTCGGAACGTGGGGCGGGTCCCCCTCCCCCTCCGAGGAGGAGGACATCTGCACGAGGATCAACGCGGTGAAACCCGATATCCTGCTGGTCGCCTACGGCGCACCCCGGCAGGACCTCTGGATATCCAGGAACCTGCACCGGCTCGAGATCTCGGTGGCGATGGGGGTTGGCGGGACGTTCGATTTCATCACGGGCGTCAGCAGAAGGGCCCCCGCATGGGTCCGGAGGTCCGGATTCGAATGGCTTCACAGGCTCGGAAGCGAACCCTGGAGGTGGCGGCGCATGCTCGCACTGCCCCGCTTCGCCGTCCGGTGCGTGCTCGACAGCCTCTCGTCACCATCATCACGGTGACCACCGGCCGATGAACAGGGACATCGCGACATCGGTCGCGAAGAACACGACGATCCAGTTCGGGCAACAGCTCGTCACGTGGGCGTCGAGCTTCGTGCTGATGCTGTTCCTGCCGCGGTACCTCGGTCCGGAGAGGTACGGGAGGCTCTACCTCGCGGAGATGGTCGCGATGATTTTCATCATCGTGGTCGCGTACGACGGGCGGATCGGCATCGCGAAGCAGGTTTCCCGGAACCGGGAAGAAGCGGGGGAAATCCTCGTCAACTCCCTCGGTTTCCGCGTCCTCTTCTGGTTCGGGTCCCTGACCGGCATGGTCGCATTCTCGCTGATCGCCGGGTATCCTCCCCCGGTCGTGATCATGATCGCGATCTTCGGCCTGGAGATGCTCTGGGTCGCCGGCAGGGCGGTCTACGCGGGAGTGTTCCTGGGATTCGAGAACACGACCTACACCGCGGTGAGCGCCATCGCGGAGCGGGTCTTCGTCTCGGCCTTCGGTATCACCGCACTCCTGATGGGCGCCGACGAGGTCGGCATCGCGGTGATCATGGCCGTGGGAACGCTGATCAATTTCCTGATCTGCGCCGTCCTGCTCAAGAGGCTCGTCCCCGCGCTTCCGAGGTTCAGCTGGCCGAGGGCCAGGAAGCTCATCAAGGACGGATTTCCGTTCCTGATGTGGACGATCTTCGGCGTGGTCTATTACCGGATCGACACCGTCATGCTGTCGCTCATGTCCCCGGAAAAGGTGGTCGGGTGGTACGGGGCGGCCTACAAGTTCTACGATGTCCTGGTATTTTTGCCGAGTATTTTTTCCATCGCCGTATTGCCCGTTATGGCCAAATTATACGGAAAAGAGAACATGTTGCTCGCGCGCACATCGCAAAAGGGCATGAATTTTATCTTTCTGACAGGGGTCCCGATCAGCATCGGCTGCTATCTCTTCTCGACCGAGATCATCGGTTTTCTCTTCGGACTGGAGAGTTATACGCCGTCAATACTCAACCTGAAGCTTTTTTCGGCGGGACTCCTCCTCCTCTATATAGACATGGTGCTCGCCTCGGCGATCATCGCGGTGGACAAGGAGAATAAACTGGCGCTGGTGGCGGCCGTCGCGGTCGTCGTCAACGTCGTCCTGAACTATTTCATGATTCCGTACACACAAACGCATCTCAATAACGGCGGGGCCGGTGCCGCGATCGCCACCATGGTGACGGAGTTCTTCGTCCTCGTGTGCAGCCTGCTCATCCTGCCGAAGGAGATCTTCGCCGGTTTCAGGAAGGACGTCCTCATCAAGTCCCTCCTGGGGTCGGGGGCGATGGGGTGTTTCATCGTCCTTCTGAGGAACGTTTTTCCGTCCATCCAGTGGATCCTCCTGGCGCTCGGCGCGGGCGTGTTCTACGCCGGCGTGCTCCTGCTCATGAAGACGTTCAGCGCGAAGGAAATCGAATTCATCCGGCAGTTCACGAACCCGCGGAACCTCCGGAACGTGCTCTCCGGCCGGAAGGAGGGGGATTCATGAAGATCCTCCACCTGATGCCGTACAAACCGGTCCCCCCGCAGTTCGGTGGCGCCCTGCGGATCTTCAACCTCACCCGCCAGATGGTGAAATCGCACGAGGTCACCATGGCCTACCCCGGGTACGAGGGGAGCGAGGACGAGGTCCGCGAGGCGTTCGGCGGCAAGCTCGCCGGCGTCGTCTGTCTCCCCCGCCCGTGGCGGAGGAAGTACCGGCGGATCGGGCAGTTCACCTCCCTCTGGAGCCGGTACAGCTTTTTCCACAACCTCGGGTGGAGCCGCACGATCGCGAGGGAACTCCAGGCCCTGGCCGACCGGGTCCCCTTCGACATCATCCAGACGGAGTTCGTGCACATGGGCGCCTACGACATCGACACGGGCGCGGCGCGGATCCTCGATTCACACAACGTGGAGTTCGACCTCTTCAGGAGGCAGTGGGAGAACGCCCGCTCCCCGCTGAGGAGGATGCACTATTACGACGAATACCGGAAGATCCACCGGGAGGAGACCGAGACGTACCGGAAACAGGACCTCGTCCTGCTGACGTCGGAGCGCGACGCGAACATCGTGGGGGACATGGCACCCGACGCCCGGACCTTCGTCCTCCCCAACGGCGTGGACTCGGAATATTTCACGCCGGGCGACCTCCCGCCGGAACCGGACACACTGGTCTTCTCGGGGATGATGAAATACGTCCCCAACTACGACGGCGTCCGGTATTTCATCGGGGAGATCCTGCCGGCGGTGGTCGCGAAAGTTCCGCGGGTCAAGCTCCTGGTGGTCGGGGCGGAACCCCCGGCCCGGCTGAAGGCCATGCAGTCCGGGCGGGTGATCTTCACAGACAGGGTCGACGACGTCAGGCCCTGGGTGCGGCGGGGAACCGTGAATATCGTTCCCCTCCGGATGGGCGGCGGCACTCGGCTCAAGATCCTGGAATCGTTCTCGATGAACATTCCCGTGGTGGCGACCCCGATCGGGGCCGAGGGCATCGAGGCCGTGCACGGGGAATCGATCATGATCGCCGAACAACCGGCGGAATTCGCGGACGCGGTCGTGCGGCTCCTGGGCGACGCCGCCCTGCGGAAGAGGATCACGGCCAACGCCCGCGAACTGATGCGGGAGCGTTACGAATGGTCGGTGATCGGGGAACGGCTTGGCGAGGCCTACGGGGTCGCGACGGGCCGCGGACTGATGCAGGGCGGAAACGGGGCGGCCGGGAAACGGTACGCCGGGGAGAGGTCCTGATGCGCGCGCAGGCGGAACAACGGAACGGCCGGGAAGGGCTCGTCGCCCGCAGTCCGGAGAAGATCAAGGTCCTGATGTACCACCGGGTGGTCGAGGGCCACACGCCGCTCCCGGACGAACGCGAATTCTGCATCGAAGCGAAGATTTTCCGGAACCACCTTCGCATCCTGGAGAAAATGGGATTCACGACGATCACCTTCGAGGACTATCACCTGTACCAGGAGGGAAAGCTCAACCTCCCCAAAAAACCCATCATCCTGACGTTCGACGACGGGTACCGGGACACCTACGAGATCGCCTACCCCCTGCTGAAGGAGTTCGGCATGCGCGCCGTCGTCTTCGTGCTGGGCGATCCGAACGTCAGGATGAACGACTGGGATTCCGGCTACGAGATCACCCCCGCGCCGCTCATGACGCCGGCCCAGATCTTCGAGCTGCATGCGGCGGGCTTCGAGATCGGCTCACACTCGCTGACCCATCCCCGCCTGACGCAGATCCCGAGAGAGCAGGCCTGGGAAGAAGTCATGAGGTCGAGGATGCTCCTCGAAATCCTCATCAACGCACCGGTCAGGACTTTCTCCTACCCGTACGGACTGGTGGACGACACCGCGAGGAGGTTGGTCCGCGAGGCGGGGTATCTTTTCGGGTGCGGCGTGTACTCGGGGCCGGCGTCCTTCGGGGCCGACCTCTTCGACATCAGGAGGATTTCCCCCTCGGTGGACATCCTCCCCCTCGGGTTCTGGCTTCAGGTGATCACCCCGTACGAACGCCTGAACTGGATGAAGTGGAAAACCAGGAAGCTGATCCAGAGGATCATCTCCAACGAGAACGGTGCGACGACCGGCCAGGTCCAGTCATGACCCACGCCCAGTACATCGCCGAACACCGCGCATTCCCGGGGCCGGAAAACGGGAACCCCGCCAAGGTGACCGTGGACGTCGTCACCTCCTTCGACTCCGGCGGGATCACCGGTGCGGAGTGGAATTCCCTGGTGGATCGCTGCGATGCGTCGGTCTATTCCACGTGGGAATGGCAGTCCCTCTGGTGGGAACACCTGGGATCCCGGAAACGCGGGAGGACGCTCAACATCCTCGTCTTCCGGCTGGGGGAGCGTGTCGTGGGAATCGGCCCGTTTTTCAGGGACCCGACAGGATTTTCAGGACGTTCGATGCTCCGGTTCCTCGGATCCGGGGAGGCATTCGGCATGTCCGGAGGGATGTTTCTCGACGATGGTCCGTCGGATTACCTCGACATCATCGCCGAGCCGGATTCAGCGAGGGCTGTCGCGGCGGAATTCGCCGCGTATCTGCTCCGAAACCACGGGACACTCGATGGCTGCGAGATGGTGAACCTCCCCCCGGGGGGCATCGCCTCCACCTTCGCACTTTCGGAGGTCGGCAGGCTGGGATTCACGATCGACTCTTCCCCGGGCGATGTCTGCCCCTGGATCGCCGTGGTCTCCGGGACCGAGGAATTCATCGGTGGAATGGGGGCCAGCCTCCGCAGGCGCCTGAACCAGGCTTATCGACTGCTGGGTGATGGTTCCACCACCTACGCGGAAAATCAGACCGGGGATTGGGACAATTTTTTTGACTCCCTGGCTCACCTGCACCAGAAACGGTGGAACAGCGCCGGGTTTCCCGGGCTGTTTCACGACGAGGAAAGCCGCCGGTTCCAGAAGGCCGTCGCGGAACGGTTCATGCAACACGGCTGGCTCTGGACCGCCTCCCTGCACGAGGACGGCCGGTGCGTCGCGGCGAGGATGGGTTTCAATTTCAGGGGACGGATGTACGACTACCTTTCCGGGTTCGACGAGTCCGCCGCATCGGCACGACGGAGGCCGGGGACGGCGCTCCTCCTTGCGATGCACCGGGCCGCGCACGCATCGGGGTCCGGGATCCTCGACATGCTGAGGGGCGATGAAAAATACAAATTCGAACTGACGTCCAGATCGGTCAACCTGCTGAACGTCAGCATCCTCCAGCCGGCCAGGCCCGACGGGGAGCTCCGCCGCGGCGCCGTCAGGATCGGGCGCATCGTCCGGTTCATGCTGGGCCGGGAGGTCCGGCTCCTTGAAGTCCAGCACAGGATGGGCGGCTTTCCAGGGGGACTGCTCAGGTATTTTTCATTTCGCGTGCTCCGCTTGAGGCGCAAGATCTCCCTGTCCGGGGATGCGGAACCCGGACAGAGCGTTGGAAAAAAACCGCGTTCGACTTTACACAACACCGCGACAGATCATGATCAACATCATGGGAGAACAGGGCATATGACTGGCACACCAGGAGCCGAATCAGGGTCCGCGACACGGACCTCCGTCCCCGCCCTGGTCATCGGGGGCATCGGCATCGTTCGTAATCTCGGCGAAGAGGGCATTCCCGTCTACGCCGGTTCGGACATTCCCCAAAACCACATCCTCTACTCGAAATTCGTGGACAGGAAGGTGTTCTTCGCGAAGATGTACGGGGAAGGGTTCGTCACGCAGCTGATCTCCCTCGCAAAAACCGAGGGCCGGAAACTCATGTTTTTCAGTGACGACGACAGGGCCATCCTGACCTTCTCCCAGCACCAGGAGGAACTGCGGCCGTACTACCATTTCACCTTTCCACCGGCAAAGATGGTGGACGCCATCCTCGACAAGCGAAAGTTCGCAGAGCTGGCACGGGAGCTCGATCTGCCCGTCCCCTGGTCACTGAGCCCCGGATCCATGGAGGAACTCGAATCCCTCCTCCCGGAGGTGACCTATCCCTGCATCATCAAACCGGCGCACAAGGACGACTGGTGGACCCCGAAGTTCGCCCGCCTGCTCGGCGCCTACAAGAAGGCGATCGAATGTCATTCCCGTGAGGAACTCCTCGATGTATTTCCGAAGGTCCTCCAGGTGAGCCCCAACCCCCTGCTCCAGGAACTCGTGGAGGGGGACGATTCCCAGCTGTACAGTATCAACATGTACTTCGACCGGGACTCGAACCTGAAAGGTTATTACACGGCGCACAAGTACCGGACCTACCCCATTCATGCCGGACAGGGGTGCTTCGTCGAAACGGTCAGGGACGAGGAGATCCTGCGCGTGTCGATGGAGACGGCGGAAAAACTGCACATGGTCGGGCTCTGCAACATGCAGTACAAGCGGGACAAAAACGGCCTGCTGAAGATCATGGAACTCCACATCCGGAACAGCGTCTGGAGCTACCTCGGGAAGGCGAGCGGGATGAACCTCTATTATTACGCCTACCTCGATCAGCAGGGATACCCCTATCCCTACCCGAACGATTACGAGACGGGTGTGAAGTTTCTCGACCTGAAACGCGATACAAAGGCGCTGTTCGCGTACCGGAAGACCGGCGAATGGACACTCTGGCAGGGCATCAGGACATGGAGAGGGAAGAAAATCTTCCACATCTTCCATCCCCGGGACCCCCTGCCCTTCTTCGCCGACGCGTGGTTCGAGTTCAGACAACGATATTTCAAACGGCCGGGCGGAGGCGACCAGTCCAACCTCGATCCGACCGGGACCGCCGAGAGGGACAAACAGAGCGTCGAATCAAGACCCTGAAACCGTGACCCAACAGGAACGGACCATACTGAACAGCATTCCCCGGGGCGGGGGACCGCCGGCCCGCACGGCAGGGGAAGTCCCCGGCGGCGCGACGGCATACTCGGTCCGCGTGATCGGCACCGGTGCGCAGCTCGACGCCCTTGCCGAAGCCTGGACCGACCTCCTCGGGCGGGCGGACGCGACCGTGTTCCAGACCTACGAATGGCAGCGCACGTGGTGGAAATACTTCGGGGACCGCCGCGACCTGTACATCGTTGTCTTCGAACGGGACGGAAGACCGGAAGGGATCGTGCCGCTGTTCAGGGAATGGGTGAAACTCCTCGGCATCCCCGTGGCGCGGCACCTGAAATTCATCGGATCGGGCCTCTCCGATTACCTCGCCCCGATCGTGCAGCGCGGAAGTGAGGCGGCCGTCGCCGGCGCACTCGCGCGCCACCTCGCCGCGCACAGGGGCGGCTGGGACGTCTTCGACCTCGAGGACCTGAACGAGGGATCCCCGTTCCTCGAACTGCTCCCCTCCTCGCTGGAGGGCCTGCGGCTGCCGGTGTACCGTTACCAGGGAACGGTCTGCCCCGCGGTCGATCTCCCCGGATCCATGGACGATCTGATGCGATCCCTCGGGTCGGGCGCGTCGTACAACCTCAAACGGAAAAAGAAAAAATTGCAGTCGAACTTCACATCCGAAATCGAGCTGGTCCGCGACGAATCGGACGATATCGCCGGGGCGATCTCCGACTTCGCGTCCATTCACGGGGCGCGGTGGAAGAGCCAGGGACATCCCAGCGCCTTCGACGACGAAAAACACCGTGAATTCCACGTGGAGGTCGCAAAGGGCCTCGCACGGAGGGGCTACCTCAGGATCTTTTTCCTCAGGGTGGACGGAAAAAGGGTGGCGGTGAACCTCAACTTCAACTTCCGGTCGGTCATCTACATGTACCAGGGTAATGCCCACGGTCCGGAGGACGTGATGAAGTGCAGCCCCGGGCTGCTCATCGCCGCCGCGGCCATCGAGGCCGGTATCGGGGAGGGGATGCGGGTCTACGATTTCATGCGTGGCGACGAAACGTACAAATACCGCGAGTGGAACGCGGTCGACCATAAAAACTGGCTGATCAGGTCCTCCTCGCCCACCGCCGGCGGCCGGGTCCGGTTCTACTTCTTCCTCTGGGCCGAGCTGTTCGGGAAAATCCGGGATCGCATCCGGAGAGAATGGTACGATTACAGAAGATTCCGGATTACGGGGAAGGGACTGACTTCGCACCTGAGGTACCTGCGGGAGAAGATCGTCACACTCTTCGGGATGTACGTTCATTTTCTGAAGAGGCACTTCCGGCGACAGCGCCGGCCGGGGGGAAACGGATGAAAACCCTCACGCTCATATCGGCGGGGCTGCACAGGCCCACCCCGGAGCGGTCCGAGTACCTGGCCGCCCGCGACGAGATGCCCAGGATCACGCTCTACCAGCGCTACATGGAATCGGACATGCTCGACAACCGTTTCATGGAGACGAGGGTCCCGTTCTGGAGAAAGGCCCTGTACCGGTTGATCCCGTCCCCGCTCGACCAGGTAATCGAGGCCTGGTGCATCCGGAAACGGTACGACGTGGTCGTCACGTGGGCGGAACGTCTCGGGCTCCCGTTCGCCCTTCTCCTGAAACTCACCGGCTCCCGGACACCCCACGTGACACTCAGCAGCTGGATCTCCGGCGGGAAAAAGGCGTTTTTGCTCAAGCTCGTCCATACGCACATCTCGAGGATCCTCATGTGGTCCTCGGTCCAGCGCGATTTCGCGGTGAATTCGCTGGGGATTCCCCCCGACAGGATCACCTTCATCAGGAAGTTCGCCGACCAGGAATTCTGGCGGCCGCTCGACGTCGAAACGGACATGATCTGCTCGGCCGGCGTCGAGATGCGTGATTACCCGACACTCATCGAGGCGGTCCGGGGCCTCGACATCCCCCTCCACATCGCGGCGGGACTGAATCGCGGCATCATGTACGAGACCGTGGCGGCGATCGAGCGGGGGGGAGCCCTGCCGCCGAACGTCACCGTCGGAAAGAAACGCTACGGGGACCTGCGCGACCTCTACGCCCGTTCGCGTTTCGTGGTGATCCCGCTCAGGGCCAGCGACACCGACAACGGGTTGACCTGCATGCTCGAGGCGATGGCGATGGGCAAGGCCGTGATCTGTTCCCGGATCAGGGGACAGGTGGACGTCCTGCAGGACGGCGTGACCGGGGTCTTCGTTAAACAGGGGGACCCGCAGGACCTGAGGCGGGCGATAGTCGAATTATGGAACAACCCGGAGCGGGCGGCGGAGCTGGGCCGCAACGGGCGGGATTACCTCGAGCGGTACCATACAATCGAACAGTTCGTCGAGAGCGTCCGGGACGTCGCCGAAGAGGTGAGCGGCCGAAGGGGCGACCGGCGGCCGCCGATTGATTCCCGGCGTGAAGGCGCCGAAAAAACCGCGGACGCGGGGAGCTGAGCGGATGACCCTCGACGTGCTCATCGTAATAGTGGAATTCGCCGGGCTGGCGGCGGCCGGGCTCGTGACCGGCTATCTCGCCCTGCTGAGCCTCCTCGCGCTCTTCGCCAGGACCATGACCGGCGCCGACCCGGAGAGGACGCGGAGGTTCGTGGTGCTGATCCCCGCGCACAACGAAGAGGGTTCCATCGGAGGTACGCTGAAAAGCCTCTCTGCGATGGACTACCCTCCCGGAAAACGCGACATCGTCGTCGTGGCGGACAACTGCACCGACGAGACCGCGAACGTGGCGCGATCGCTCGGGGCGCGGGTCCTCGAGCGGACCGACGACCGGAACCGCGGCAAGGGGCACGCCCTCCGCTGGGCGTTCGACGCGCTCATGGATGAAAAGCCGGGGTTTGACGCCTTCGTGGTCATCGACGCCGACTCCGTGGTCACGCCGAATTTTCTGCATGTCATGAACCGCCATCTGGAACGGGGAGCGACAGCCATCCAGAGCGCCGACCTGGTCGTCGAAAACAGTCGTTCGTGGAGCACCGAAATCACCCGGCTGGGATTTACACTCTATAATCACGTGCGCCCGCTGGGCCGGAAAATCCTCGGATTCTCCGCGGGACTCCGCGGGAACGGAATGTGTTTCGATGCGCGGTTGTTCACCCGCGTTCCCTGGAACGCGTACGGGGTCACCGAGGACCTCCAGTACGGCCTCACACTCGTCCTGAGCGGCGAGACCGTGCAGTACGCTCCCGAGGCGACGGTGTACGCCACCATGCCGGCGCTCGCGAGAAACGCCGTTTCCCAGCGGACCCGCTGGGAGCGGGGCCGAGGCCCGGTCAGGGAGAGGTTCTCGGGGCGGCTGCTCCGGCAGGGGTTCACGCGACCCTCCCCGGCGGCGCTCGACGCCTGGCTGGACCTGGTGACCCCGCCCTTCGTCCATCTCATGGCGGTGGTTCTTTTTGTGACGGCCGCCCACGCCCTCCCCGCGATCTTCTCGCCGGGACTCGTGTCGGCCTTTCTCCCGCCCTGGCTTGCGGTTTGCGCCTTCGGGATCACCCACGTGCTCGTCGGGTTGATCGCCGCCAGGGCCGACGCCGGCCTCTACAGGGCTCTCCTGTACGTGCCCTTGTACGCCGGATGGAAGGTGCTGACGTACGTTGTTTCGAAACCGCCCGAGGAGT
This sequence comes from Ignavibacteria bacterium, assembly GCA_003235555.1. Lineage (GTDB taxonomy): Bacteria > Bacteroidota > Ignavibacteria > UBA10030 > SZUA-254 > SZUA-254. Next base: position 12,657 of record QJVY01000005.1, on the reverse strand, counting down.
GGATCAGGACCACGCGCGAGGAACGGGTTTCGCCGCCGGTAGCTTCAGAACGGGAAGAACAATGATTGACGACATCAATTTGACCCTCAACACTCAACAGTAACCATATGCCAAAAATCCTCATCATCGACGACGACGAAGTGCAGCTGTCGCTCCAGAGGTCGGTACTCTCCTCGCAGGGATACACGGTACAATCCACCGCGGACGGCCCGCAGGGGATCCTCCTCTACAGGACACACCACCCGGACCTGGTCCTCCTGGACATCGGCCTCCCGAGCATGAGCGGGATCGAAGTCCTGAAACAGATCCGGCAGATCGACCAGAAAGCCAAGGTCATCGTCATCACCGGGTACGCTTCGGTCGAATCCGCGGTCCTCGCCATCCGGGCGGGGGCATGGGACTACGTGAAGAAGCCGTACGACGTGAACGCGCTTCTGAAAAAAATCGGCGCGGCCCTTTCGGTGGTGAACGGCTGACGCAAAGTACAAGTACTATCAGACAACCATGAATCGAACACTCAGAACCCTCATACTCCTCGCCGCGGCCGCCGGCCTCTTCTCCCGGTCGGAGGCCCAGCTCCATCACTTCGCCGTGGAAGCTTCCGGCGGAGGGCCGGTCGGGGCTCAGAGCGCCGGGTCGGTCTTCTTCATCCAGGTCGTGGCGCAGGACACCTTCAACGCCACCGTCGGCGGATTTACCGGAACGGTGGAGGTCACCTCCGGCGCGGACCTCATCGCGGGGGGTGGAACGTCGCCTGCCTTCACGGCGGGCGTCCTGGGCCCGTACCCCGTTGCGATTTCCAGCGCCGGGAATTTCACGCTGACCGCGACACGTACAGCGGGAACAGAAACGGGAACGAGCAACCAGTTCAACGTGTCGGCGGGACCGCTCCACCATTTCCTTGTCGAAAACCAGTCAGGGGGAACCATCCCCTCCCAGGATGTCTATACCCCATTCTTCATCCAGATAGTGGGGCAGGACACCTTCAATAATACGGACGAGACTTTCTCCGGAACCGTCGAAATCACCTCGAATGGCACGCTTTTATCGGGTGGCGGGACCACCGCCGGGTTCACTGCTGGAATCCTACCATCGCATTCCGTAGATTTCGGGTCAGGGGGTTCCTTCACTATAACGGCGACGAACTCGGCGGGACCCGAGTCCGGCGTCAGCAATTCCTTTACGGTCAACAATCCCCCGCCACAACTGTCACTCCTCTCGCCGTCGATGCGCACGGCCGGGGACACCGGGTTCACACTGAGCGTCACCGGAACCGGCTTTACGACCGCTTCCTCCGTCCTGTTCGGCGGGGCACCGCGGCCGACGACGTTCGTGGCGGACACCGAGCTCATGGCGGAAATCGGACCGGATGACATCGACACCGCGGGTTCGTTCACCGTCACGGTCTCCACCCCCGCCCCGGGGGGCGGGGTTTCCACGGGTGCGGACCTGATGGTGGTTGACGCGTCCGTGGACATCAGGGTGTTCCTGGAGGGCCCGTTCTCCGGCGGGGCGATGTCCACATCGCTCCTGACAGCGGGGGTGATCCCCCACGCTCAGCCGTTTACCGGTCCCCCGTGGAGTTACGCGGGCGCCGAGAGCGTCGGCACCGTTCCACCGGGCACCGTCGACTGGATCCTGATCGAACTGCGGACGGATACGAACAACGCGACGACCGTTTCCAGGCGGGCGGCGTTCCTGCGGAGCGACGGAGTGGTCGTGGACACCGGCGGCTCCGTCGGGGTGCGCATGCCCGGGGCGGGGATCGGCGACTACTACGTCGTCCTCCGGCAGATGAACCATCTCCCGGTCATGTCGTCCTCACCGCGCCCGATGAACGCCCCCGACGATTCGTGCGACTTCACGGCATCGGCGGCGCTCTATTTCGGCGGGGGGGCGAAGGCCCTGACCGGCGGGAGCTTCGGCATGGTGGCCGGCGATTATTCCGGCGACGCCTTCATCGACGCTTCGGATTTTACCGGACCGGACAATCAGATTTTCCAGGCGGGATACCTGAAGTCCGACCTGAACCTCGACGGGTTCATCGACGCTTCGGATTTCACGTATCCGGACAACAACATCTTCAGCGGCTCAAACGTGCCGAATTGAATGTTTATCATGAGAACAAAGATGATCCAACCGAGACCGACGATAAAAAGGTTAACTGAGAGAGTCATCATGAAAACAGCGATACTGATCTTTTTAACCCTGCTGACGGGTACCGGCGTCTTTGCACAAGCACCGACATATGTCATGACGCTGCAGAACGACTCCCTCGTGAGTCCGACGGTGTACGAATTCGATATCCGGATCGCACGTGGGGAGGGGGGAGGGAACACCGAGTTCCAGCTCGCTTCCCTCCAGCCGATCATGACGTTTAACACCGCGATCTCCGGAGGGGCACTGTCCCTCTCCATCGTAGGCGGTACCTCCGGGTTGAACGCACTCCAGCAGCCGAATGTCATGTCCGTCACCGGCAACGAATTACGGATCAACCCGCGGACCCCGCCGGGGGCGGGCAACGGCACGATCATCCCGGTCAGCCCGGGACTCCGGGTCGGGAGGTTCCGCCTGACGAGTACCGTCCCGTTCAACGTGCAGCAGGCCGGCATCGCCTGGAAAAACGCGGCCGACCCCTACACGAAGGTCTTCGCCTACAATCTCGCGGACCTGAACGTGGAGATCACCGATTCGTCGTCCAACATCAATTCGCTCTCGGATCCCTCGCTCTCGCCGCCGGTCATTTCGAGCACCTCTCCCCGCCCCGCCGGGACCGCCGGCGTCCTCTACCGCGACACGCTGCGCGCCACGGGGGGAACGGCACCCTATTCCTGGGCCCTGGTCGGGGGTTCCCTTCCGGCGGGACTCTCACTCTCCGGCACCGGCATCATCACCGGGACTGCCAACGTCGCCGGACAGTACAATTTCACCGCGATGGTGACCGACTCGCTCGCGGGGACTGACACCGCTTCGTTCTCCCTCACCATCAACCCTGCGGCGGCACGCCGGCTTGCGTTCATCCAGCAGCCCACCGAACAGGCGGCCGGGGTGTTCATCTCCCCCCCCGTCACGGTCCGTCTCAACGACAGCCTCGGCAACCCCGTGTCCATGGCCGGCGTCGGGATCACCATGTCCCTCACGAGCGGAAACGGAGTGCTGAGCGGAAGCCTGACCGAAACCACGAACGCATCGGGGATCGCGTCGTTCGACAGTCTCCGCGTCGACAAGAAGGGCATCAAGACCATCACCGCATCGAGCGCGATCACAACATCCACCGCGTCCAGCCCGTTCAACATCATCAGTTCCTCGGCGACGCAGGTCATCGTGGAGACGGCGGCCGACGGCTCGGGGACGGTCGTCCCGGCGCAGAACGTCACGGCCGGATCCTCGGTGACGATGTACGCGATCACGCGCGACGCCTTCGACAATTTCATTGAAAACGTCGCGGCCTCCGCCTGGAGTCTGCAGGGCGTCACCGGGGGCGTCGCGGGCGGCGACCTCGTGCCGGCGGGCGACATGCGCAGCGCGGTGTTCACCGGCCATCTCGCCGGGTCAGCGCAGGCGCGGGCCACCTCCCCCTCCCTCACGCCGGTGAACACCGGGACACTCACGGTCAACCCCGGGTCGGCCGTGCGGCTGACTTTCGTGCAGCAACCTTCGAGCACGGTCGCGGGCGCCGTCATCGCACCGCCGGTGACCGTCCAGGTGCGCGACACCGCCAACAACCCGGTGGCTGTCCAGGACGTTTCGGTCTCGCTCTCCCTCTCCAGCGGAACGGGCAACCTGACCGGGACGATCCCGCGGCTGACGAACGCGACGGGGCTCGCCACCTTCGACGACCTGACGATCGACAGCTCGGGACTGAAGGCCCTGACCGCGGTCTCCGCGGGGCTTACGTCCGCGGTGAGCAACAACTTTACGATGACCACATACACCATCACGGCCTCGGCCGGGGCCAACGGGTCGATCAATCCCTCCGGCGCCGTGGCCGTCAACAGCGGGGCCACCCAGGCCTTCACGATCACACCCAACTCCGGCTTCCACATCGCCGACGTCCTCGTCGACGGGGGAACCGTGGGTGCGGTCCCCACGTACACGTTCACCAACGTCACGGCCAACCATACGATCGCGGCGAGTTTCGCCCCCGACACGGTCCAGGTCACCGTCCAGACCTCGCCGGCCGGCCGGTCGATCACCGTGGACGGGTCGTCCTTCACGGCTCCGCAGATTTTTCAGTGGGTCTCGGGGAGCGTGCACACCATCGCCACCGACAGCCTGCAGAACGGTGCGGCCGGCGTCAGGTACCTGTACTCTTCCTGGAGCGAGGGGGGCGCGATCAGCCATAGTGTATCCTCTTCCGCGGACACCACCTTCACCGCCTCGTTCAACACGCAGTATTTCCTCACCACCTCGGCCGGGACCGGGGGGACCGCCAGTCCCCCGAGCGACTGGAAAAACAGCGGGGAGGTCGTCCAGATCTCTGGATCCCCCAACACCGGGTATTCATTCTCCGGATGGGCAGGCACGGGTACCGGTTCCTTCACCGGAATCACGAATCCCGTGAACATCACTATGAACGGGCCGATCACCGAGGCAGCGAGCTTCACGGCCAACGCGATCTCGGTCACGGTGACCACGAACCCGGCCGGGAGAACGATCACCGTCGACGGTACATCCTATACGAGTCCTCAGGTCTTCAACTGGACGGCGACGCAGTCGCACACGATCGGCGTGGACAGCATCCAGGCCGGCGCCACGGGGGTCAGGTACCTCTACACCTCCTGGAGCGACACGGGGGCCATCTCCCACACGGTCACCCCCCTGACGAACACGACGTTCACTGCGAATTTTTCGACGCAGTACTTCCTGACCACGGTCGCCGGAACGGGTGGTTCGGTCCTTCCCGCGAGCGGGTGGAGGAACCCCGCTGAAATCGTCAACATCAGCGCCACGCCGGTCGCCGGCTACAGTTTCGGCGGCTGGACGGGAACCGGGACCGGCTCCTTCACCGGCGCCACCAACCCGGTGAACATCACGATGAACGGCCCGATCACCGAGACCGCCACCTTCATTCAGAACCCGATCAGCGTGACGGTCACGACGGTACCGGTCGGTCAGAGCATCACCGTCGACGGCGTCAATTACGTCAGTCCCCAGATCTTCAACTGGCTCGCCTCCGACACCCACACCATCGCCACCGACAGTCTCCAGTCCCTCGGCGCGGGGTCCCGGGCGATGTGGACATCGTGGAGCGACGCCGGAGCGCGTTCGCACACGGTGGCGCCGCTGGTGAACTCCACCTACACCGCGTCGTTCACGACACAGCATTTCCTCACGATGACCGCCAACGCCGGCGGGTCGGTCACCCCGCCGAGCGACTGGTTCACCAGCGGTCAGTCGGTGATCATCACGGCAACGCCCGACAGCGGTTTCGTCTTCAATTCATGGACGGGGACGGGGACGGGGTCTTACACCGGATCGGCGAACCCGCGGACCATCTCGGTCAGCGCCCCGATCACGGAGACGGCGAACTTCGGCCAGCCGACGGTCCTTGTCACGATCCTGACCAACCCCTCCGGCCGCACGTTCTACGTCAACGGATCGCCCGCCACGAATACGTTCACCTTCTCGATGAACCCGGGGTCATCGGTGACCCTCTCGACCGATACCCTGCAGGCGCAGACCGCCGCGTCCCGTTACAAGTTCACCGACTGGAGCGACGGGGGGGCCTTTCTCCACACGTACCTCTACCCCGGTGCAAACGACACCGTCACCGTCAATTTCAAGCGGCAGTTCTACCTGACGATGAACGCCTCGACCGGGGGCTCGGTCCTCCCCGCCTCCGGCTGGCACGATTCCGCCCAGGTGGTGGGGATTTCCGCCACGCCGACGACCGGGTACACCTTCACCGGGTGGACCGGTTCCGGGACGGGGTCCTACTCCGGTCCCAACAATCCCGGGAGCGTCACGATGAACGGCGCTGTCACGGAGACCGGGAACTTCTCGCTGGCCCCCATCAGCGTAACGATCCAGACCGTTCCGGCGGGCCGGACCTTCATCGCGGACGCCGTGACCTATACCGCCCCTCAGACGTTCACCTGGTCGGCGACCGCAACGCATTCGCTTTCAACGCTGTCCCCGCAGGGTGACACGCTCACGCAGTACCTCTTCGCGAGCTGGAGCGACGGCGGAACCCAGACCCACAACGTGGCGCCGCTGACGGATACCACCTTCACGCTCAACTTTACGACTCAGCACCGGCTGACCATGTCCTCCTCCGGCCCCGGGAGCGTCTCCCCGCCGAACGGCTGGTACAACGCGGGCCAGTCCGTACAGATCTCGGCCACGGCCGATCCCGGATACCTCTTCTCCTCCTGGACCGGCTCGGGGAACGGCTCGTACAGCGGGTCCAATAACCCGGCGAACGTCACCATGAACGCACCGGTAAACGAAACCGGTAATTTCACCGCGGGCACCACGGCGGTCACCGTCACCACCAGCCCCGCCGGCCTGCTCATCACCGTGGACGGGGTCGGGTACACGAGCCCGCAGGTCTTCAACTGGACCACCGGTTCGACGCACACCATCGTCACCGACAGTATACAGAACAGCGGCACGCCCGGGATACGGTACAGGTGGACCAACTGGAGCGACGCCGGGGCGCGGAGCCACACCGTCTCCCCCACGTCCCCGACCACCTACACGGCGAACTTCGGGAACCAGTACATGCTCACCATGGGCGCGAACCCCGGGGGCACCGTCACCCCCCCCTCGGGCTGGTATGACGCCGGCGCCACGGTGACCATCACCGGGCTTCCCAACCCCGGGTACGGGTTCACGACGTGGTCCGGGACCGGTTCCGGATCGTACACCGGGACGCAGAACCCCCGTGACATCACCATGGGCGGGGTGGTCACCGAGACCGCGAACTTCAGCCAGCTCCCGGTGCAGGTGACCATACTCACGAATCCCGCCGGGCGGACGTTCTACGTCAACGGCCAGATCGCGACGAACACCTTTACCTTTACGCTGAACCCCGGCGGGAGCGCGTCGCTCTCGACGGACAGCATCCAGGCCCAGACCTCGACCACACGCTGGGTATACACCGGATGGAGCGACGGCGGCGCCAGGACCCACACCTACCTCTACCCCGGGATGACCGACACCGTGACCGTGAATTTCAAACGCCAGTATTTCCTCACGATGGCGACGTCCACAGGCGGTTCCGTCCTCCCCGCCTCCGGATGGTTCGACAGCGCACAGGTGGTCGGGATCACCGCGACCCCCTCCGGCGGGTACACCTTCAGCGGGTGGACGGGCACCGGCACCGGGTCCTACACCGGTCCGGCCAACCCCGGCAGCGTGACGATGAACGGCGCGGTGACCGAGACGGCCAGCTTCACCCTCGCACCGATCAACGTGACGGTGCAATCCAACCCCGCCGGCCGCACCTTCACCGTCGACGGGACCGACTACACCGGCACCCAGGCTTTCGTCTGGTCGGCCACCGATCTCCACACCCTCTCGACGACGTCGCCGCAGGGCGATACGATGACGCGGTATATCTATTCGAGCTGGAGCGACGGCGGCGCGCAGTCGCACCCGGTGGCGCCCGCGTCCGATACCACATTCACGGTGAATTTCTCGACGCAGCATTTCCTCACGATGGCCACCGGCGCCGGTCTCGGCTCGGTGCTTCCCGCCAACGGGTGGTTCAATGCCGGCGAGGTGGTCCAGATCTCCGCAACCCCCGATCCCGGGTACAATTTCGGGAGCTGGAGCGGAACGGGGACGGGGTCCTACACCGGGACGAACAACCCGGCGAACGTCACGATGAACTCGCCCGTACTCGAGACGGCCAACTTTACCGCCGGCACAATTCCGGTCACCGTGACGACGGTCCCCTCCGGGTTGTCGATCACGGTGGACGGCACGGGTTACACCAGCCCGCAGGTGTTCAACTGGACGACCGGTTCGACGCATACGATCGCCACGGACAGCATCCAGCCGAGCGGCGTCTCCGGGTCCCGCTACCGGTGGACCGCCTGGAGCGACACCGGGTCGCTCTCCCACACGGTCGCGCCCACCGCGGCGCGGACCTTTACCGCGACGTTTGGCACGCAGTATATGCTGACGATGACCGCCAACCCCGGGGGCACGGTCGACCCGCCCACCGGCTGGCACGACGCCGGGAGCACCGTCACCATCACCGGCATCCCCGACCCCAGCTTCAGTTTCAGCAGCTGGTCCGGAAGCGGCTCGGGAGGGTACTCCGGCAACGCGAACCCCCGGAACATCACGATCAACGGACCGATCACCGAGATCGCCAACTTCGTGCAGAACCCCTACCAGGTGATCGTCCAGACGAACCCTCCCGGCAGGACGTTCCGCGTGAGCGGCACGAACTACACCACCATGCAGACCTTCAGCGTCTCGCCGGGCAACATCATCAGCCTCTCGATCCCCCAGAACCCCCAGAGCGGGGGCCCGGGCGTCCAGTTCCTCTGGGCGAACTGGACGGACAGCGGGGCGATCTCGCACAATTTCACCCCCACGAGCGACACGATCATCACCGCCAATTTCACGACGCAGTACTTCCTGACGATGAACGCGGGCACCGGCGGAACAGTCTCTCCGCCGTCGGACTGGCATGACGCCGGTTCGGACGTCGAGATCACGGCGACACCGACCGGCGGGTACACCTTCGCCGGCTGGACCGGCAGCGGTTCGGGGAACTACACCGGACCGAACAACCCCGCGAACGTCACGATGAACGCACCGGTCACCGAAACCGCCTCGTTCACGCTCTTCCCCATCACGGTCAGGATCCGGTCGAACCCGCCGGGACGGACCGTCATGGTGGACAGCATCGCCGTCGTGACGCCGCAGGACGTCATCTGGACGAGCGGCACGACACACGAGATCGCCGGCGATTCGGTCCAGGACGGCACCACGGGCACCAGGTACATCTGGACCGGCTGGAGCGACGGGGGCGCCAGGACCCACAACGTCACCGGCCTGACGGACACGACCTTCACCATGAATTTCCGGCCGCAGTATTTCCTGACGATGAACGCCGGAACCGGGGGAACGGCGGCGCCGGCCAGTTCGTGGTATGACAGCGCCATGATCGTCCCCATCACCGCAACGCCCTCGGGCGGGTACAGTTTCGCCGGGTGGACCGGCACGGGCTCGGGGTCCTACACCGGGACCGTCAACCCCTCGAGCGTCGCCATGCTCGCGCCGGTAAGCGAAACGGCGGCGTTTTCGATCAACACTGTCAGCGTCACGGTCACCACCAATCCGGCCGGCTATCCCGTCACGGTCGACGACACCGTCTACACGAGTCCGCACGTCTTCTCGTGGCTCGCCGGCTCGTCGCACACGATCCGGACCGATTCGACGCAGCCGGTCAGCGCCGGAACGAGGCTCGCCTGGTCCTCGTGGAGCGACGGCGGGGCCCGCGGGCACACGGTCGTCCCGATCACCGACACGGCATTCACGGCCACACTGGTGACGCAGTACTACCTGACGATGAACAACAACCCCGGCGGCACGAGCACGCCCCCCAACGGATGGTTCAACGCCGGCCAGGGTGTGGTGATCACCGCGATCCCGGACAGCGGGTACACCTTCACGACCTGGAGCGGGAGCGGCACGGGGTCGTACTCGGGAGGCAACAACCCCAGGAATATCTTCATGGGCGGCCCGATCACCGAGACCGCAAATTACGCGCAGAACACGGTCCTGGTCACCATCATGACACAGCCGGCCGGCCGTTCCTTCCGGGTCGACGGTTTTTCCTACACGACCATCAACACCTTCAGCTTCCTGCCGGGATCGTCCCACAATTTCTCGGCTGATTCCCTCCAGCCCGGCCCGTCCGGGGCGAACGGCCGGAGATACATCTGGAGGAGCTGGAGCGACAGCGGGACCCGGTCGCACAATTACGACGTCCCCGGGACGGACACCTCCCTCCTGGTGAGCTTCGGCCTGCAGTACGAGCTCGTCACCACGGCAAGCCCCGCGGGGAGCGGGACGATCAACCCGCCGGGCCAGTCCTTCCATAATGCGGGCGACACCATATCGGTGACCGCCACCGCGGCGAACGGCTTCGCCTTCACGTCATGGAGCGGCGCCGCGACGGGGACCTCGAACCCCGTCAGCCTGGTCATGGACACGACCAAGGCCCTGACGGCGAATTTCTCGCCGGCGGCGATCGTCATGATCACGTCGGATCCCCCGGGGAGGACGATCGTCGTGGACGGTTTCTCCTACGTGGCGCCCGACACGTTCAGCTGGCTTCTCGGTTCCAAGCACGACATCGGGACGGTCACGCCGCAGGACGGGAACGTCGGCACCCGGCATCTCTTCTCGTCCTGGAGCGACTCGGGATCGCTGTCGCATTCGATCACGGTCGGCGGTGACACGACGTTCAACCTGGACTTCACCACCGAATACTACCTGTACGTGGGCGCCGCCGACACCAACGGGACGGTCGGACCCGCGGAGGGATGGCAGGAAAGCGGCACTGTCGTCGAGATCACCGCGACCGCAAAGCCCGGATTCGGGTTCGTGGAGTGGGTCGGGACGGGCCCCGCGTCGTATTCCGGATTCAGCAACCCCGTGAGCATCACCATGGACGGCTGGGCCACGCAGATGGCGTCCTTCGGCCAGCTCCTCCCGCCACCGGCGCTCGCGGGCATCCAGAACGGCGCCATGGACCAGCCGATCGCGCCGCGGCTGACCTGGATGTCGTACGCCGGCGCGACCTCGTATATCGTGCAGGTGGCGACCGACTCCTTCTTCTCGCCGATGTCGAACGTCGTGGACAGCTCCGGGATCGCGGACACGTCGATCCAGCTCCCGCTGTTGTTGAACTTCGAAACATACTACTGGCGGGTCAAGGCGAAGGCGGGCCCCGACATCACCTCGTTCTCTGAAACGAGGCGGTTCACCACCCTCAAGCCCACGATCATGGTCAACACGCCCGGGCTGAACTGGGGGACCACCTACACGTACGACATCGACTGGACCGCGCAGAACCTCTCGGGCCGGGTCGACGTCATGCTCTCGACCGACGGCGGCCAGACGTTCTCCATTCTCGACTCGAACGTCAGCGGGACCTCGACGAGGTGGACGATCCCCCTGAGCCAGACGCCCTCCAATTTCTGCAGGCTCCGGGTGGCATCGACCTCGAAACCGGAGTTGTACGCCGAGGGGAATAATTTCGCGATCGTCCCGGGGAGCCTCCCGCTGCTCGTCCCCCTGACGGCCACGATCAGCTTCCCCGCCGAACCGACGATCTCGACCTTCTACCGTCTGGTGAGCATTCCGGGCGTGGTGGACACCTCGATACATCTGTCGACCTACGTACCCGGGTCGAACCCCGGTGACTGGCGGATGTTCGCCGACAACGGCCAGCCCGCCAACTACCTGGTCGAACTCGGACCGTCGAACCACTTTGAGACCGGCAGGGGGTACTGGCTGGTGAAGAGGAACAACCTCTCCATCGCGATGGAAATGGTGATGCCGCCCCTGGACACCCTCAACGCCGTGCACCGGATCAAGGTGCGCTCCGGATGGAACATCATCGCGAACCCGTTCGACAAGAACGTCGCCTGGAGCACGGTCGTCGCGCTCAACGGCCTGCCCCCGTCGACGGAACTCTACGGGTTCAACGGCAGTTACCAGGCGACCAACACCATGGCGCCGTTCCGGGCGTATTACTTCTTCAACGGTAACAGCCTGACGGAACTCAGGATCTCCTATCCGTTCGGCGCGTCAACGACGCCGCCGGTTGCGGGCCGCAACGCGGAATGGCAGATCCAGCTCTCCTACCGGTCGGACATCAATGAGGACCCGTCGAACTTCATCGGCGTGGCCCCCGCGGCGAAGGACGGCCTCGACGAACTCGACGGTTACAAGCCGCCGCTGTTCCTCGACCAGGGGTTCCTGTATTTCAAACGTCCCGAATGGAATCCGGAATACAGCCTCTTCAACGCCGACTTCAGGCCCGGGATCGGCGAGGGACAGACCTGGGAGTTCGAGGTGTCCCGCGAGTACGGCACGACCGGGACGATCAGCTTCGAGGGAGTCGGGGACGTACCGCCGGAATACGAGGTGGTGCTCCTGAACTCCTTCAACAGCACGCCGGTGAACCTGCGGGAGAAACCGTCGTACAGCTTCCGGAGCGTCAGCACGACGATGCCGTTCAAGGTCCTCGTCGGGCCGGCGGAGTATGTGCGCGCTCAGGTCACAGCCGAAACGCCGACGGAGTTCGAACTGGAACAGAACTTCCCGAACCCCTTCAATTCGACCACGTCGATCAGCGTCAAACTGCCGCGCGACGCGAAGATCAGCCTCGACATCTTCTCGGTGCTCGGCCAGAAGGTCAGGACCCTCGCCGAGGGCGAATACACCGGCGGCGTCCACACCTTCCTCTGGGAGGGGACGGACGACAACCGGATGCCTGTGGCGACGGGCGTCTATATCTACAGACTGACGGACGGGGCGTCCCTCCTGCAGTCCAAAAAAATGATCATAGTCAAATAGGTGGATCATGATACAGAACATCGATAAAATCAAGAAACCGGTCATCTACGGCGTACTGCCGGTCCTGCTCTGCCTGCTGACGAACTTCACGGCGCTCGCCGG
>QJVY01000182.1 GCA_003235555.1 Ignavibacteria bacterium | reverse complement strand
GCCCGGTTCCTCTTCTGGTTCACACTGACGGATTACGATTCGGACGGCGACACCGAGCTGATCACCGACGACAGCACCTCGGGTGTCAGGGTCTGGGAGAACGCAGGGACCCTGCAGGAGCCTTTCTGGGAGGTTGCTGTCTCCCGGCTGGCCGACACGGCGGGTGACCCGGTCATCGCGGGTTTCGGAAGCCTGCCGGGATTCGCCGACCTTGACGGCGACGGCCTGACCGATTATCTCTCGGGGAATACCGCCGATGGCTCGTTCAATTTTTACCGGAACACGGGTTCGGCGGGAAATCCCGCGTTCGCATTGGTCTCCACGCACTTTGACGACATCACGATCATAGGGGACACCTGCCAGCAGGGGACGATGCTCCGGCCCGCCGGCAAGGCGTCGGGGCACGGGGCGGGGGCGGTCTGCCTGGGGGACGTCGACGGCAACGGGACCACCGACCTTTTCTACGGGGACATTTTCTCCCACAGCCTGTTCGCTCTCATGAACATCGGCACGCCGGGCGCGCCCATGTTCGAATGTTCGGCGAACATCTATCCCCCGGACGGTACACTGACCACCGCGGGTTTCAACCAGGGGACACTCGCCGACATCGATGCCGACGGCGACTCCGATCTCTTCGTCGGAATACTCAACTCCAGGACGTCGCATTCTTCCTGGTTCTACGAAAATCTCGGCACGGCGTTCGCTCCCGATTTCCATCTCCGCACGACGGACTACATCCGGACGCTGGATGCGGGACAGAATTCTCATCCCGCGCTGTCGGACCTGGATGGAGACGACGACCTCGACCTGGTCGTCGGGAACAACTCCGGGGCACTCTGGTTTTTCCGGAACACCGGCAGTGAGCTCGCTCCGGTGTATCTCCTGGAGGACACCCTCTTCGGGGGGATCAGCGGGAACTTTTCCTACGCACCCGCCTTTGCCGATATCGACGCCGATGGCGACCCCGACCTGATCCTCGGGCGTTTCGACGGAAGGGTGATCGTGTTCCGCAATGAGGGCCTCGCCGGCTTCACACCCGTAGACACGGTCATCTCGGGACAGTACGCCTCCCCGGCCGTGGGTGACATCGACGGTGACAACGATCAGGACCTGGTGATCGGACTCGGCTCGGGGACCCTGGAGCTCTTTCTCAACGAGGGCGATTCCGCCAATTTCAGCTTCATGAAGGTGCCGGACTCCTCTCTCGCGGTGGACATTGGCTCGAATGCGAGGCCCTTCCTGAAGGAAAACCCGCTGACGGGTTCGGCGGACCTGTTCGTTACGCCGGCCGCGGACACCCCCGGGAGTGCAGCTCAGAGCGTGATTTATTACTTTATGAATTCGGGGACGGGCATCTCCCCACGGTTTCAGCCCCCGACCCGAGGGTTCGGGCCCGGGCTTCCCTACGAGCCGGCCCTGGCCATTGCCGACCTGGACGGAGACGGCGACGAGGATATCCTGACGGGTACCTCCAAAGGGGGGCTGGCCTACTACAGAAACGACGGGCCGACGGATGTGGAAGAGAGGCCCGCGGTCCCGGTCGGTTTCGGGCTCATCCGGAATTTCCCGAACCCGTTCAACGGAACCACGAGAATCGTCTACCATCTCGCCGCGGCCGCGATGGTGTTCCTCGACATCTACGATCTCCGGGGAGGTCTCGTGGAACGGATCGCGGCGGAGCGGCAGGCTCCCGGCATGCACGAGGTGTCCTGGGATGCCGGGAGCCTGCCGACCGGCGTCTACTACGCGCGGCTGGAAGCCGGTGAGCGGGTACGGTGGGTTCAGATGATGTTTATCAAATGAAAGGAAGGGCATGTCGAAAGTCGTCGTAACGGTACGTGACAACGGGAGCATCCGGGTGGAGGGTGATTTCGATCTCGTCGATCAGGAGGGTGGGAAGTACGACCTCGCCGGCAGAACGAGGATCAGCCTCTGCAGGTGCGGCCTGAGCAAGAACAAACCGTTCTGCGATTCATCCCACAAGAACGGGTCGTTCGTTTCACGCGAGAGGGCCAGGGCCCTCCCACCGCCGGTCAATCCCTGATACCCCCACCCCTGCGAGGACAGTACGACTATGGAAACGACGAAGAAACACCTGCGACCAGCCCTGACGGCACTGTGGCTCCTGGCGCTCTGTGCGGCAACTTCCTCGGCGCAATTCGAAGGCACAGTCAGGATGATCGCCGTCAGTGACGCGGACGGCGATTCGGATGTCGTCCGATCGACGCTCTTCTTCAGGGGGAAGGATCTTGCGGCGGTCATCGAACCGGATGAGGAGACCGGGGAAGAGGGCGCGAAGTTCATCCTCCGCGGGGACCGCGGCGTCATGTGGATCGTCATCGAGAAGGAACGGAAGGTGATCGAAATCCCCATCAGCGTAAAACCCCGCCGGGATACGATCACGGCACGCGATTCGACGGGCAGGGCCTACACGCTTGAACCGACAGGAAAAAGGAAGACCCTGGCCGGGTTCGATTGCGAGGAATGGAAGGCCGACGAGGGGGAGGGGAAAACGGCACGGATCTGGGTGACGGCGGAACTCGGCGGGCTGTACGCCGGTGTCGTGAAATGGTTCGACGAGATGAGCATGGAATCCCAGACGGGGGGAGACCGCTGGGAACGTGAGCTCGCGGAGAGGGGCCTCTTTCCACTGAAAGTTCTCCGCCTTGATGAGGGAGAACTGACCGAATCGGAGGAGGTCGTTCTGGTCGAAAGGAAAAAAATACCCTCCTCGGTGTTCGAGATCCCGGGGGATTACACGCGGGAGAAAGTCGATCTGAACTTCGATACCCTGTTCGACGAGATGATGAAGGACGTGGGTACCGATTCCACAGGCGGCGGAGCGGTTCCGGAGGAGGATCCCCGGGGCCGGCCGGTAGATCGGGAGGACTCCGCAGCATCCGTGTAAAACTGACCCCGGAACCGGGAGCCCGGCATCCCTGGTTACAGGGGGACAGCGTCCGTCGGGATCACATTAACCATATCTCAGCAAGGTCAAGATTATGATTCAGTCATCGAGGGGAACCAGAAGGGTGTTTCTCAGGCGCATCGGCATCGCAATCGGCGCGCTCACATTTGGACCGGACCCCCTGCGGGCTTTCGTCTATCAAAAGAAGACCATCTCCAGGAAAACCGACGCCGCGGCACCTCCCGCACCGATTGATTTCAGATACTCCCCTGAGGTCTGGCGTTCCCCGGTATCGTTCCCGGGTGCCCGGGAAAAATCGTATATCACGGAGTCGGGGGGAATGATCCGGATCCGGCCGGGAAGGGGGGAAGGCCCGGTACCCCTGTTGACGGAATCGGTTGAGATCTCGTTCGAGGGATGGGATGGTCACCCCGCCTCCACACAGAAATGTGACAGTCCGCGGGTCCCGGTGATCAGGACCACCCTCGCCTCCGGCGGCTCCCGGGCAGAGATGACCGCCTTTACGACCTCCGACGATGATGAAGGTGTCGTCGATAACATTCTCATATCCGTGGCCCCCGGAAGTGCGGTGATGACGCTGCGCCTCGCGGTCCGGTCGGCGGAGAGACTCTCCGTCTCGACCCTCGAGGATGACGATTTTCCCCGGGGGAAGGTCAGCGGTCTCACGGTGGACGGAGAGCAGGACAGGACATTTCTCTTCGTTGACGCGCCGGTCGAAAGATCGGATGAGGGGGGGGTGCTCGTGTTGAGGACTTCCGTCGGAGAGTCCGCGGGCCCCGCACCCATCACCTTCCTGCTCAGAATCCCCTCCGTGCCGGCGAAGCTCGACGACCTCGCCGGGGGTGCGGGGGAAATCGACGGGCGGATGAGATCGTCGGTCGGGCGGTGGGAGGCCACGGCCCCTCCCCGGCAGGTCGCCGGGTGGAAGCTCCCCGGCGGATACGGTGATTTTCTCGCCGCATCGGTCAGAATCATCGACCAGGTGAGAAAACCGGTCCCGAAAGATCCCGGCGACGGGATGCCCCGGGAGCAGCGCCCTCTTCCCGATATCGTCGACGAACACTTCATCATGGAAGCGGAGATGTACTCCGGCAGGGAGAAGGATGCCCGTACCCGGCTCGAGAAAATATGGGACCTGGAGACCGACCGGGGGGTGATCATCGGGGCGGGGGGTGAGTCGAATATGAAGGAGATGGCGGCGGCCGTCTACTCCCTCTGCCGCCACGCCGAGCTGAGCGGGGACTGGAAATTCTTCGATGAGCTCTACCCGGACGCGTTCAATGCCCTTGATTCCCTCCGGGAAAAAAGGGACCTGGAGGCTGCGACCGGCTCACCGAACGGCAAAAGAAACCTCCTTCCCGCAGGATCCCTGGGCCGCGGCTGGGACGGAGTCCGGCCGGAACTGACGAACACGCTCTGGACTCTGATCGCTCTGAAGACGATGCTCGACATCTCGGACCGGTTGTTTCTCATGAAAAAGTCCGAGATCCGGGAGTTCTACGGACAACTCCGTCTCGCCTTCATGCTGGTGGCCCGGGAGGAGATGGTGGATCACCCGGGAGGTTTCCGGTACCTGCCCATGACGGTCGGAGGCCCGGTCGAAGGGCTCCGGCCGCAGTCAGGCCAGGGCACGGTGGCGCTCGCGTTGAATCCCGGTCTCCTGTTCCGCGCCGAGGACGCGTTCGTCCCAGGTTTCCAGAAACTCATGGAGGAGGTGACCGGGGAGGACATCCCGCTGGGGACCGGGCCGGGTCCCGCCGACGGTTACCTGCCGTACGATGCGGCGCTGATGGGTCAGTACTACATCTGGGCCACCCTCCCGGCGGAAGCGCGGAAATGTTTCGCGGGGTTCCTCAACCACGCGTCACCGGTCTACACCTGGTCCACGATGCAGACAGTGAGCGGTCCGGATTCCCGGACCGGTGAACCGACGGGAGGGCCGGGTCTCGATCCGAGGGCGTCCGCCGAATGCATCCGGTATCTCCGGCACATGATGGTGTTCGAGGACAGCGAGGTGCTCCGGCTGTTCGAGGGAGTCGCTCCCGCCGATATCGCCGAATTCCAGCCGATGGAAATCATCGATACACCGACGCGCTGGGGCAGGGTGAGCGTCGCACTCGAACCGGTGGATGAGCGGACGTGGAAGATCCGTTTCTCGCGAACGCCGGTCAATGCGCGCAAGGCGCCGCCGCTGAAATCGGTGGAACTCCCGCGTGTGCTCGGGCCGAACTTCAGGTTCGATACCATCAACGGGACGACCGCCATCAAAAACGGACCCCGGGTGATCATCGACGGGGGAGCCCTCAAATGGGATGCCATGCTGAGGAACCTGATGCGATGAAGTTTCCCGGCCCGGGGGGGAGAAGGGAAGAGGACCGGATTTTTCAACAACGAGCGGAGCACGGATGAGCGGGGATCGACAGAAGAAAGCCGTCGAGGAATTTTTCGACCGGGACGAGGGCTGGCAGGGCGGACTCTATGAATCGCGGGAAGACCATTTCAGCCTGCTGACGGAACGACGGAAGGAATACGTCCTCGGAATGCTCCGTGAGGAGATCCCCGCGGGGACGGGCAGGGCGGCGGACGTCGGGTGCGGCTCGGGTGTCTACCTCCCGGAACTCGCCGCGATGGGATTCAGGGCCGTGGGCATGGACCTCTCCGAGGAGATGGCGAGGGTGTCACGGAAGAAAGGTCTCCCTGTCGGGGCCGACGTTCTGCAGGGGGACGTCGAACGAACGCCGTTCAAAACCGGGACCTTTTCGCTCGTGATCAGCGTGGGCGTTTTCGACTATCTCCTCGACGACTCCGGCGCCCTTTCCGAAATGCACAGGGTGCTGGACTCCGGAGGTCTGCTCCTTCTCAACGTGAGGAACGTGAACCCGATCACCTCGTTTCCCCACACGGTCAAAAGGACGCTGAAAGACATGCTGGAGGGGAGATGGGGGGAACAGAGGAAAAAGATCGCGCTTCAGACGGAGTGGATTCAGAAAACCCACGGATGGAACTACAAGAAATACCGGTTGAGGCGATATGAACAACTGGTCGCGGAGCACGGGTTCAGCCGGATCAGGTCGAGAACCCTCGGTTTCAACATGACGCCGTTGAGGAAGGTCGGCCTTTCGTTCGACCGTGCGATACGGATCGAGCGGGGGATAGAACGGACGTTACAGGAATCGGGACTGCCGTTTCTCCGGTACGCGGGGATGGCGTACATCGGACTCTTCAGGAAAATCTAGCATGGCGGAAAGCACCGGTCAGAAGGAGGGGGTGCGCGAGTTTTTCAACACCAGCCGGGGTTGGAAGGGGGATTTCTACCGCGAACCGGACGATCCCTTCGGCCAGCTCCTGGTGCGGAGAAAACGTCACGTCATGGAAGTGTTCCGCCGGCATGTGGATCCCCTGGGGGGGCCGATCTTCGACGCGGGATGCGGACCGGGAGAATACGTCGCGGAGGTGGGCCGGACCGGGGCGAGTGTGTTCGGGATGGACGCTTCTGAGGAGATGGTGCGGACGGCGTCGAACAACGGGACCGGCGGCTCGTCGATCGTGCGCGGGGACATCGAACATATCCCTTTCCTCCCCGGGAGGTTCACCGCCGTCCTCTGCATCGGGGTCCTCGGCTACCTCGAATCTGACCGCACGGCCCTCGGGGAAATCCGCCGACTGCTGAAGCCGGGGGGGCACCTGCTGGTGAACGTGAGGAACCTGAACGCGCTGACATCGTTCCACTATACCGGGAGGCTCAAACTGCGGTACCTGAAATCGATGGGATGGAGGGCGCTGAGGTCAGCGGTCTCGCTGCCGACGCACGGGGAGCGGCGGGGATGGAAGAGCCGCGCCTACAACCTCGGAAAATTCGAGCGGGTCATCGGCGAAGCGGGTTTCGAAAAGGTGGAGGGCCTGACCTTCGGCTACGAGCTCAAAATCCTCTCCCTGCTGGGGGTCGGGGGAACCACCCGCGTCAGGATCGAGTCGTGGCTCGACAGCCTGATGATGAACCTTCCCCTCGGAATCGGACGGTACACCGGTTGGGGGTACATCGGGTTGTTCCGGAAAATCCCGGACCACCGCGGATGATCGGACCGGACCTGCCCTCTAGAACCTCGTCCCCTCCGGGTTGAAGACGGCGATCCCTTTTTTCGTCCCGACCCAGAGGTTCCCCCGGGTATCGTAGGAGAGGGCGGTCACGGAGTTGTCGGGCAGTTCCGGGGTCGTGGACATCGTGAACGTCGTCCAGGTCGTGTCGCTCAGGCGCACGAGTCCCTGGTCGGTCCCGAACCAGCGCACCGTTCCGAGGTCCGTGGTGACGGCATGGACTTCCCCTGCGGGGAGGCGGCCGCCGGTGTTGACATTCGTGTAGTGTGTCCATTCCCCCAGGACCTTGTTGAAGCTTGTCACACCGTCGAGCTTCGCCAGCCAGAGCGTGCCCGCCCGGTCGAAGGCCATCGAATTGATCTTGAAGTTGTACTGCGTGGGGAGGGTGAAGGTGGTCCAGTCGGTGATCCTGTCGTCGTACATCGCGAAGCCGTCCTGCGTGCCGAACCACACCGTGTTGTCGTTGAAATTGATCGCGCTGGCGTAGACCTGATTGGATGGAATGATCGGTGCGGTGTAGGTCACCCAGGTACCGAATTCGGGGTCGCTCGAGCTGGGGATGAACCGGCTGATGCCGAAAGTCGTCGAGACCCAGACGTCCCCGTTGACCACCTTGTCGGCCGAGATCGACTGCACGTTGTAATAGGTGAT
>QJVY01000250.1 GCA_003235555.1 Ignavibacteria bacterium | reverse complement strand
CATTGACCGAGGAATTTTCTATGAACGCTAAACTGATATTTTTCATCGTACTCTTCGCCGCCGCTCTCGGCCTCATGAGCTGTCAGGACCTGCCGGTGGTCGAGGAGGGGACGGATACGGGGGCCAACAGGGTGGTCCAGGGGGTGGTCCTCGACCTCGCCTCCGGGAACGTCATCCAGAGCGCCGTGGTGTACCTGGCGTTCGCCGGGAGCACCGACTCGGTGCTGACGGGCTCCGACGGCATCTTCAGGTTCGAGGTGAACCTGAACCTGTCGACCAACCACAACGTGACCGTGACGGTCAGGAAGGCCGGGTACGTCACGAAGAACGTCAGCTTCGAAGCGGTCCTGGATACGAGCCTCACGGTGACGCTGACGGCGGACCTCTCCAATTCCGCGCTCGTCACCGGCGTCCTGCGGGACAGCACGACGCTCTATCCCATCAGGACGGCGCTGGTGCTTCTGACGCTTCCCGGGGTCGTCGACTATTTCGAGACCGGGATCGACGGGGAGTTCCGGATGTATGCGAACCTCGTCGACCGGGATTCGATGCCCGTCAACCTCACGACCGTGAAGGACGGGTACAAGACCCGGACGATCACCGTCGTGGTGTACAAGGGACAGACGAAAGACCTGGGGAACGTCCTTCTGCAGGTCGACGCCGGGTCCACCATCGGCCAGGTGGCGGGCCACGTTCTCGACTTCGCGAACAACCTCCCGGTGAACAACGCCACGGTGGTCCTCACATCGCCGATCTTCGTGGACAGCCTGGTGACCGCCGGCGACGGGACGTACAGTTTCTCGGTGAACCTGCAGGGGCTGTCCGGGATCTCCGGCACCGTCCGGGTCTCCAAGAACGGGTACAGCACATCGACCTTCGCCTTCACCGTGGCCGCCGGCGAGATCGTCAACCGTGACGTGTCCCTGGAGAGGGACACCTCGACGGGCGTGCCCCCCGATCCGAACGGCACGGGCGACGCCAGGTCGATCGCGCTGGTGAACCTGTCGGACAACCAGATTTCGGTGAACGGCGTGGGCGGGACGGAGTCCTCGATCATCACCTGGGAGGTGCGGGATTCTCTCGGGTTCCCGATCGACATCGACCACTCGGACACGGTTTTCTTCCAGCTGATCGGCACGCCGGTATCGGGCGGGGCGTACGTCTCCCCCGGCTGGGCGATGACGAACGTCGCGGGCCGCGTGGCGACCACCATCAACAGCGGCACCGTGTCGGGCGTCATGCAGTTCCTCGCGACGCTGCGCAGGGAATCCGACGGCTACGTGATCACCTCGACCCCGGTCGTCATCACCGTGAACGCCGGCCTGCCCGATCAATCGCACTTTACGATCGGACCGCGGCAGTTCAACTTCGCGGCTTACGACTGGCTGGGCAGGACCAACGACGTCACCGTGCAGGTCGGGGACAAGTACTCGAACCCGGTGAAGGTGAACACGGCCGTGTACTTCAACACGACCGGCGGGGTGGTCGACGCGTCTGGTTTCACGGACCTTTCGGGCCACGCAACGGTCACGCTGTACAGCGGCAACCCGCTGCCGAGGGATGCATCCCTCACGCCGCCGTCCCTCTGGGGTGACGGTACGGGGTACTCCTGGGTCCGGGCTCACTCGCTGGGCGAGAACAGCGTCGACGTGATCGACAGCGTCCTGATCCTCTTCTCGGGACATTCGGTCATCACGCTCTCGACCTCCAATGTCCACATCGATACGGGCGGCTGCGTCAGCGTGACCGTCACGATCGCGGACCAGAACGGCAACCCGCTCGCGCCGGGGACGCAGATCCAGACCGAGGTGGAGTTCACGCCTCCGGAAGGTACGAACTGGAGCGTGCTGGCGTCCGGGCTGCCCGAGGATCCCCTCGGAGACTTCCTGACGCGCGGTGCCGGCAGCACCAACTTCACGCTGAACATCTGTGACGGCACGCCCGGCGGAACGCCCGCGCGGATGCCGTTCAACGTGAAGATCTCCGTCACCGGGCCGAACGGCAACACCTTCGCGACGGTCAGCGGAGACGTCGGGCCGTAAAGCGTCCGGTCTTGAACGTAAAAGCCATCCCGGGCACGCCGCCGGGATGGCTTTTTTATTGGGAGGGCGGGAGAGCCGTCAGAGCCTCGCCACCGCCGACCTGTGTGCACGGAGGGTGCGTCCGATGACCCCGTCGGTATGCGCCGCCGAGATGAAGGCCGCTTCGTACTGCGACGGGGGGAGGTAGACGCCCCGTGCGAGCATCTCCCTGAAGTATTTTCCGAAGAGGGCGGTGTCTGCCCGCCCGGCCGATTCGAAGTCCACGACCCTGTCCGGCGTGAAAAACAGCGTGAACATGGAACCCACCCTGTTGATCCGGTGGGGGATGCCTTTTTTTGTCAGCGGTTCGGAGAGGCCCTCCGTGAGCGCCCGGCCGGCGTGTTCGAGGGCGATGTAGAGGCCCTGCCGTTCCCGGATCATCGCGAGCATTTCCAGTCCCGCCGCCACCGCCAGCGGGTTCCCCGAGAGGGTGCCGGCCTGGTAGACCGGGCCCGCCGGGGCCACCATTCCCATGATCTTCTTCCGGCCGCCGTAGGCCCCCACCGGGAGGCCGCCGCCGATGATCTTGCCCAGGGTGGTGAGGTCCGGGCGGACGCGGTATTTTTCCTGGGCGCCGCCCGGGGCCAGGCGGAAGCCGGTCATGACCTCGTCGAAGATCAGCAGCATGCCGTGGCGGTCGCAGAGCCTCCTGAGGCCACGCAGGAAGCCCGGCTCCGGCGGTACGCAACCCATGTTCCCCACCACGGGTTCGACGATGACGGCGGCGATCCTCCCCCGGTGCCCGGCGGCCGCTCGCCGCACCGAACCGAGGTCGTTGTACCGGCAGGTGAGGGTGTGCCTGGCGAGGTCCCGCGGGACCCCCGGCGAGTCGGGGATGCCGAGGGTGAGGGCGCCCGACCCCGCCCGGATCAAAAACGAATCGGCGTGTCCGTGGTAACACCCCGCGAACTTGATGATCTTGTCCCTCCCGGTGAAGGCCCTTGCCAGCCGGATGGCGCTCATCGTGGCTTCCGTTCCGGAGTTCACCAGGCGCACGCTCTCCACCGACGGGACCATCGCGACGATCGCCTCCGCCAGGCGGGTTTCCGCCCCGGTCGGGGCACCGAAACTCGTTCCCGAACGGAGCGCCTTCCTCACCGCCGCCACCATCCTCGGGTGGGCGTGGCCGAAGAGCATCGGCCCCCACGACCCCACGAAGTCGATGAAGTCGTTCCCGTCCGCATCGCGGAGGCGCGCCCCGCGGGCCCGCGCGATGAAGAGCGGCTCACCCCCCACGGAGCGGAACGCCCGCACCGGTGAATTCACGCCGCCGGGGATGACCCGCGCCGCCCGCCTGAAGAGTTTGCCTGATCTGGTTGTTTTCATTCGTCCCGGGTGTGAAGGTTTACAGGATGTTCCTCTCCCTGTACCAAATGTACGCATCCCTGATCGATTTCTCCAGCGAGAGGGGATGCCAGGAAAGTTCCGCGCGCGCACGTGCAGTGGAAAACCACTGGAAGGAACCGGCCCCGGCGACGAGGTCCGGGGTGATGAACGGTTCGACGCCCGCGACCGACGCGACGAATTCCATCACCCGGGCGACGGCCATGACCGCGGGCCGGGGAACGTTCACCACCGGCGGACGTCCGCCCACGATCCCGGTCACGAAGTGAAACGCCTCGCGGTGCGTGAGGTTCACCCCGCCGAGGATGTAGCGGCAGCCGGACCTGCCTGCTTCGGCGGCCCGCAGGTGCCCTTCGGCGACGTCCTCCACGCTCACGAGGTTCATCCCGCCCCGCGTGTAGGCGATCAGCCTGCCCCGCACGGCGTCGCGCACGAGCTGCCCCCCGTGCACGTAGCGGTCACCGGGCCCGATCATGACCGAAGGATTGACGATCACCGCGTCGAGGCCGCGGGAGACCCCCTCCAGCACTTCGAGCTCCGCGAGGTGTTTCGACCACCGGTAGGTCAGCGACGACGGCCAGTTGAATTCCGTGTCCTCGTCTGCGAGGAAACCGTCTGTACGCCTTCCGACCGTGGCCACCGAGCTGGTGTGGACGAGTCTTCCGACGCCCGCCTTCAGGCACGCCGCCACCACGTTTCGCGTGCCGCCGGCGTTCACCTCGAGCTGTTCGCGGCGGCCGGAGTTCCTGAAGGAAACGATCGCCGCGGTGTGAAAAACGGTGTCGCAGCCGTCGACGGCCCGCGTGAGCGCGCCCGCGTCCCGGATATCGGCGAGGACCCCCTCGGCGCCCGGTGGAAACTCCGCGGAGACGTCCCGGGAGGGTCGGGCGAGGGCGCGGACGCGGACCCCGCGCGAAAGGAGTTTGCGTACGAGGAGGGAACCGAGGAAGCCGGTGGAGCCGGTGACGAGTGCGAGGTTCATCGGGGCCTGCGGAATACCGGGCGGATTCGACGCGTCGGCTCGCCGGTCAGAGGAGTTTTGCCGCGGCCTTCGCGAAGTAGGTGATGATGATGTCCGCCCCGGCCCTGCGGATCGACGTCAGCATCTCCATCATCACGCGCTCCTCGTCGATCCATCCCCTCTGCCCGGCGGCCTTCACCATCGAGAATTCGCCCGAGACGTTGTAGGCCGCGGTGGGCATGCCAAAGGTGTCCTTCACCCTCCGGATGACGTCCAGGTAGGGTATGGCGGGTTTGACCATGACGATGTCGGCGCCCTCCTCGATGTCCGCGGCGACCTCCCGCAACGCCTCGTCGGAGTTGGCCGGGTCCATCTGGTGCGACCGCCGGTCGCCGAATGTCGGGGTGCTCTCGGCCGCCTCCCGGAAGGGCCCGTAGAACCCCGAGGCGTACTTGGCCGCGTAGGACATGATCGGGAGCTGTCCGAACCCCCCTTCGTCCAGCTTCGTGCGGATGGCCGCGACCCGGCCGTCGAACATGTCCGAGGGGGCCACCATGTCCGCCCCGGCCCGGGCGTGGGAGAGGGCCTCCCGGGCCAGCAGTTCGATCGACTCGTCGTTGATGATTTCATCCCCGCGGACGATCCCGCAGTGGCCGTGCGAGGTGTACTCGCAGAGGCAGACGTCGGTGATGACGACCAGCCCGGGGACCTCTTTCTTGATCGCGGCGATCGCCTGCTGGACGATCCCGGAGTCGTCGTACGCCTCGGAACCGACCTCGTCCTTCGACCCGGGGATCCCGAAGAGGATGACGGCAGGGATGCCCAGTTTCTGGATCTCCGCGCACTCCTTCACGAGCAGGTCCGGGGACATCTGCGAAACACCGGGCATGGAGGAGACGTCGTTTTTGATTTTGTTCCCATGGCAGACGAACAGCGGATAGACCAGGTCGTCCTTCGAGAGGGTCGTCTCGCGCACCATGGCGCGAAGCGGAGCCGTCATGCGCGTCCTGCGGAAGCGCTGGAATCCGGTGACTGCGGTGTCGGTGGGGGTTGAGGTATTCATGGCTGGCCTCTTGTGGGTGTTGGCGCTAGGTGTTGACGCGTTTGATCCGGTGGAGGAAATTGAAGAGGTGCGTCGTAAATTCTTCGGGGTTCTCGAGGTTGCTCAGGTGTCCCGCGTCCGGGATCACGTGCAGTTCCGCCCCCGGGATCTTGTCCTTCATGGCGTGGGAGGCCGACGGGGGTGTGACCGCGTCGTGCCGTCCGACCAGGATCAGCGTCGGGACGGCGATCCTGTAGAGTGAGGGCGTGGTATCCGTTCGTCCGGCCAGGGCGAGCAGCGTCCCGCGGACGGCGGGAAGGGGGGTGTTCGCGATGGTCTCCCTGATCGCCCCGACCACAGCCGGTTTTTCGGAGAGCGTTTTCCCGTGGAAGACGGCCCCGAGGAACGATTCGGTGAACCCGGCGAGCCCGTTTTCCCCGAGCTCGATGACCTGCCTGGCGCGCTTGACCTTCCCGTCGTTGCCGTCGGCCTCGCTCCTCGTGTCGCAGAGGACGATCCCCCGGAAACGTTCGGGGTGCCGTTCGACGGCCCGGAGGACGATGTACCCGCCCATCGAGAGCCCGACGGCGACCACCGAACGCAGCTTCAGGTGGTCGAGCAGTGCGATGAAGTCGTCGACGAAAAGTTCCACGCTGTACTGGCCGTCCCCGGTGTCGCTCCCCCCGTGGCCGCGGACGTCGTACGTGATGACGTGGTAGTCCTGTTTCAGGGCGTCGACCTGGTACCGCCACATCTGTCGCGAGAAGGGGAACCCGTGGATGAAGACGACCGGGACGCCGTTTCTCGGACCGTTGATGTCGTATTCGATATTTCCGCCGTCGAGCCGTAGTTTCATGATCGTACCGGAATCGGGATCACTGGTCTGCCCTCCCGGACGGGGCGTCCTTTTCCGGGATGAGGGCCGAAAGGCCGATCGCCACCGCCAGGACCGAGAAGATCACCGTGAGGGAGACGGTGATGGGAATATGGAGCCATTGCTCCAGGAGCATCTTCAGCCCGATGAACCCGAGGACCCCCGACAGTCCGTATTTCAGGTACCGGAACTGTGTCAGGAAACCCGCCACGAGGAAATACAGCGACCGGAGCCCCATGACGGCCATGATGTTCGACGTGTAGATGATGACCGGGTCCCGGGTGATCGCGAAGATGGCGGGGATGGAGTCCGTCGCGAACGCGATGTCGGTCGTCTCGATCATCAGCAGCACCAGGAAGAGCGGTGTCACCGCGAACTTTCCGTTCACCCTGGTGAAGAACTTTCCCCCCTCGTAGGACTGGCTGACGGGGAGGAACTTCCGGGCGAACCGCACGGCCGGATTTTTTTCCACCTTCACATTGCCGTCCTTCTGGAGGGCGAGCTTCACGGCCGTGAAGATCAGAAACGCCCCGAGGATGTAGAGTATCCAGTCGAAGCGCGCCACGAGCGCAGATCCGACGACGATGAAGATCGCCCGGAAGACGATGGCGCTCAGGACACCCCAGAAGAGGACGCGGTGCTGGATCTCCCGGGGTACGGCGAAGTAGGAAAAAATGATGATGAAAACGAAGACATTGTCGACCGAGAGCGCCTCCTCCACCACGAACCCGGTGATGAATTGCAGGCCTTTCTCGCTGCCGTACTGCGCGGCCAGAAACCCCGCGAAGGCGACGGCGAGCAGGCACCAGGTCAGCGTCCAGAGCAGCGCCTCCTTCATCGACGGGTAGTGGGCCCGTTTCTGGATGACGCCCAGGTCCAGGAAGAGCATCCCCACGATGAAGATGTTGAAGAGGACCAGGACGAGGTTTTCGCTCATGATCGTACCGTGGCGTCTGCGCTCGGAGGGGGATTCGCCATGGGATCACGGGCCGGCGGCGGTTATTTTCCCCTGTCGCCGGAGCGTTTTCCCATCGTGACGTACTCACGGATGCCCGGGCCGGTGTAGACCTGGCGCGGCCGGGCGATCTTCTGCTCGGGGTCGGTCAGCATTTCGTCCCACTGGGCCACCCATCCGGCGGTCCGCCCGATCGCGAAGAGCACCGGGAACATCTCCAGGGGAAATTCCATCGCCTGGTAGATCAGCCCCGAGTAGAAATCG
Organism: Ignavibacteria bacterium; assembly: GCA_003235555.1. GTDB lineage: Bacteria > Bacteroidota > Ignavibacteria > UBA10030 > SZUA-254 > SZUA-254. Next base: position 168 of record QJVY01000250.1, on the reverse strand, counting down.
ACGTTGGGGTAGAGTTTCCTCTGGACGAAATATTCATCCTCCAGGGCGATCCTCTCCAGCTCGAGCGCGATGTCGAGCCGGGGGTTCCGTCCGGTGATCTCGAAGACCTCGTCGGCGAGTTTCTTGATGACCTTGGCGCGCGGGTCGTAATTCTTGTAGACGCGGTGG
>QJVY01000008.1 GCA_003235555.1 Ignavibacteria bacterium | reverse complement strand
TCATGGGATCCCGCCGAGAGACCTGAGACCCGGATTTTCAGATGAGCGCCGTATCCCTGATCGGGTTTCATGCGTGGTCTCCGTCAATAACGTGGAATAATTGCCCCAAACCGTCCGATAATTTTGCTTTTTCGGCAAAATCCCGGAATAATATAGGAAATCGGCATCCCTAAGTCAAGACGGGACCCGGGGCCTGGTAGGGCGGTCGCGGGAAAGGTCGCCGGCCGGTCAGGCCGTATCCCCGGGGGCGGGGGAATTCTCGAGGAGTTCCGATTCGACATGCTGCGTGGTCTCCCGGAGGGCATCGATAAACTTGGAGAAATCCTCCTTGTAGAGGAAGATCTTGTGCTTCTCGTACTTCTCCTCGCTGAGCCGGCGGCTCTCCGTGATGACGAGATAGAAATCTTTCACCGATTTCGTCGACTTGACGTCGAAGAAATAGGTCCGTTTACCCGCCCGCACGCGGCGTGAAAAGACGTTCTCCTGACCGCCCCCCGTCGAACCGCTCCCCTGATGGTTTTCATTCTGTTCCATGCTGACTCCGGATGTGTTGGTTCTGAATGCCTGGCGCCTGGTGTCACTTCCTGATGACCGCGAGCTTCGCGCTCCCCACCTCGGTCCCGTCCTGTGAATAGGCCACGATCATGTAGACGCCCGATGAGACGGGCCGGGACGCGTCGTCAGTGCCGTCCCAGGTGCCGATCCCTCCTCCGGGCGTCGTCAGTGACCGCACCAGCTCGCCGCTGACGCTGAAGATCTTCAGGAACGAATCAGCCACGAGGCCGCCGATCGTGACCGGCTGCCCCGAGGGAATCTCGAACGGGTTGGGATAGACGTCGAGGCCTGAAAACGACCGGACGGGAGCCACCGACGCGGTGGAGAGGACGGACAGACCCTTTTCGGTCCCGAAATACATCGTCCCCGTCGCGGGGTCGAGAGCCACCGAGGCCACGTCGTCGGAGAGGAGTTTTCCACCCGTGCTCTCGACGGTGTAATGTTCAAGGATGGTCGTTCCGTCCTGTGAGAGATGGAACACACCCCTTTTCGTCGCGACCCATTTCCTGTTCATCGGGTCGACGACAATGTCCTGGATGATCTGGTCCGACAGGGGGTGGTAAAGGGCCATCGACGAGGCGGGGTTCAGCGTGTTGTAGACGATGGTGATACCCTGGTCCGACCCGATCCAGAGGTCGCCGTAGCGGTCGAGGGCGAGGGACCACACGAAGTTGGTCCTCAGCCCGCTCCCGGTAGTCATCTTTCCCCATCCACCACGCGTACCGGGCAGGTCCCTCGATTCATTGTAATAATAGAATCCGACGGGGTTCACGGGCTCGAACCGGTTGTAATTTTCAAACCATTTCGTCCCGTAATCGTCGATCACGACCCCGGTGAACACCCTGACCGGTGTGGCGGTAATGCAGGCGCCCCCCGGGGGGGCGGGGTCGTAGATGCACCCGGTGACGTACCCCAGGGCGCCGTCGGGGAAAAGCTGCACGAGCGCGGTGTCGCCGGGGGGCGTCCGCGGCGTCACCCATGTGACCCCGTTACGGTCAGTGGCCACGCCACCCACGACCACGAAGGAGGGATCGGTGAGCGAGGGTTGCAGGCCGTCGTCCGTATTCAGGACCCGGACGATTTCATTGTCCGGGCCCACCACGGCCAGGCCTCCCCCCCAGCCGGAGACGTACTTCATGTTCCCCGGTCCCGTGTTCACCAGATAGTATTCGTTGTCGCCCAGCAGGGGATCGGACGCGACGGTGTACGAGCGCCACCGGGCACCGTCGAAGCTCATGAAACCTTCACCGTTCCTGCTCCCCGTCGCCGCCCAGAGCCATCCGTCGTCATCGACGGCTACGCTCACGAACTTTTCCGAAAACGGTCCCGGGGGAAGGATGACGCCGGCCACCCCGACGGAGCCTCCCATGCCGGGGCAGACCGTGTACCGGAGCACTCCGGCATTCGTGGTACCGAGGAATTCCCCGCCGTCCGACAGACAGCTGAGGGGGTAGCCCGGTGTGGCACCGACCAGGGCGGCACCGGTCAGCACGTCGAGCACTCCAACCCCGCCGGGCGTAATAAAGAGCGCCTGTGCGCACGGGCCGTTCAACGCCGCCAGCCCGATGACGTTGTGCGGTCGTGATCCCGGCACGGCGCGCCACGATGCGCCGTCGAAAACGGCGATTCCGGCCGACGTGGCCGCGTAGAGGGAATCGCCGGTTACGAGCAGGGCGTTGACCACCGGAGACGGGAGTCCCTCCGGCGCGCGGTACACGGTCCACGTTGAGGGTTCGGTCGGGGTCGGATTGGAAGAGGGGGTCGATGCCACGCCGTCCCTGGTCCCCACCCAGACGTTCCCGGCGTATTTCGTGATCGAGGTGGCGTTGCCGGTGGAAAGGCCCGCCGCCGGACCGAACCTCAGGTAGCTGTCGTTGAATTCCCCCCGCGAAATGGAGTAGACCGAAACGCCGACATCGGAAAGAACGACGAGCGAATCACCCCAGACGACGAGAGCGTTGATCCCCTTCTGGGCGGCGGGGAGCAGGGCGATATCGGAGACGGTGGACCACTGGTCCAGGGAATGACGGAAACGGTGGAGCGTCCCGTCGGCGGTGCCGATCCACAGGTTCCCGGAGGAATCGGCGGCCAGCGCCGTGAGATCGGTCGTTTTCAGCCCCTCGGTGGTCGCGTACAATTCGAAGGTGCTGTCAGCGCTCCTGAAGGAGAAGAGCCCCCCACCCGTGGCGGCCCAGAGGAGGCCGTCCGCCCGGAGCAGGGCCCTGATTTCCCTCTTCGGGGTGAACGTTTTCCAATCGCCGATCCCCGCCACGGATTCCGCACCCGCGATGACGAGGAGGACGCACCCGAGAAACATCACGCGGCCCGCGGTTTTCCCGCGCCTGATCGTCCGGGTGTCTATTTGCCCCTCCCCCTGGTCCTGGCGAACAGGTTCGCCATTTCGAGGGCGGACATCGCCGCGTCCCATCCCTTGTTGCCGCTCTTCGCACCCGCGCGGTTGATCGCCTGCTCGAGGGAGTCCGTCGTGAGAACGCCGAAAATCACCGGGACATCGGATGAGAGGGCGACCTTCGCGACACCCGTCGCCACCGACCCCGCGACATAGTCGAAGTGCGGAGTCTCGCCGCGTATGACGCACCCCAGGCAGATCACCGCGCTGTACGTCCCCGGTTTCGAGACCAGTCTTCGCGCCACCTGGGGAATTTCGAACGCCCCGGGGCACCGCACGATGTCGATGTCTCCGTCGGCGACACCGTGCCTCCGCAGGCAGTCGAGGGCGCCGTCGAGGAGCCTCCCGGTAATGAAATCGTTGAAACGTGATACGACGATCCCCACTTTCCCCTTCACGGGGAGCAGTTCGCCTTCGATGACTTTGTTCATGGAGAGTGTCCGGGTTGTTCTGGTTCAGGATTTGGCCCGCCGGTGTACGGGGCACGGATGAAGAACGGGGCGTTCAGTGCGGGAAAAGCCTCCTGCGCATGATGTCGACCGAAGCGGGCGGGATACCGATCCTGCCGAGCATGTGGTCGTCCTTCTTCATCCCTCCGTGGTAATCCGATCCGCCGCTTTCGAGAAGGAAATACTCACTGACGATTCCGCGGTAGAACTCGATGCGCTCCGGGGAGTGACTGGGATGATGGACCTCGATGCCGTCGAGCCCGGACTTGATGAGGCGGTGGAGGAGGTTTTCATCGACCGAGCGGCCGGGATGCGCGAGGAAAGAGAGCCCCCCGGAATCTGCGATGAGCCGGATGGTCTCTTCGGGGGAAAACTCATCCTTTTTTTCGAACGCCGGGCGTCCCTCCCCGATATACTTGTTGAAGGCCTGGTGATAGCTCGCCGCGTGTCCGTTGTTCACGAGCGCGTTGGCGATGTGGGGGCGCCCCACCGAGTCCCCGCTCGCCTCGGCGAGAACCGATTCGACCGTGAGGGGGATTTTCATCCGGTTGAGCTTGCCGACGATGCGCTCTATCCGTTCGAGGCGTTTTTGCCTGAAGATCGTCAGCGCTTCGGTGAGCATCGGGTCATGGTAGTCCATGAAATACCCCAGGATGTGGATCTCTCCCTCGGGGGAGGACGCGCTCAATTCCATCCCGGGGATGACCTCCACGCCGATGGTCTTCCCCGCCTCGATCGCCTCATCGAGCGCCCCGACCGTGTCGTGGTCGGTGATGCCCAGGACCGACACGCCGAGGTCCTTCGCCTTCCGTACGAGTTCAAGGGGCGAGAGACTGCCGTCCGAATGCGTCGTATGTGTATGAAGATCGGCTACTGCTTCCACACGTGCCTTTCCCTTCTGCCATGCCTCCCGGCCGTGGTCTCCTCAGGTGAAGAGGCTTTTGAATTTTTCGTAGTCCTGGATGATCATCTTGTTGCCGTGCATGTCGACATGCCCCTTCTTGATGAACATGTGGACCACCCTCGAAATCGTTTCGCGCGATGTCCCGGCCATGTTCGCGAGGTCCTGCTGGAGGGGGAGTTCGTCGATTTCGACGCGCCCCTTCCGGATGGTGCCGATGTCGTCCGCCAGCTGGAGGATGACGTTCGCGACGCGGCCCGCTGCGTCCTTGAGGGACAGGCTTTTGATCTGCGAATCGGCCTTGCGGAGTCTCATCGTGAGCTCCCGCAGGAGCGATACCGCCACGGAGGGAACATCCTGCAACAACTTCAGGAAATCCCTGCGGTGGATCATGAACAGTTCCGCCTTCGTGATCGCCACGACCGACGCCGAACGTGACAGGCCGTCCAGGATCGACATCTCGCCGAAGAAATCGTTCTCACCCAGGATCGACAGGATGACCTCGCGGCCGTCGTCGTCCGTTCGGACGATCTTCACCTTCCCGGAGATGATGACAAACAGCGCAGCGCCCGTTTCCTCCTCGAGGAGGATGATGCTCCCCTTCTTGTATTTCTTCCGCACGCCGACCCGGACGATTTTCGCCAGTTCGGCCGATTCGATGTCGCTGAATATGGGGACATTCCGGATGAATTCCATCGCCTCCCCCAGATCGGAGGAGAGCGGTTGGTGAGTGGCACCTGTGGTGGTCATAAGGTCGTCAGAAATGGGTTAAATGTCCGTCGCCGATTCGCCTCTCAATATATGAGTGATGTGATTGAAAGTCAAGTATTTGGTGCAGTTTCCGCAGTATTCAGCGAGAAAGCAGTTCCATGATGAAGAACCCGAGGCTCAATTCCGTCACACCGAGGGCGATTCCGGAGAGGAGGTCGTATCTCCTGACCCGGTCGAGGGTAGCTCCGTCGCCCGACAGACGGTAGTCGTCGTAGTCATTGTCCGCCCTCGTTTTCAGGTACGCGGAGAGCGCCCCGGAGACCACCGCGACGGAACCGGCGACGATCAGCGGGGTGGAACTCCCGCCAACGGCTCCGCGGAGAGGATCCTCCAGGGTGGCCGCCGCGTCGACCGGCGTCATAACCGCGTGGAAGCTCCCGAGTCCCGCCGGCACGAGAAACTCACGGTCCAGGCATCCCGGCCGGGACGCCAAAAGGGTGACGGCGCGGGGGGGGAGGAGCGCGAACATCGGGGTGCGACCGAGGGTGGAATCACCCAGCCGGATCTCCGCCCCGTCGGGATCCGACGTGATCCGGACAAACCTGGGAAGGACGACATGCCGTTCCACCGTCCCGCCTCCCACGAGGAGGACAGAATCGAAAAGGCCGGGTGATGCCCACCGGCCGGGGTCGGCCCCGAAGACCCCGAAGCGAAAGATCCCCGGCGGCAGGGATGCCGATTCGAAGGGGGTGGTCCCGATGAACGACGTGTCGGTGAAGATCCTCAGGCCCGGGGGGTCGCTGGTGATTTTCAACCCGGCGTTCGCGGAATCCGGCGCCGCTCCCTGCGCCCCGAGGGAGCTGCCCGCGGCGGGCAGGAGGAGTGACAGGAACAGCGCACCGACGAAGGTCCTGCTCATCGGTCCTCCACGAACCCGAGGACCGACCGGTCCTCCGAGAGCACCACGATCCGGCCCGGTGCGGCCACGGGTGTGCACCGCACACGCCCGGGCGTCCCCGCCTGCCAGACGGTCTCGCCCGTCGATGTGTTCATGGCGTAGAGGTTCTTCGCGAGGTCACCGACGTAGAGCACGTCGCCGCACACCAGCGGAGCCGAACCGACGGCCCCGAGCACCGCCGTCCGCCAGAGCACCGTGCCGTCGTCCGCCCCGAGCGCAACCACCTCCCCCGCGGAAGTGCCGACGAAGACGCGCCCGCCGTCGACCGCGGGGGCCCCGTAGAGCGGCGACCCGGTTTCCCTCCTCCATTTCAGCGCCCCCGAGCCGGTTTCGAAGCAGGAAAGCGAACCGTCCCTCGACGCGACGAACGCCCTTCCCCCGCTGAGCGCGGGGGTCGTGAACACCGCCCCACCCACGGCCGCGCCCCAGAGGAAATCCCCGGTCGCCAGGTCCAGCGCCTTGACCACGCCGGCGTCCGTGCCGAACACGACGCGCGATCCGTCCGACGCGGGGGAGGAACGCGAGGAGGAGGGTTCACCCGGTATATATTTCCAGATTTCGAAGCCGCGGGCGGTATCGATTTTCATGACCGATCCGTCGAGGCCGACGGCGATGATGCCGCCTCCCGCCGCGAGGAGCGAGGATTCGATGTCGCCGGTCCGGACAGACCACTGGACGGACCCGGAGCGGAGGTTGTAGGACACGATGTTCTCTTCATCCCCCGAGAGGGCCACGACCAGCCGCCCCGAGAGCACCAGCGGGGTACCGAACACCGCGGTGCCGAAATCGTACGACCCCGTCGGCTCCCCGGTGTAGAGGTTCAGCGCGGTGACTTCGCCGGTGAGGGTGGGGATGAAGAGCGTGCTGTCGCAGACGGCCGGCGACGACGGCCCGAAGCCGCTCCCGACCCCCGCTTCCCATTCGATCCTCAGCGGGGGCGACGGACGGAGGGGTGAGGCGTTGGTCCTCGCCGGTCCGCCCGCGAACATTCCCCACACCGGGCCGCTCCGGGGGCCGGGATCGGGAAGCCTGCCGACGATGCAGCCGGAGAGGACCACCATGACCACCGTCAGGGCCATGGCCGCCGGTGCGGGCGGACGCATCGCGAACGCCGCCGGCCCGCACGGGCCCTGCGGACGGCCCCGCCGCCCTGTCCCCGTGGTGGTCAGAAGTCCCATCCGAAAAAGAACTGGGTGAAGATCCCGTTCTGGAATGCGGAGAGGTTTTTTTCGATCCTCTTCCCGAGGTCGTACCGAAGGACGAAGACCCCGGCGAGGTTCAACCTGAAACCGATCCCGGTGCTCCCGAGGGTCTCGCGGTAGCTGTCGTCCCACGCACCGCCGACGTCGAAGAAGAGCGCCCCGCGGAGCCCGCTCAACGAGACAAGGCCGAAGGGGAAACCGAAACCGAGCCTGTCCAGGAAGGGAAAACGCAGCTCCTGGCTGACCAACCAGAGTTTCTTCCCCCTGATCGACCACCGCGGGTACCCCCGGAGGTCCCAGCTCCCGCCCATGAAGAACCGTCGGGACTCCTTCCCGTCATTGTAAAAAAGCCAGAATCGGGTCGCGTACGCCGAGCGGTCTGCCAGACGGAAATACCGCCGGTAGTCGAGTATGACCGAAAAATAATTGGCGTTCGACCCGCGGATGTCGGTCGTGTAGGCGAGCGTAAAACTGTACCGGCTCCCGTCGAGGGGGCCGCTCGGACCCCAGAGGGAGTTGTCGTGGGTGTACGATATCGAGTTGGACAAAAACAACGCCCGCCGCGACAGATCGATCGATTCCGAAATGGCCGCGGGGATATCCTGATCGGTTGCGTCCTTGTCCGAACTGCTCAGGCTCGTCAGCAGCGCGATCCGTCTGAACCGCGAGAGGGGATAGCTGACGGTCAGGTATCCGCCGAACACCGTTTCGTAGAAGTATTCGTCCGGGTCGGTCCGGTCGTATCTCCGGCCGCTGAAGCGGTAGATGCCGTAGGCGTAATTCGCCCGCCGCTGGAGGGACACCCGCGAGATGGCGATGTTGAAACTGGAAATGATGTCCTCGGACGACTGCGCGGTGTTGTACACCAGGAAATAATACTGTTCATTCCCCAGGAGGTCGCTGAGGGATAAAAACGCACCGCCGTAAGTCCCGAACACCGGGTCGGTGACGATTTCGGAGTGAGCGACGTCGAGGCTGTACTCCCGCTCGTAACGGAGTTCGGAGAGTTCCTCCGGACCGGTGATCGACACGGGACGCCAGAGCGTGTCGGGGGCCGGCGGGGCCGCGGGGCGTGAGACCCGCGAGGTGTCGAAAAGGGCGTACGGGTCGCCGCCCTTTCTGATTTTGAAACTGAAATCCTCGAACGCCACGTACACCATCTCGCTGTCGGCCCACGCGGGATCGAACGCCCCGGTGGTAAGGTCCGTCAGCTTGCGCATTTCGCCGTCGGCCACCCCCCCCCGGACCTTCAGCATCCAGACGTTCCTGGCCCCTCCGAGGTCCGAGGTAAAGAGCACCGCGTTACCGTCGGCGGACCAGGCCGGCGCCGCGTAGCTTTCGCGACCGCGGGTCAGGTAGCGGATGTCGCCCGAGCCCGCGTCGATGGTGAACAGGTTGTAGCTTCCGTTGACGCCGTCGGGCGTCCGGTCCGAGCTGAACGCGATCGTGGTCCCGTCCGGGGCCCAGGCCGGATCGCGGTCGTCGTAGGTGTCGTTGGTCAGCCGGGTCAGCGTCGAGTCGGCGGTGTCCCAGATGTAGAGGTCGCCGGCGCCCGTCTTGTCGATGGCGTTGAACACAATCCGGTGTCCGTCGGGCGACCACGAGGGGGAGCCGATGACCACCAGCTCCGCGAAGTGGTACGAGGCCCCGAGGACCCTCTTCCCGACGTCGTAGACATGAAGCGCGTCGTTTTCCCCGCTCTTGGTGACGAACGCGAGCAACCCCGCCGCGTTGATGTCGATCTTGCTCTGGAACAGATGAAACGCCTCGAAATCCTCCGTGCGTTCCCCCTGCACGACCACCTCGGCCCGCGGGCCGCGGCCCGGCCCGTCGGTCAGGCCGTCGTAGGGCACACGGTAGATTGCCGAGTACCCGGAACGGTTGCCGATGAAATAGACCTCTTTCCCGCTGTCCCCGTCGAACACGACCGGCTTTGAATTGAACCCCTCCCCCGCCAGGGGGGCTGTGACGGCGCTCGGCTGGTCCGCGTGGGCGAGCAGGGGATAGTATTTCTTTTTGAGTGCATAGGTCCATTCGTGGTCGAACTCGGCGTAGCTCCTGCCGGTCGTCTCCCGGAAAACGTCCTCGAACGAGGTCGACTTCCAGAAATTCTCCAGGAACAGCAGGATTTTTTCCTCCCCGTACCGTTCGCCGATGAACTCGAGGACGGCCTGCCCCTCTTTGTACATGAGGTAGGTCCCGTAGATCGCGTCGAACGATTTCAGGGGAACGAGGTAGTTGCTGACCACCGCGTCGCGCAGGATCATGTCGGCCTGGACGTCCCAGTCGATCGACCAGTATTCGGCGAGGCCCTCGACGAACCAGAGCGGGGGGAGGTGGTCCGGGGTAATACGGTGGTCGACGAGTACCCGGTTGATCTTGCTGTGCATGAACACGTGTACGAGCTCGTGCCGGATGACGTGGCGGAAGTCCCACATCGAACCGTTGAACGGGATCACGACGCGTCCCTTGAGAAACTCGAAGAACCCCCCCACCCCTTCCGGGATGAACCCGGGGGTGATGTTCGTCTGCTGAAAATGGAGATGGGAACTGTAAAAAACGAGGGGGATCCTGTTGGAGACGTTGTGGTTGAAGATGCCCACGAGCGCCGCGTAGCTCTCCTCGGCCAGCGCCGCCCCCCGGCCGGCGAGCTCCTCCATCTCCCTGTAGTAATAGATGTCGAAGTGCTCGGTCCTCAGCACGTGCCAGTCGAAATCCGTGTACTGGACCTTGTTCCTGCCGAAATAAAAAAATTGGGACGTCGAGGAGGCGGGAAGGAGCAGGACCGCCCAGAGGCAGAGAACAATACTGCGCGTCGTCATGACATTGACCCAGGATGATTACTCTCGATCCGCCCCCGCGGTGACCGGGGGGAACGCAGCCCCTCCGAAACGGGAGGGGCGGCCGCGGACTACCGTTTCTCCAGTTGTCGCTTCAGGTAGTCGATGACATTGACGGGGGTTGGATCAATGCCGTTGAACATCGACAGGTAAAAACTCAGCCAGTCGCCGAGGTGGACGAGGGAGAATGTCCGGGCGAGGCGCGAGCGGCCCTCGCTGCGCACGTCCACGATTTTGGATGCGTACTCGCCGATGATCCCCCGGGCGATTTCCATCCTCTGCGTCACCCTCGCGTGATCCTCCTTGTCGTGGATGTACACGACGGCGATATCCCCCATGAGCCGTCTCAGGACCTTCCAGCCGACCAGCTCGTTGTGGTTCATCTCCGGGAACACGTGGCCATAGGCCAGGGTCTTGGCGTTCTCGGCCAGCTGCCCCCTCCAGCGCAGGTTCACCGCGTCGGTCCGCTCCGTGGAGGAATAGATCACCGGGAGTTTGTTGTAGAGTTGCTTCGCGAGCTCGAGCGCGGGGTTCTTCTGACCGGTGAGGCGGTACCTCACCGAGAGTTTTCTCAGCAGCGCGACGGTTTCACGGATCGCCGCGTCCTGCGGGGGGATGAGTTTATACCGTGCGAGCGCGAGGAGCATGGGGAAAAATGAATACCCCAGGGCGGCCCTGGGCGGGTATCCCCGCGGCAGTCTGACCAGAGTCTGGCGGTTCTTCTTCGCGAGCGAGGCGATTTCCCCGCCGGAGGTGAAGCAGATCACCCGGGCCTTCTTCTTCATCGCGTCGTGATAGCTCGCGATCGTCTCCTCGGTGTTCCCCGAGTAGCTGGAGATCACCACCAGGGTGGATGGGCCCACGTGCTTCGGGAGAGTGTAGTACCTGTTGACCGTGAAGGGCACGGCGAGCTCGTCGGCGAGGTAGGACCTCAGCAGGTCGCCGCCGATCGCCGATCCCCCCAGCCCGCTGACGACGATCGAGGCGGGCTTCATCTTCAGCGGAACCAGCGTCGCCTCCCTCCCGATCCGGACGGCGTCCTCGACCTGGTGGGGGAAACCGGTGAGGAGGGCCCGCATGTCCGACCTGTCGTAGAGGGAGATCGTTGTTTCTTTCATCGTCGTGTATCCTCGAGTTGGATTTCGTGAGTATCCGTCATCGCGCCGGGCGCCGCTCTCACGGCCGCGCGGTCCGACGGTTTTCGCCGTGGGTGTCTCCCAGCGGTATGTCGGGAATCTCCCGGGCAATGAACTCCCGGAGCAGTTTTTTCACCTCGTGCCCCGACCCCTTGGAAAGGGCCTCCTTCGCCAGCGCCTGCAGTGAGACGTACGACACCGACCGGATGATCTTCTTGATTTCGGGAAGGACCGCCGGCACGACGGAGAGCTCGTCCATTCCCATGCCGATGAGCAGGGGGGCCGCGATCGGGTTTCCCGCCATCCCACCGCAGATCCCCACCCAGATCTTCTGCTTGTGCCCGGCATTCACCACGTGTTTCAGCGTGACGAGGACGGCCGGATCGAATTCGTCGTAGAGCGACGCCACCAGGCTGTTCCCCCGGTCGACGGCCAGCATGTACTGGACCAGGTCGTTGGAGCCGACGCTCAGGAAATCCGCCTCCGCGGCCAGCGCGGACGCGTTCATCGCAGCGGCCGGCACCTCGATCATCACCCCCACCGGGATGTTTTCGTCGAACTTGATTTTTCGGGCCCGGAGGTCCGATTTCGCCCGGGCGACGAACTGCTTGGCGAGGCGAAGTTCCGCCAGCGTGGTGATCATCGGAAACATGATCGCCATGTTCTTTTTCGTGCTGGCGCGCAGCATCGCGCGGAGCTGGTCCATGAACATCTCGGGCCTGTCGAGCGAGATCCTGATCCCGCGCCACCCGAGGAAGGGGTTGGCCTCCTCGGCCGTATCGGAAGCGAGCTTGTCCCCCCCGATGTCGAACGTTCTCATGATCACGCGGCCGGGATAGATCGTGTCGCAGATGCGGCGGTATTCGGTGAGCTGTTCCTCCTCGGTCGGGATATCGTCGGAGCCGATCAGCAGGCTCTCGGTGCGGTAGAGTCCCACCCCCTGCGATCCCTGCATGACGACGTAGTGGAGTTCCTCGGAGAGTTCGATGTTCGCGGAGAGTTCCACCGTGTGCCCGTCGGTGGTGGTCGCGGGCAGGTCCCGGAAACCGGCGAGCTTCTCCTCGAACGCGGTCATCGTGCACCGGCGCTCCTCGAACGCGCGCATGGAGTCCGGCCCCGGGTTGACGATCACGCGTCCGTTGTAGCCGTCGATGATGACCGTGTCCCCGGAATGCACCGAGCGGGTGATGTCCCCCAGCGCCACGACGGCGGGGATTTTCAGCGACCTCGAGAAGAGGGCCGCGTGGGAGGTCACCCCCCCCATGTCCGTGGCGTACCCCAGGACCTGGTTCCTGCTCAGGATCATGGTGTCGGCGGTGGTGAGGTTGTGGGCCACGACGATGTGCGACCCGTCGAACTTCGAGGTCATCGTTTCCTGGTGGAGGTTCCGGACGATGCGGTTCTTGAGGTCCTCCATGTCGTGGGCGCGCTCGTGCATGTACTCGTCGCGGGCGGCCATCATCAGCGTCGCATATTTCGTGATCTCGTCGTGCACAACGAACTCGACGTTCTTCCGTTCCTCCCTGATCCGTTTCCTGATCGCGTTCTGCAGGTAGGGGTCGTCGAGGACCATGATCTGCGCCTCGAGGATCCGGGCCTTCGCGTCACCGACCTTCTGTCGGGCGAACGACAGGATTTTCTTCAGTTCGCGGGAAGATTTATCGATCGAGCGTTCGAACCTCTCAAGGTCGCCCTCCACCTCCGCCGAGTCCCCGAGGGTCCGTTCGTCGACCACGGGTTCCGGCTTCACGTACTCGAACGCCGTCCCGCACGCGATCCCGGGGGATGCGGCGATCCCGGTGAGGACGACCTCCCGTTTTTCCGTCCCGGTGACCGGCGGTTGCTTCATTCGTCGAACCCGCTTTCGAAAAGCTGCACGACGGCGGCTTCGGCCTCGGCCTCGTCGGCTCCGTCGAACCGGAGCGTCAGCCTCGCCCCCTGTTCGGCGGCCAGGGTCATCACGCCGATGATGCTCTTACCATTGATCTCCATGCCGTCCTTGTAGATGAAGAAATCCGCTTTGAACCTCGCGGCGGTCTTCACGAGCGTAGCCGCGGGGCGCGTGTGAAGCCCGCTGCGGTTTTTAATGACCACCTCGCGTTCGATCATGAACGCCGTCCGGGTAAAACGCTCATACCCATGCGATCAGGCGGACCTCCCGGCGAGACGGTCTGCGAACTCCATCAGCAGCCGCCTTCCACCGTTCGGGGGAAGTCCCCGGAGCGTCCTCTTGGCGGCCGCGGTAAGCCGAAGGATTTCACGGCGGGCGGAATCGACCGCCCCCGACCTCGCGTACACGGCGCTGACCCGGGCGAGGCGCGTCCTGCCCGGGATCCTCCCCGCACCCGCGCCCCGGAGGAGGGCGCGATCGGCGGCGCCGCTCCTCTCCATGGCCTTCACGAGGAGGTAGGTCTTCTTTCCGCGGGCGATATCGCCGCCGATTTTCTTCCCGAATTTTTTCGTCGTGCCCACGACGTCGAGGAGGTCGTCCATGATCTGGAAGGCGAGACCGAGACGATGGCCGTAGCGCCGGAGCGCACGCACCTCGCTCGCCGACCCGCCGCCGTACACACCGCCGAGTTCCACCGCGGCGGCAATCACGCGCGCGGTCTTCAGATCGATCATGCGCATGTACTCCCTCATCGTGACCCCCCCCCGTCCCTCGAATTCCAGGTCGAACCCCTGCCCGTCGCAAACGTCGCTGAACGCGCCGGTGAAAATCCCGACCGCCGACGGCGGCGGGGTTCTCCCGTTGCCGGCCAGGGCCTCGAAACCCAACGCGAGGAGCTGGTCCCCGGCGAGGACCGCCACCGCTTCGTTCCACCGGGAGTGCACCGTCTGACGTCCCCGGCGGACCGGGGCCTCGTCCATCACGTCGTCGTGGATGAGCGTAAAATTATGAAGACATTCCATCGCGATTGCCGCCGGCAGCGCCTTCCGGCTGTTACCCCCGACCGCGTCACAGGCAAGGAGGACCAGGATCGCGCGCATCCTCTTCCCCCCGGAGTTGAAGACGTGCCTCAGCGGGGCGTAAATGATTTCCGGTTTCCGGCCGCGCAGCAACCGACGGAGTCCGGTGTCCACCTGCCTCCTCCGAAGATCGAGGTAACGTCGTAAACCGTTGGATTTCAAGAAATGGCGCCGTGAGGATGATCCAGGGGAAAATGCGTAAAGTTCACTGAATATAATAAAAAAGGGATTGAATAGAATCAAGAAAATCGCCATTTGCAAGGCTTTCGGGGAATTTTTTAAATAATTTCGAATTTTCACCGCGGATTTTCGGTGCCGCCTGTCCGATGTGAGGATATATAGATACCTCCTCCTTAGAGGGAAGCTCAACCTGCAAACTGGATCGCCTGGTGGATTAGCGGTCCGGAGGATAAAAATGGGGGACCCTCCCCGGGAACCCCGAACGGCTCACCAAGAGCTGCGGCGAAGTAAGGCGGCATCCCCCCCAACGGGTGTGCCGCTTTTTTTTCGGCACCCCGCGCGGGTTGCATTCCACATGTTTTTTCCCGTATCTTGTCTTCCACCGTCAACCATTTTCTCGCTTGACTTGCCGATTTCCCTGAGCGTATGAACCGATTCACGGTCGCAGTCGCCATCCTCCTCCCCGCACTCCTGACACTACTGTCCTCCTGCGAAAACAGGCCGGAACCCGAAGTATCCGTCAAGGACGAGCTGGTGGTCTTCCTCGATTCCCTTGAGGCGCGGTACGAGGAGGCGTGCATCGCCACGGGGATCGCGAACTGGAACAGTTACTCGGGTGACGGTCCGGCGCAACTCGATTCGGCGAAGGCCCTCTTCACCGGGATTTTCCTGGACTCAACGGCACAGTCGACCATCCGGCAGTGGAGGGAAAAATCCGGCTCGCTGGCGGACCCCATCCTCGGCCGCCGGCTGGAACTCTGGGAGCGATGCTTCCAGGGGGGGGCCATCTACGCGGACCCGGAAATCTCGCGCCTGGAAAACGAGCTCCAGGAACTCATCGTGGAATTCAAATTCCTGTACGGGGGGAAACCGATCACCCGCGCGGAGGTGAACAACCGGATCAGGGAGGAACGGAGGCAGAACCGGAGACACCGCCTCTGGCAGGTCAGCTCACAGCTGTCCGCCGCCGCGGCCGAAAAACTGGGGGAACTCGTGCGCATGCGGAATGCGCGGGCCGTGGAAGCCGGGTACCCGAACTATTACTCCCTCTCCCTCAGGCTGCAGGCGATCGATGAGGGATGGCTCGTCTCCACCCTGAACACGCTTGAACGACAAACCAGGGGCGCCTTCGCGTCGTTCCTTCAGGCCTCGGCAGCGAGACTGAAGGTGGGCGAAATGAACGCGTGGGATTTCGACATCAGCCTGAAGAACTCCGCGTCCATCCCGGACCGGTATTTTCCCGCGGACTCCGTGTTCCCCGTGCTGCACCGGTTCGAACGGTCGATCGGCTTCCCGGTGGACTCCCTCCCGATACTGGAGACGGTGCGGGACATCCCCTACGGAGGGCTCAGCCTTGGAATTTTCATCCCCACGGACTCGAGGTTCCTCGTGAACCCTACCCGGGGGAAGGGTTTCTACGCGACGGCCTTCCACGAGTACGGGCATTCCCTGAAAACCGTGAACGTGGACGTCGGGTACCCCATCCTGAAGGGATACGAGTGGATCCCGGGCGCGCAGTGCGCGGCCTACGAGGAAGGTGTCGCGGAACTTCACGCGGAATTCACCGAGGATACCGCCTGGATCGCCTCGTACAGCGGCGCGCCGGAGCACGTCATCCAGGATTACGCCGCGACGCGAAACCTCCCGACGCTCTACCGGGTACGCCGGCTGATGAAGGACTTTTTCTTCGAATATGAAATGTACCGCGATCCCGACCGGGACCTCGACTCGCTGGAGAGAACGATGTATGAAAAATACCTCCTTGTCACGCTCCCCGCGGACGAGCCGCCCGGGTACGCCTCTTCGATCTGGTACGTATCATACCCCTGCTACTACCAGAACTACATCCTTTCCTCCATGATCGCCACGCAGCTGCAGGAGGCCCTCTCGGACAAGTTCGGACGGGGAAAACTCACCGACTCGACTGTCGCTCCCTGGATGATCGAACACCTCTACCGGGACGGTGAAACCGTGGAATGGACGGACAGGGTCAGACACGCGACCGGAAAATCGCTCGAAACCGGCGCCCTCCTCCGGAAACTCTCCATCAATCCTGAGCGTTTAGCATATCAGGACGCAAAAAAAGATTCAGACTGAGACCCACCGATCACCGACAGACGATGAGGATTTTCGCTCTTCTTTGCCTGGCCATGCCCGCCGCCGCCGGCGCGCAGCCCGCGCTGACGGATTTTTTTCCAACGGCCGATTCGGTCACCGCGCATGCGCCGTTCAAATCCGAGCTCACGACCCTCTGCCAGAAGCAACTGCTGGGGAGGTACGTGTCTTTCGTTGGATTCAAGAACACCCGGACGGTCCTCTACGTGACCTTCACCCGGGACTCGGTCGCCGATCCGGTGGCAGATGTCTCCCCCATCGTCGGTTTTGAGAACTCCAGACCCTCCCTGGGGAAGGTCCAGACATGGGGATACCCCTTCGACAGGAACCGGGACGGAAAAATCGACTACCTCGCCCTGGTGGGCGGCGCCGCCCCCTTCGAGGACGGCGAATTCCCGGCCAATTACCCGTTGCGGGAGCAGGCGATGATGATGCATGACGTCGAACTCTTCATCGAAAAATGCCGGATCGTCTTCAACCACTGGGCGGACGAGAACTACGACGGCAGACTCGACGCGGTCGTACATGCGGACATGGACCCCGACAGGAGCTGGGTGTACCGCTACATCTACGCGGCGTCGAGCGCCCGTGACGGGAAACTCGACGATGTCTGGTCCTTCAGGACCGACACATCGTCCTTCAACGACTCGGTAACCGTCACGGCCGATGGGATACCGTACCACCCGATCGGGTCTCCGTCGGGGATCCTCGGCACGCGGGACCTCGATGAAAAATCGGCGATCATGACCCTCATGAACGAGGCGATCGACTCGTGCGGACGCGGCGCCTTCAGGCTCCCGTACGGGTACACCACAGACGAAGGGCAGTAGCCCTCCCCCCCACCACCATCGGAGAGGAGAAGTCTTTCATGGGTACGAAGGCAGGGGTCATCGGTTCGGGTGTGGTCGGCAGGACGCTGGCGAACGGACTGATTGCGCACGGGTATGATGTCATGATCGGGACCAACGATCCCTCGAAAGCGGGGGCGTTGAAGAACGCGACCGGTGGAAGGGCGGAGGTCGGCTCGTTCGCGGAGACGGCCTCGTTCGGGGAGCTGGTGGTGCTCGCCGTCAGGGGGACCGCCGCCGAGGAGGCGGTGCGCGGGATCGGGGCGGAGAGGCTCCGGGGAAAGACCGTGATCGATACCAGCAACCCGATTGCGGACTCCCCGCCTGTGAACGGCGTCCTGCACTATTTCACGACGCTCGACGAGTCGCTCATGGAACGCCTCCAAAAGATCGCTCCAGCGGCCCGGTTCGTGAAATCATTCAGCTGCGCAGGCCACCGCTACATGGTGAACCCGGATTTCGGGGGGACCCGGCCCACGATGTTCATCTGCGGCAACGACGAAGCCGCGAAAGCGGACGTCGTGCGGATTCTCGGCCTCTTCGGGTGGGACGTGGAGGACCTGGGGAGCGCGGAGGCGGCGCGGGCCATCGAGCCGCTTGCCATGCTCTGGTGCATCCCGGGATTCCTGCGGAACGACTGGATGCACGCGTTCAAACTCCTGAAACCGCCCTCCGGGACGGGTGGGTAAAAAAAACGCCGGTCGAGACCGGCGTCATTGGTTCACATTTCGTACCGTATCCCGCCGCCGCCGGAAAAGAGTTTTGTTCCGCTCGTCCCGGACACACCGAGGAGGAACCTCCCGTCGACAAAAAGCGTGATCCGTTCCATCACCGGAACATCGACGCCCAAACCCACCGACCAGCCGAACGTGGTTTTTTTGTATTCCTCGAAGAGGAGGGTGGGAGGAGTGGTGAGTCCCCGTTCCGGGAGGGCCACGTGAAAGACTCCCACGCCCGCGGTGAAATACGGGGCGATGCTCCCCTTCGCCGCACCGTACACGCCCCGGAATTGCACCATGCCCGTGAAAACGTCACCGGGATAGCCGAAGATCCCCGCACCGGCGGCAAGTCCGTTGGACTCCCGGAATCCCGACCTCGTGAAGAGCACGTTGTAGTAGTGGAGCAGGAGAGACACCTCGCCGTAGCCGACCTCCCCGGGGCTCATCGCGTACGCGATTCCCCCCCCAAAATTATAATTGGTCTTGAAGTGATCCGAGAACTCCGGGGGCTCCACCGGAAACGTCCACCCTCCCGACGCGACGATCGTCCAGGTGCCGGGAACGGAGTCGTCGTCCGGAATCGCGGCGGTCGTGTCCGTCTGGGCGGGCAGGATCGTGGGAAGCGCGAAGAATATCAGTGCGATCAACAGTGGATGTTTCATGGTTTCTCCTGTGGATAATGCGCAAGAGCCGGCGTTCATCCGCTCCGGGGGATGGCAGGCGATGGTGCTGCTGATGACGTGCAGGCGTGAAGAATATACGGACATCGTACGGATTTGTCAAGGAATGCCGGGCGTGACGAACACGATCTCCTCCCGCTGCAGTGTGACCGTTCCGGGCGGGGCTTTTTTCGGTTTTTTCACGTACTTCCGTTCGCAGTACGCCACCGGCACGTTGCCCGCTTTCCGCATTTTGCTGTAATACGCCGCTATGCGCGCCGCCTCGCGGATCACCTCGCGCGGGGGGGCGACCCTTGCTCCCGATCGGCGCTTCAGCACCACGTGCGAACCCGAAGCCCCCCGAACGTGGAACCAGTAATCGTGCGGACCGGCGTATTTCATCGTCAGGAGGTCGTTGTCCGCGCTGCTCTTCCCGACCCACGCTTCGAACTGTTCCCCGATCGGAAATACCCTGAAGGGAAGCCGTTCACCGCCGGCGGTGTCCACCGCGACCCGGGTGGAGGGATCCCGCCTTTTCCCGGCGGCCACGAGTGCCCGCAGACCCGCCGTGTCGGAGCACGCTTCGAGTCCCGCAATCCACTCCTTGATCGCCTCCAGCCTTGCGGTAAGCTCCCCCACCCTTCTCGCACTTTCCTCCGCGGCCTTTTCCGCTTTTCTCGCCCTGTCGAAATAGAGGTTCGCGTTCCCCGCGGGGGTGAGAGAGCGGTCGAGCCGGATCCGTTGCGGGGATGAACCATCCTCTCCTTCGAGCTCCACCTCCGTCTGCCCCTTCCGGATCTCGTTGAGGTGGGCAAGGATCAGGCTCCCGGTGCGCCTGTGAATCCCGGGGGCGGCTTCGTCGGACGCGCGGACTTTCGCCTGGCGGAGCGACCGCGCCGTTTTTTCACGGTCCTTCACCGCAGTGGCCAGCAGACGTTCCCTCTCCTCCAGGAATTCCGACCGGTTCCTGCGGAGAAAAAACGTTTCCCGTACCGCGTGGTTGACGTCCGGGTATGTCATCGTCCCGCGGGACTCCGCGTGGGTGAGGGGGATGACGCTCAGGAGAGGGCCGTCGAACCCGTCAATCCAGTAATGACGCGGGGAAGGGTGCCCGGTTTCCCGGAGCATTTCCTTCAGGCGCTCCTGGACCGTCCGGACGAAATCGGGGCCGGCGCGTCCCGTGCGAAAAAGAAGTTCCCTGATGTAGAGATCGCCGAGCCAGGGGAAGGCGGTCTTCAGGGCCCCGCGGTGTACCCCTTCTGCCTCCTCCGCCGGCCCCCCCATCGACTCCCCTCCCATCCCGCCGATGACCGCGGCGAGCCGGTCCGTGTCCCCGGGCGACACGACTTCCCGCCCGGCCTTCCCGGCCCCGTACCGTGTCCCGGCCAGGACCCTGCCGTTCGACAGGGCGGCAATTATCGTGTCGGTCGGATCCACGAGGAAGACGTTGCTGACCGCACCTGCAAAGAGGTGCACCTTCACCCGGACCTGCCCCGCGGTAATCGTTACAACCCTGCTGTACTCGTCGACGGCGATCCCGGAAACCGTCGATCCGAAGATCCCGGGAAAGATGTCCGTCGAATTCCGCTTCGCCCGGCTCCTCCCGTCGCGCAGGAAGATCGCCTCGGGCGCCGAGCCGACGCAGATCACCAGCGTGCGCGTCCCCACCGCCGGAATATCCAGGGTCATCGCCATTTCCCCCTTCACCTGCGTGTAGGATTCACGGAGCAACGCGCCACGGCATTCCGCATTGAGGACGTCACAAAGGGCCCTGAGGGTGAAATAATGAGAAATCATCGGCGGGTCGTGAGGAATCGTTGCCATAAATATATCGAAACAGGCATATATTCCCAATCCGGGAATTAGAGAACGCAAAATTTGCGGAATTTAGCTCCTTGACCCTCGGGCGATTATTTTGTACTTTATACGACTCTATTCCCCCAGAAAACGGCAATTTTCAATGATTTCGAGCATGACCGGCTACGGACGCGGTGAGGTATCCAAAAACCGCACAACCGTTGTCGCAGAGATCCGGACAGTGAACAGCCGGTACCTTGAAGTCAGCACCAGGATGCCCGCGTCCCTTGCGGCGCGAGAGAACGATATCAAGGAGATCGTCCGCAGGAAACTGGGCAGGGGGAAGGTCAACATCTCCATCAGCGTGACGAGCGCCGAAGGGGAGGACGCGCGGCTGAGGGTCAATGAAAAGGCGGTCAGGGCGTACCACCGCCTGTTGACTTCGCTCAGGAAGGCGGGCAAAATCAGGGGCGAGATCACGCTCGACCACCTGTTGAAATTCCCCGAGGTCCTGGAGGCCGACAGCGGGCCCGAGCCCGGCGAGGCCGAATGGTTGCTGACCACGCGTGCCCTTTCCCGGGCGCTGGACGACACCTCCCGCCAGCGGGCCAGGGAGGGCGTCGAACTGAAAAAAGACCTACTCGCCCGGCTCCGGTTCATCGGAAAGAAGATCGACGGGATCATCAAAACCGCCGCCACGCGCGTTCCCCGTGAAAAGGAACGGATGAAGGCGAGGCTCGCGGAACTGCTCGATGACCGCTCGGTGATCGACGGAAACCGCCTCGAACTCGAACTGGCGGTGTACGCCGACAGGCTCGACATGACGGAGGAGGGGGTGCGGTTCCGGAGCCACCTGACGTTTTTCAGGGAGACCATGGACCAGGAGGAGGCTCCGGGAAGAAAACTGAATTTCCTGGTGCAGGAGATGAACCGCGAGGTGAACACGATGGGGTCCAAGGCGAACGACGCCTCGATCTCGCAGGACGTCGTGGTGGTGAAGGAGGAGCTGGAAAAAATCCGGGAACAGCTCCAGAACATCGAGTAGCCGACCGCCATGCCCGACGGAAGACTCATCGTGATCTCCGCTCCCAGCGGGGGAGGGAAAACCACCATCGCCGGGGAGATCCTGCGGAGGCATCCGGAACTGATCTTCTCGGTTTCCGCGACCACGCGCCCGAAACGAGAGTACGAGGTGGACGGGATCGATTACCATTTCCTGACGCGGGACGACTTCGGGAAGCTCGTGGAGGGGAATGAACTGGTGGAATATGAAGAGCTCTTCGGACAGTTCTACGGAACGCTGCGCCGGGAGGTCGACGCCGGCCTGAGCGCGGGAAAGTCGATGCTCTTCGACGTGGATGTGAAGGGTGCGCTCTCCATCAAGAAACTCTATGATCGGACGGCCGTGCTGATTTTCGTCAAACCGCCCGACACGGACAGCCTGATCGCGCGGTTGCAGAACAGGCGCACCGAGGACCCGAACGCCCTCGCGCGACGGATGGAGAGGGTCCCCATGGAAATGGAGCAGGCGCGGCATTTCGACCACCAGGTGGTGAACGACGTGCTGGAACGGGCCGTCGCCGAGGTCGACGGGATCGTGCGGGACGCGCTCGAAAAACAGGACTCATAACAGGACAACGCAAGGAGAGAAACAGATGCCCATCAAACCACTCGATATCGATCAGATGACGAAGAGCGCCGAGAACATCTACGAGGCGATCGTCGTGCTCCTCAAAAGGGCCCGGCAGATCAACGAGGAGATGAAGATCGAGTTCAACCAGCGGATCGAAATGCTCCAGTCGCGGATCTTCGAACCCGAGGAGGAGACCGAACAGCCCCAGACCAACCCGGACCAGATACTCGTCGCGAAGGAATTCGAACAGCGTCCGAAGCCGACCGAGATCGCCATCCGCGAGCTGATGGGGAAGAAGATCAACTACCGGTACAAGGAAGAGGACGTGTTTCCGCCCGCCCCCTAGACCGGCGCCAAGATGAAACAGCGACAGGTTCTCCTGGGGGTCACCGGCGGGATCGCCGCCTACAAGATCCCCCTCCTCGTCAGGGAATTCGTGAAACGCGGAACCGTCGTCCGTGCGATCATGACCGAATCGGCGAAGGAGTTCGTCACACCGCTGACCCTCTCCACGCTCACCGGGGCGGAGGTGGTCGTCGGGACGTTCCCTTCGGCCGGGTCCGGCCACGCGCACGGGACCTGGCACATCGACCTGGCGAGGTGGGGTGACATGCTGATCATCGCCCCCGCGACCGCCAACGTGGTCGCACGCCTCGCCCACGGCATCGCCGACGATGCCGTTTCCACGCTCGCCCTCGCCTACCGGAAGGAAATCCTCGTCTGTCCCGCGATGGACCATGACATGTGGGAGCACCGGGCCACCCAGGCAAACCTCTCGGCGCTGCGGGAGTGCGGGTACGAAGTCCTGCCGCCGGAGGTGGGTGAACTCGCAAGCGGTTTGACCGGCCCGGGGCGACTGCCGGAAATCACCCGTATCGCAGATGCTGCCGAGCGGATACTCGCCGGATCCCGCCTCGACATGAAGGGCATGAAACTCCTGGTGACGGCCGGCCCGACGATCGAGGCGATCGACCCCGTGCGGTACATCGGGAACAGGTCGTCGGGAAAAATGGGGTTCGCGGTCGCGTCGGCTGCCGCGAGGCGCGGAGCGCACGTCACGCTCGTTGCCGGCCCCGTCAACCTGCGCACCCCGCGCGGAGTGGCCCGCGTCGATGTCGAGTCCGCCGCGGAGATGGACCGCGCCGTCAAACGGCTCCACCGGAGAACGGACGGCATCGTGATGGCAGCGGCCGTGGCGGATTTCACGCCGGTAACGGTGTCCAGGCGGAAGATCAAAAAGTCCACGGTCAAAGGGGGCACGATGGAACTCAGGCTCAGGGAAACCCCCGACATCCTCAAATCCCTCTCAACGCTCAAACCCCGCAAACCCCTGGTGGGTTTCGCCCTCGAAACCCACGACGAAACGCGCAATGCGGGGAAAAAACTCAGGGAGAAGGGGGTCGATCTCCTCGTGTTGAACAATCCCCTCCGGAAGGGGTCCGAATTCGGGGGAGACACGAACTCGGTGACGATTTTTACCCGGGGAGGAAAACCCCGGAAGCTCGGGATTCTGCCGAAATTCGGAGTCGCCAATGCCCTGCTGGACCGTCTCGTCAGGTTCATGGCAAAGGGGGGGTCCGGCGGCCGCACATCCCCCGGCACCGGCCGAAAGAAACCGGCGGCGGGGCGACGACCGGGGAAAAAATCGTCCGCGCGTCGGTCCCGGCGGTAATCCCGGCCGGACGACCGCAGGGTTGTCTTTCTACTGTTTTTTTACATAAATTTTCTATTATCCCTAACACCCCTTGGCCACCCAGGATCGCGACGAACTCATCGATCTCCTCAACCAGTCACAGCGGTACCTGATGCAGCAGGAAAGCCTCTTCGGTGATTTGATCCTCACGCACCCGCCCGGCAGGAGCGGACCGGCCCGGCGGGGCGGCGCTCCGGCGGGCGAAGGGACTTTCGCCTTCGGGTACCCCGACGAGGCGTGGGCGAAGGCGAAGACACTCGACGAACTCAACGGAGCCATCTGCGGTTGCCTGAAATGCCCGCTCGGGGCCACGCGGACAAAATTCGTGTTCGGCGTGGGAAACCCGGACGCCGACGTCATGTTCATCGGTGAGGGGCCGGGCGCCGACGAGGACGCGAAGGGGGAACCCTTCGTGGGCCGCGCCGGCAAACTCCTCGACAAGATCATCGATGCGACGGGCATGAAGCGCGCCGACGTCTATATCTGCAACATCGTCAAGTGCAGACCCCCCAACAACCGGGCGCCGCTGCCCGCCGAAGAGGAGACCTGCACGCCGTACCTCATGAAACAGATCGAACTCGTGAAACCGAAATTCATCATCTGCCTCGGCCGGACCGCGGCGCAGTGGCTCCTGAAAACCACCGACGGCCTCTCGGCCATGCGGGGAAGGATGCACGACTTCCACGGCAGCAGACTCATCGTCACCTATCATCCGGCGGCGCTCCTCCGGAACCCGGAGTGGAAAAAACCGACCTGGGAGGATATGAAAATGCTCATGAAGGCGCTCGGGGAATCCCGTGGCTGAGAGGAACCGCATCTCGCCGGACATGATCCCGGACGCCGGACCGGGCGAAAGCCGCGTACCGCCGCAGGCTGTGGACGTCGAAAAGGCGGTTCTCGGTGCCATGCTGATCGACCGCGAGGCGGTGCCGAAGGCCCTCGAGGTCCTCGACGAGTCGTCGTTCTACAACCCCCTGCACCGGAAGATCTTCCGCGGTATGCACGAACTGTTCGAACGCTCCGAACCCGTGGACGCGATCACGCTCACCGAGGAACTCCGCCGCCAGGGGACCCTGGACCCGGCCGCCGACCCGGTCTACATCAACGGACTGACGATGAACGTGAGCACAGCCGCCAACATCGAGTACCATTCGCGGATCATCCTCGAAAAATCCCTGATGCGGAGCCTCATCGCGTCCGCGACGGAGGTGGCGTCCAGGGCCTACAACGACACCGAGGACGCGCTCGACCTCCTCGACGATGCGGAAGCGAAGATCTTCTCGATCTCGGAACGGCGCCTGAAGAAGACGTTCACCCCCCTCGGGCCCGCCCTCGCGGAAACGGTGGACTACCTGCAGTCATTGCACGGCAGGCATGACGGGATCACGGGCGTTCCGAGCGGCTTCCCGAAGCTCGACGACAGCACCGGCGGCTTCCAGAACTCGGACCTCGTCATCATCGCCGGGCGGCCCAGCCAGGGGAAGACGGCGTTCGCCCTGGCGCTGGCGCGGAACGCGGCCCTGCACAAAGAGAAGAAAACACCGGTCGCCATCTTCAGCCTCGAGATGGCGGAACAGCAGCTGATCATCAGGCTCCTGGCCGCCGAGGCGAAGGTCAACGCCCACGACCTGCGCACGGGCCGGCTCCACGAGGACAAGTGGAAGAACCTCAGCCGCAACGTGGGACGGCTGGCGGAGGCGAAGATTTTCATCGACGACACCCCCGCCCTCTCCATCCTCGAACTCCGCGCCAAGGCGCGCCGTCTCAAGGCGGAGCAGGACATCGGGCTGGTGATCGCCGACTACCTGCAGCTGATTCAGGGCCCGAAG
>QJVY01000131.1 GCA_003235555.1 Ignavibacteria bacterium | reverse complement strand
TCTACGTCCATGACCTCGGCACCAAACAGTCACGCCGGCTGACGAATTTCACCGATTACGACATCAAATTTCCCTCCCTCGGGGACAACGCGATCGTCTTCGAAAACGGCGGGTACATCTACCGCTTCGACCTCGCGGCCGGCACCGCGACGAAAATCACGGTCACGTTCGAAGAGGACATGCTCGGCGGACGGGGCGGGATCGTCGAGGTGGGCAAGTCCGTCACCAACTACGAGATTTCCCCCGACGGCAAGCGCGCCCTCTTCGGGGCCCGCGGGGACGTCTTCACCGTCCCGGCGGAACACGGTCCCACGCGCAACCTGACGGGGACGCCCGGTACCCACGAACGGTACTCCAAGTGGTCGCCGGACGGAAAATGGATTTCGTTCATCAGCGACGCCACCGGCGAGGATGAAATCTGGATCGAGCCCCAGGACGGGTCGTCCGACGCCGTGCGGGTCACCACGGGCAGCGACACCTACATGTACACTCCGGTATGGTCCCCCGACAGTAAGAAACTCATGTGGGCGGACAAGAAACTCCGCCTGCGTTACGTCGACATCGACACGAAGAAGATCACCGAAATCGCGAAAGCCGAATCCTGGGAGTTCAACCAGGCGGTCTGGTCTCCCGACAGCCGGTGGATCGCGTACACGATGCCGGAACTCGACACGCCGAACAGGATCTACCTCTATTCGCTGGCCGACGGGAAACAGATCATGGTCACCGACAAATGGTACAATTCCTCCAACCCGGCCTTCAGCCCCGACGGGAAGTACCTCTACTTCGTGTCCAGCAGGGATTTCAATCCCACCTTCAGCCAGACCGAGTTCAATATCTCGTACAGCGACATGGAAAGGATCTACCTCGTGACGCTGACGAAATCCGCCGACTCCCCCTTCAAACCGAAGAGCGACGAGGTGCAGGTGAAGGAGGATAAGGGGAAATCGGGGGACGCCAAGAAGGACGAGAAAAAGGACGACAAGGGAGACGCGGGCGTGAAGGTGACGGTCGACGCCGACGGCATCGCCGGCCGTATCGCCGCGCTCCCCATCGATCCGTCGAATTACGGCGGCCTCGCGGGGGTTGAATCGAGACTCTATTATACGCGCCACGGGAGCAAAGACGAGAAGACACAGTTCCTCATGTACGATTTCGACGACCTGAAGGAGACCAACCTCGGAGAGATCAGCGGGTACGAATTATCCGCAGACAAAAAGAAAATCCTCGTCAGCAGCAGCGGATCGTACTACATCGAAGACCTGCCGAAGAGCAAATTGAGCCTCAAGGACAAGCTTGACCTCTCCGGCATGGAAGTCACCCTCGACCGCAAGGCCGAGTGGACGCAGATGTTCAATGAGTGCTGGCGGCAGATGAAATATTTCTTCTACGCGCCCAACATGCACGGCGTGGACTGGGACGCGGTGAAGACAAAATACGCGCCGCTGGTCCCCTACGTCAACCACAGGGCCGACCTGACCTACATCATCGGCGAGATGATCGGCGAGCTTTCCGTCGGGCACACCTACGTGGGCGGCGGAGACTACCCGAAGGCCAAGAGGATCAACACCGGCCTCCTCGGGGCGGAACTCGAACGCGACCCCGCGTCGAAGTTCTACAAAATCACCCGGATCCTGAAGGGCTACAACTGGGAAAAGGGCACCCGAAGCCCGCTGACCGAGATCGGGGTCGACGCGAAGGAGGGGGACTACATCACCGCCGTCAACGGGAAGCCGGTCGACGCCATGGCGAACATCTACGCATCACTCGTCAACATGGCGGGTAAACAGGTGACACTGACGCTGAACGCCACCCCGTCGAAACAGGGTGGACGCAACGTCGTGGTGGTTCCCGTCGATGACGAGGCGAACCTCTACTACCAGAACTGGGTCGAGGGGAACATCGCGAAGGTGGACAAGGCCACCGGCGGCAAGGTCGGGTACATACACATCCCCGACATGGGCGTGGGCGGCCTCAACGAGTTCGTCCGCCGCTTCTACCCGCAGCTGCGGAAGAAGGCCGTGATCATCGACGTGCGCGGCAACGGCGGCGGTTTCGTCTCGCCCCTGGTCATCGAACGCCTCAACCGCGAGATGGTGATGATCGACTTCGCCCGCAACACGGCGACCTCCACCGATCCCGGCGACATGATCTGGGGACCGAAGGTCTGCCTCACCGACGAGTTCTCGGCCTCCGACGGGGACATCTTCCCCTACCGCTTCCGCAAGAACGGACTCGGCAAACTCATCGGCAAGAGGACCTGGGGCGGCGTCGTCGGCATCAGGGGATCCCTGCCGCTGCTCGACGGCGGCTTCCTGAACAAGCCGGAATTTTCACGCTACGACACCGAAGGCAGGTGGATTATGGAAGGAGTGGGTGTCGAGCCGGACATCGTCGTGGACAACGATCCCGCGAAGGAATACGCCGGCGTCGACCAGCAGCTCGACAGGGCGATCGAGGAAATCCTGAACGAGCTCAAAACGCAGGAGAAAAACGCGCCGCCGATCCCGGACTACCCGGACAAGCGGTAACGCTCCGGGCGGGAGACCACCCGCCGGGCAGGCGCGACCGCCAGACTCATGGGGTGGCCGGATTCAATCCGGCCGCCCCTTTTTTTTCCGGCGGCCCTGCGGGTGGCGCTCGCGGTAGAGCTGCCCGATCTCCGTCCCGATGATGAAAACGACGGACGAATAGTGGATCCAGAAGAAGACCACGATCCCGAGTACGTAGGCACCGTAGATCCGTTTGAAATTGGCGATGTGCACGATGTACAGGCCGAAGAGACTCGCGGCGATGAGCCAGAGGACGGCGGTGGAAACGGCTGCCACCAGTGCGGTCCGCTTCGACGGGTGCGTGGCGGGCACGAGGAGGTGGACCAGGAAGAGGCCCGTGAAGATGACCAGGAACGAGAGCCCCTCAATCGCCAGGTCCTTCAGCTGGCCGAATTTGAATCCCTGCAGGAGGTCGGTGCTCCCGGCGAGGTGCGTCGCGATCTGTACCGCAGGGAGGAGCGCCACCGCGAGGATGAACAGCAGCATCACCAGCAGGATCATCCCGAGGTCGTGCAGTTTCCCTACCAGCGCGGAACGGTTTTTCGTGATGGGATAGATTTTACCGAAAATCGTCCTGATGTTTCCGAACAACGCGCTCGACGCGAAGAAGAGCCCCACGAAACCGATTCCGCCGGCGAGTCCCTTGTACAGCCGGAATTCGCTGACCTGTGTCGACACGAACTCCTGGACGAACTTTGCCGTCTCGGGGTACGGGATCACGACGTTGATGAAGGAGTCGATCTCCGCGGTGAAGGCGGTTTTTTCCAGGACGAGACCGCCGACCGAAAAACAGATGAGGATGAAGGGTACGATGCAGACGAGGATCGAAAACGAGAGGGCGCCGGCCATGAAGAATACGTCATGCTCCCCCGCGCGGCGCCAGAGGCCCCCGCCGTAATGTTTTACGAATCCCGGGATGTCCATCCGTGCCTGGAGTGTCCGCGAGAAACCATGCCGTATACCGACCGACCGGTCATTGCGGGATACCCGCGATGACCAGGTAACTGTACCGGCCGATGTCCCTCGTGTCGGATACGCTCCACCCGTTATCAGAGAGGTCCCGGCCGACGGCCCTGGCCGAAACGCGGTGGCCGGATGGGGGTCCTGGTGGTGGCTCCTGGTCCGTGCGCCAGTCCAGGACGGCGAGGACACCTTCGGGTACGAGTACCCGGTTCATTTCTGCGAGGACCGCCGGATAATCATCGAGTTCGTGCCAGACATTCGCCATCAGGACGATATCCGCCGCGCCCGCCGACACACCTGTCGCGGTCGCCTCGCCCTGTACCAGCCCGATGTTCCCGGGGCCCCCCCGCTTTTTGATTTTTCCGGCCAGAAGGTCGAGCATTTCCCGTTGCATGTCCACCGCCGTCACCCGACCCCCCGCACCCACGGCGTCCGCGATCGGGATGCTGAAATAGCCGGTCCCCGCGCCGACGTCCACGACGTTCATTCCGGTACGCAGCGCGAGGGCGGTGATCACCTCGTCCGGCGGAAGCCAGACGAGGCGCTCCGGATCTTCGAGTACCTGTGCGTTCTCTGCCCGGAAGGTCCGTTCGTTCATCAGGATCGCATCGAAAATTCCCACGCGCACGATCCGTGCGCGTCGGCGTCGGGGGGACAGCGGAGGCACCGGGTGCGGATTCCCGGGTCCACCGTCGACGCGAACGTGCCGAACTCGACCTCGCCGACCGGTTTGCAGGGAAAATCGGGCAGACCTTTCCTCGCGCGGGTTTCCTGTACACGGCAACCGAGCATACGGAACCGGAGTGTGTGGTTGTCGGGGCGCTCGATGTCCTGGGGATTGATCGCCGCGTAGAGGCGGAAACCGAGGGCCTTCGCGAGGGAGTCAAGGCCTCCTTCGGCGGGGATGTCGAACGTTTTCATGATCCTCTTCGCCTCCGCCCGGGCAAACCGTTTCCACGACATCGTGTCGAGCTCTATTGCCGCGTCCATACCGCACTTCTCTTCGGCCGCCAGGAACCAGCACCCGTCGTGCGCGAGCCAGTTGGCCGCGTACATTTTGACCATTTTGATCAGTTCGTCACGGTTGAAATTCTGCAGGTTGTCCGCGGCAGTGTCTTCGGGCATGGCCTTCACCGGTCAAAAAAAAAGTGACAATCGATCAATCGTCACAATGTAAATAAAGCATAGCCGGAATTCCACAATGGCCCCACTGGTTCGGGAATTTGCTTGCGCCGGACGGTGTTTGTACCTTATAAGAGTCTCCCCCGTTATCAGGGATTTCAAAATCAATACATACGGTGTTCCTATGTCCATCCGACCGGTAAAACGGATCGTCCAGGCCGTGCCCACGCTCGAGGGGGCCGGCGTCCACCTTCGCAGGGCTTTCGGCTTCGGCCAGACGGAGGAGTTCGATCCCTTTCTGCTCCTCGACGACTTCCGCAACGAGGATCCCGACGCATACGTGGCCGGCTTCCCCTGGCATCCCCATCGCGGCATCGAAACCATCACCTATGTCCTCGCCGGGACGGTGGACCACGGCGACAGCCTCGGCAACCGCGGATCGCTCGGCTCCGGTGACGTCCAGTGGATGACCGCCGGGAGCGGGATCCTCCACCAGGAGATGCCGAAAGGCGACCCCGGGGGCCGCATGCACGGTTTCCAGCTGTGGGCGAACCTCCCCTCGTCACTGAAAATGACGAGTCCCCGGTACCAGGACGTGCCGTCAGGTGAAATCCCCGCGCTCACCGACGACGACGGGACGACCGTACGGGTCATCTGCGGTGACTACCATGGAAAGAAGGGGCCGGTCGACGGGATCGCCGCCGATCCGCGGTACCTCGACATCTCCGTGCCCGCAGGCGTGAGCAAACGGCTGAAAGTTGAAACATCGCGGCACGCCTTCGCCTATGTCTTCGAAGGCGCGGGGAGCTTCAGGGACGCTTCACAGCCCCGTGCCGTCCGGACCGACCGCGTCGGGCCGGGCGGGGAAGAGACGACCGACCTCACGGGGAACCGGTCTCTCGTACTGTTCGACTCCGGTGACGAAGTGAACGTCCAGGCCGGCCCCGGGGGGATCAGGTTCCTGATGGTCTCCGGTCAACCCCTGGAAGAACCTGTCGCGTGGAGGGGACCGATCGTCATGAACACACAGGATGAGCTGCGGCAGGCGTACGAGGAACTCCGCACGGGAAACTTCATCAGGGAGAGCGCGTAAAGAGCCTTCAGGATCCGTCCTTCGACCCCGGCAACCGGGAAATTAGGATACCGGCCAAATCGTCCGTACATTGAGGTGAGACCCGGAGAAAATACCGCGTTCCGGGCCCGAAATCCGCAATTCGCACCTCACCAACAGACGTTTAGAAAGGGGACCATTTGAAAATCATTGCAGGCAATTTATCACGTGAGATCACCGAAAAAGAACTTCGCTCGGAATTTTCCGCCTTCGGCGAGGTCGCGTTTATCAATTTAGTGTGGAACCGCTTCGACAGAAATTCCGAGGGGTTCGGCATCATCGAAATGCCGGGTTCAGAGGAAGCAACGACGGCCATCGCGGCTCTCCATGGCAAGAAGCTCAAGGGCCGCGAAATGAAGGTCAACGCGGCGTAACCCCTTCCCCGGGGCGACGTACCTCCCAGGTGTCCCGATGAATCGGACACGGAAATATCCCTCCAGCATCCGGCCCGGCGCCGATCTCCCCCCCGACAGGTGGGAATTCTACAAAGACCGGACCGACCAGTGGCAGTGGAGAAAATTCGCCGAAAAAAAGGTCGTCGCGGTTTCAGGCGACGGATTTTTTTCCAGGCAGGCCTGCGTGAAAAACGCACAGGGGAGGGGATATTCCGGGAGCTGACCAGCTCCTTCCTCTCTATACCGCGACTCCTCCTCTCATCCTCGTTTCATCAGCACCGTTGACCTGATCCGGAGTCCTCCCATCCGGGTTCTTGATAATCGCGCGGATTATGAATACTTTTCATTACAGACCGCAGCGAATCCAGACCGTTTCCGTGGCGTCAATCTTGAACCATGCGGGGCACGCTCATTCATCCCGGGGCCGGGCCCCATATTCCCCCCTGTCGGGTGAGTTCCGGATCATCTCTCCCCTGCGAATCCTCCTCGTATTTTTCTTCATCAGCAGTTCCAGCCTCTCCCAGCCCGCGTGGGAAACCGTCGCGGGAGGGCCGGCCATCGAACACAGCCCTTTCTGCGTCGCCGTCATCGATTCGCTGTATGCGGTCGCGGGAGGTTGGGGCGGCAGGATCTTCCGCACGACAGACGGCGGGGAGACCTGGCTGACTTCCCCGAGCGGATCGGGCGATAATTTCGGGTCGATATCGTTCTCCGACAGGTACCACGGGACCATCGTCGGGGGGACCGAAGCGACCGTGCTCCGTACCGACGACGGCGGGGAGACGTGGCGGCGGCAGACCCAGACCCTCATCGATTCGCTCTACACCCTCGGCGGCGTCGCGTTCAGCGATGCGTCGAACGGCGTCCTCACGACACTCGACGCGAACCGGATCTACCACACGTCGGACGGGGGCGACACCTGGTTGCCGGCCACCCCCCTCCTGTTCCGAAGCCTCCGACGGATCAGGTTGGGGGGCGCATACGGTATCGCGGTTGGGGACGCCGGCGACACCTACCGGTCGACCGACGGGGGCCGGAGCTGGTTTTTCCACAGCGCCCTGACCGGCGGAACGGACCTCCACGACGTCTCTCTCGTGGACAGCCTCACCGCCATCGCGGTGGGTGACGGGGGGACGATCCGGCGGACGACCGACGGCGGGATTTTCTGGACGAATGTCCCGAGCGGAACGAGCGATCATCTCCAGTTCGTCGCATTCTCCGACGGGATGAACGGGATCATCGGAACCGGCGGCGGTACCGTCCTCCGGACGACCGACGCCGGTGCGACCTGGTCCCCCCCCGGGGCGGTCCCGATGAACGCAGCGCGGGATATGGCCTTCGGGTCGCCGTCATTCGGAATGGCCGTGACGGGATTCGACGGCCGCATCTTCAGGACCACGGACGCGGGCGCCACCTGGGAACCGCTGGAATACTCCTGGCGGCAGACCTGAACCGGGACTCGTTGTTCGCCGTGGGAGAAGGGGGACGGATCGCCTTCTCGGCGGACTACGGCAGAAGCTGGCAGACCCGACCCGCACCGGTAACATCCCCGTTGCGCGACGTGGTGTTCAACGATCCGCTCAACGGATGGGTCGTCGGGGATTCAGGGGTCATCCTGCATTCCTCCGACGGCGGAACGACGTGGAATGCCCAGCCGTCCGGGACCCCGGCGGACCTTCTTTCGCTCTTCGTGTTCAGTCCCGACGCCGCGACAGCCGCGGGCCGGGGCAACACCATTCTCCGCACGACCGACGGCGGGTCGACCTGGACACCGCAGCCGGGCCCGGTGTCCGATGACTGGGCGGCAGTGTCCTTCCTGGACGCGAACACCGGCGTAGCCGCGGGGCTGAACGGGTCGATCATCCACACCGGCGACGGCGGCGCGAGCTGGGACCTGCTCCGGCAGGTGAGCAGCGTGGCGGACATCAGGTACGTCGACACCGGCGTCATCTACGCCGTCGGAAAGTTGCCGGGTATCATCCCCCAGTGGCTGATGACCACCACCGACGGCGGCACCACGTGGGGCGTGCGCGCATTGACCGGATGGGAGGTGAGGAGTGCGGTATTCGCGCACCCCGGATCGGGCTGGCTGGCAGGGACGGGGGGAGTGATCTCGACGCAGGATTCGGGGAAAAACTGGGACACCCACCAGCCGTCGATGGCGTCCTTCAACGCCGTCTCGATGGCGGGACCCAGGGTGGCGTTCGCCGTCGGCGACTCAGGCGTGGTCGCCCGGATGCGGAACGACGGCGACATCCAGGGGGTCCTGTTCCTCGACGCGAACAACGACTCCCTGCGGAACCCCGGGGAAGCGGGCTTCCCCGGGCGGACCGTGTACCTCGACGGGCCCTTCACGGATTCCACGACCACGGGGCCCGACGGGTCCTTCAGCTTCAGTTCTCTCCCCCACGGCGCGTACAGGGTCCGGCCACGGATCACGCTCTTCTGGGAACAAACCACCCCGCTCCTGCTCTCCATGGGTACTCTGCGGATCGGTGATCCGTCGGAGCACCTCATCCAGCCGGTCATCGGCCTCGCCGGACCCTTCGTCAGGTCGAGAATCCCCGTACTCGTGAGCGACAATTCGCCCCTCGCCCACCGGTACGTCTGGGGCGGGATCCGTCCCGGGTCGACGCGGGGCATCTGGGGTATCTACCCGCTGGCGTCCGCGGCGGATTCCACCGAAGGGGAGGCCGAACTCCCGCCACGGTCGTTCGTCGAGTTCGGGGGAATTTTCGACGCGAGGTTTTCGGATCCGAGGCTCCCCCTGAACGAGGCTAGCGAAATATTCGGCGAGGGATCATGGACAGACATGAGGCCCTATTCCTCCCCGACACAGTCGGACACGTTCCTCCTGAGTTTTCTCCCGGGTCTGGTCAGCGGCGGAAGTTACCCGATGACGATCCGGTGGGACAAATACCTCGTTTCAGAAATGTTCGCGGGCCCCGTGACGCTCACGGGCCCGTTCGGGACCGTCACCGACATGAAATCGGGGGGAAGCCTCACGATCACGAACGTGGCGGTCGAGTTTCTGACGATGGTCACGAACTCCCCGATCTTCCCCGATGCCTGGCTGACGAAATGGCGGCTCGTTTCCGTCCCCGCCCCCGTCCCCGACGGGCGGGTCAGTTCACTTTTCCCGTCGGCGGCCACGATCGGGTACTCTTTCGTTCCCGGAACCGGGTACGTCGGCAACGATACGCTCCGACCGAACGCCGGCTACTGGCTCAAGTACCCGCCGGCAATCGACTCGCTCCGCTTCGACCCATCCGCCAGGTTGAGCGACAGCATCCCCGTCGTCCCGGGATGGAATCTCATTGGCGCTCTGAGCGCACCGATCCCGGTGAACAGGGTGAGAACCATGCCGGAGGACCTCCCCCTCGGATTTTTCTTCGGATATGAAGACGGGTATACCGCGGTGGATACGATCAACCCGGGCGGTGGGTACTGGGTGCATTCCGAGACGGCGGGTACGATTTTCCTGGATGCGGCCGCACCGGCCGGGGTCACCCGAACGTCTTCCCGCGCTGACTACGAAGGCCCCCTGGCCGGGTTCACCGCCCTCCGCATCGAAGATGCGGACTCCCGGACCACCGATCTCTACCTCTCGACCGGTGAAACACCGGATCTGTCCCGCTACATCCTTCCCCCCCGACCACCGGAAGGTGTGTTCGACGCGCGGCTCACCTCCGGGGGATCGGTCGGGGAGATCCGCCCGGGGTCCGTTTCTGAATTTCACGTGATGATTTCGTCAGCCCGTTTCCCCCTGAGAATCCGCCTCGCCGGAAAAACATCTGTTTCGTTGTCCGTTTTCGCCGGAGGGAAGGTCATGCCCCTTCGTCCCGGTTACGGGATCTCCATTCCGGACCGAAATTCCCTCGGGGAAACCGGTGAAAGAGGACGGTACCTCCTGACGCTGGTGAGCCCCGGGATACACGGGGTGCCCGCGGAATATTCGCTCGGCCAGAATTATCCCAACCCCTTCAACCCGTCGACAACGATCGGGTATTCCCTTCCCGTCCCGAGCCGCGTGAGGATGGCCGTGTACGATATCCTGGGACGGGAAATCAAACTGCTGGTGGATGGTATAGCCGGTGAGGGGCACCATTCGACTACGTGGGATGCCGGCAGCGTGGCCGCCGGGGTCTACTTCTGCCGCATGGAGGCCGTCGGGGTCGATGAGCCTGACCGGTCGTTTCTCGCCGTGAAAAAAATCGTGGTGATGCGTTAGGCGCTGTGGGGGAGGGATCGGGCTGGCGGGAGGGAACCACCTCCCGCGGCATCACCGCGTCAGGACCATCGATCTCGTCCCTGTATACTCACCCGCCTGCAACCGGTAATAGTACACTCCAGCAGGTTGCCCGCCCGCATTCCATCGCCTCGTGTACTCCCCCGGCCCAAGAACTTCGTCGACGACAATCTCGACCCGCCGGCCGAGGATGTCGTACACCGTGAGAACCACCCTGCTCCGCTCAGCAAGAACGAAGCTGACGTTCGTCGACGGATTGAACGGGTTGGGATAATTCTGCCGCAACACCGGTGTTTCCGGAAGGTTGCCGTCCAGCCCCGCGGCGAGAACGATATCGTAGGTGAGGGACACCGTGTCGGGCGGGGACGTCCCGGCGTAGCGGATGACGATGTACCCGTCAGGAGCCTGGCCGGTATCGGGATTGCACGTCACGCTCACCGGCTGGCTGTCGCCCGGTGCGATCTGCGCGACGGGCATTTCCGCGAAATACTGGCTGTTCGCACTCTCGATCGTGTCGACGAACAGTGTCACGTCCCCCGCGTTTCGGATGTACAGCTCCCTGGTCTGGAGTTCCGGCCCGTCCGGGTACACGAACGTGAGCGAAGACCCGCTGAGCACGGGCATGGCCGGCGTGTAGCCGGACCCTGAAAGCAGAACCGAATCCGGCGACCCCGGATCATTGTGTGTCATCGTCAGCCAGGAACCTCCGCCGCCCGTTCCGTTCGGGACAAACGTGACGTGGAGGAGTCGTGACCCTCCCGGGGGCACGTTCGTCGATGACAT